>JAESQS010000122.1 GCA_016765035.1 Kordiimonadaceae bacterium | reverse complement strand
TAGGTAATGTCATTTATATGCAGCATGGCAGGGCAAGTATCACATGTATGGAGCGGCTGCAATCACGCAAATGGTTCATCTCGCAAACGGGGCTTGGCTTTGGCATTTAATCCCGGTATAAGGCCCGCGAATCAAGTTTTATGAGCCAATTGGGACTGTCCTGAAGGCTCTTTGTATTAAAAGGATGCCCACATGGCTGTGCAATGTACTTTCTCTATCATCAAACCAGACGCGACTATTGGTAACAACACTGGTGCTATCAACGCTATTTTTGAAAAAGCTGGCCTACGTATCGTAGCGCAAAAGCGCATTCAAATGTCACAAGCACAAGCTGAGACTTTTTATGCTGTACACAGCGAACGGCCCTTTTTTGGTGAACTTGTTGAATTCATGATCTCAGCACCAGTTGTTGTTCAGGTTCTTGAAGGTGAAAACGCTGTTCTTGCACACCGCGAAGTAATGGGCGCAACGAACCCTGCTGAAGCTGCTGACGGCACCGTACGTAAAGAGTTCGCTAAATCAATTGGCGAAAATTCAGTGCACGGTTCAGACAGTGAAGAAAATGCAGCGCTAGAAATCGCTCAGTTCTTCTCAGGCAACGAAATAGTTGGCTAATAGCTAATACAAAGTTCAGACAATATTAAAGGCCGCCTGTATGCACAGTGCGGCCTTTTTTATGCGGACTATGATAGACGTAAATAGAAGGGCAAAATATGGTGCCTAGCGTGCTTTCACCTTGAAAATGATTCTACCTTTTCTTTAACTTCGGAATCATCAGGCATCAGTGTTAATACACGGGAAAATGCTGCCAGGGCCTTATCCTTATTCTCAGTTTTCTCATGATATTCCCCCAGTTTCCACCAAGCCAATGCTGATTCAGGGTGATTTCCAACATTTATTAGATGAAGCTCGAGAGCATTATCAGTCATATCTTCACTTAGGGCGATACGAGCCGCCTCGATCACATCGCGTTCTTCCGGTAAAAAAGTCCCGCCAATGCGTTTCGAAAATGCGCGGTAATGCTCAACAATTAGCGATGGGTTGCGAGCAACTTCCATATAGTCCGGCGGTGCATATCCAGTAAACGCATGCCTCAAGCCTTCTTGAACACTCGTTAACAGCACAGAACCGTGTGTTTCATTCGGAAAATGTTGCATTTTGATAGATGTTTTACCAGACGATTGCGCTTCAACTAGCCCAAGGAATTTTAGGAACTGCTCTTTTTTTTCTCTGTTATTCTTTATCGTCGCCCCATGCCCTGTATCACTACCTTTTAGCGCGTTTGAGATGTATAGGTTTCCCGCATTGTCCAGAGAGCCTTCTGGAATTTTAGCTAATTGTTTAATTAAATAAGTGTCAGCAAACCACATGCTGGGGTCTGCTGAGACATAGGCTTGAAATAAGCGGTCCTTTGAAAGAAAATCATTTATTGCCAGTAGACCACCAAGGGAATGGCCGATTAAGGTGCGGTGCCCGTTGGACCGGTAATGACTTTCTATATGAGGTATAAATTCAGTCCGCAAAAACGCTCTGTAAGTTTTACCGCCGCCTGAATCCGTAAGCCAATCGGCGTTTTTGCCGTCAAATCCGACACTTGAATGAACAGGGCTATAATCTCGGATGCGGTTATTACTCGGGATGCCGATGATTATTGAATTCGGCACCAATGAGCCCCAACCATAATTAGCCTCCATTGCAGTACGCGCGATCATCGTAGCGGGGAGATGTCCATCCAGTACATAGATCACATTGTATTGTGCCGACGTTTCCGTTTCATAAGAACGGGGCAGAATGACCATATAATGTTGTGTCTCACTCAGGATTTTCGATTCAAACGAGAATTTTTCTCCGAGAATCACGTCCCCTTCCGACATTCGATCCATATCGGCTTTCAAGTTTTGAAAGGGCATTAAAATCAGACACCATAGTATGAACAACTGACGCATTTCGTCCTCCAATATCAGCAGAGACCAAATTGCCCCAGCGGCATCATGCATGTATTAGTTGTTTACTACAATTATTATGGCTAGGAATCGCTCAGTTCTTCTCAGGCAACGAAATCGTTGGCTAATAGCCTTATGGGCTACTGCGAAAAAAAATTTAGAAATGGTCGCTTCTTTTGAAGCGGCCTTTTTTATGAAGGGTGTAGGCTATGTACTTGATGATGCAACCCACAGCGACAGGACGCTGTGTATTTTCCACATATTAGGTTTAAGTTGCCTCACTAGCCGTCTCTCTAGCTCAGATACAGTTACTCAATAAAAGGACTGACAAGGCCTTCGGTGCCTACATTTATATCGTCAAAAACAACCCGATTGCCTGATACTCGCGCTTTTCGCTCGGCAATTAGTCGTACTGCTTGCGGATACATTTTGTGTTCGTAAGGTAATATTTTTGCAGCAAGGCTTTCTTCTGTCTCGTCAATATCTACGGGCACCACGGCCTGCATAATAATCGGGCCATTATCTAAGTCAGGCCGTACAAAATGCAGGGTGCAGCCCGCGAAACGCACACCGTCTTCAATAGCGCGCGCATGAGTGTGTAAGCCTTTGTAGGACGGCAGCAGGGAAGGGTGGATGTTTACCATCCTGTCTTTCCAGCGGTTTACAAAGGATGTGTTTAAAATACGCATGAAGCCTGCAAGGCAAACAAGTTGTACCCTATGCTCTTTCAAACACATATTTACAGCGTCTTCAAAAAGCTCGCGGTCTTCATACTCTTTATGGTCAATGGCGACTGCGTCAATGCCTGCAAGTGTGGCGCGTTCTAACCCTTTTGCAAGGGGCCGATTGGAAATAACCACTGTGATTTCTGCGGGAAAGTCAGTATCCGCGCAGGCATCAATAAGGCTTTGCAAATTTGTGCCACCACCAGAAATCATCACACCAAGGCGTAACTTAGCCATGCGTTAGCCCTCACCTGTGATGGCAGACCAGTCAGTATCAGCGCCCCATGTGCCAGCAGTGCCGGTTACACGGCATTTAGGTTTGCCTGTAGCTTCAGTCATGCGCCCAATTTGATAAACAGTTACGCCGTGTGCTTCCAAAATGCTCTTGGCTTCAGCAGCCCCTTCAGCAGAAACCACAACAACCATGCCAATGCCGCAGTTAAACGTGCGGGACATCTCGCGGGTTTCAATATTGCCTTCTTGTTGCAGCCAACCGAAAACACCGGGCAGAGACCATGTTGTGCTGTCCACTTCAGCAAGTGTATCTTGCGGCATAACCCTCGGAATATTTTCAAGGAAACCACCGCCTGTAATGTGAGACAGTGCTTTTACATGGCCTGTTTTAATGGCAGCCAATGTGCTTTTTACATAAATTTTGGTAGGGGCAAGTAATGCTTCGCCTAGTGTCATGTTGGCAAATGGGGCTTTGTCACTGTAGCTGTGGCCTTTATCGCCAACAATACGGCGAATAAGGGAATACCCATTTGAATGAGTACCATTTGAAGCCAAGCCAAGGAGTAGATCGCCAGCAGCAACTGTTGATCCATCGAGTAGGGTGCCTCGTTCTGCTGCGCCAACGCTAAAGCCGGCGAGGTCATAGTCACCGCCTTGATACATACCCGGCATTTCAGCAGTTTCACCGCCAATAAGCGCGCAGCCTGCTTGGCGACACCCTTCTGCAATGCCTGCAACAACGGCAGTCATCTGCTCAACATCCAAATGCCCGGTAGCCATATAATCAAGGAACAACAGCGGCTCTGCGCTCTGCACAACAAGGTCGTTTACACACATGGCAACAAGGTCAATACCCACTGTGTCATGAATGCCCGCGTCTATCGCGACTTTTAGTTTGGTGCCAACACCGTCATTGGCGGCCACTAGGATAGGGTCAGTAAAGCCAGCGGCCTTCAGGTCAAACAGGCCACCGAAACCGCCAAGACTGGCATCTGAGCCTGAGCGCCGGGTACTGGCAGCAAGAGGCTTGATGTTCTCAACCAATGCTTCGCCTGCGTCGATATCTACACCCGCCGCTTTATATGTGTAGGACTGTTTGTTATCTGACATAATCCAGAAACCCGTTCTGCCATAAAAATGGCTAATTACCTTGTCATCAACCAACGAGTTTCATGGAGCAGTTAAACTGTTCGCATTTCTTCTCGCAAATACCCTTTGGGGCGTTATAGTGGCGCGGCATTCGATATGAAAGAGCTTATGCGCAGTGTAGTGGTAAATAGTTTAATTTATAGGCGTCTAGTCACGTTTATTGTATTGACCGGCGGTCTCATTTTTATGGGCAGCGCTGGCAGTTATGGGCAAACAGTGGAGTCTCTTGACCGCCTGTTTACCATTCGTGCAATCACCGTTGATGTGACAGCAAAACGCGCCAGCGACGCGCGAGACATAGCGCTCGCGCAGGCCCAGTCTGAAGCTTATGATAAATTGCTCCGTAAAATTACGCAACCCGAAGGGCGTGCTCTGCTGCCTGTGCTGAGTGATGTGCAGAGACAGGCACTGGTTAGCGGCATTCAGATCGTGAAAGAACAATCATCTGCACGGCACTATATTGCTTCCCTTGATATCCGGTTTGAACCGGGAAAAGTAAGCCGTTTTTTGGCAGAAAATAAGGTACCTCATGTACTGGGTACCGGGCGTGGCCTTATGGTATTACATGCCCATACGGATGGCATCGGCACTTTTTTGTGGCAGCCAAAAGCCGCAACCCTTAAGGCAAATGCCGCTGTTGATTGGATTAACCGAATTCGTACCTATGTGTTTCCCCGTGGCGAATTAGCTGAGCGCGCTGTGGTTAGCTATTCCGAAGTGGCAAAGTTTAAAACTGATAATCTGCAAGCACTTGCTCTGAAATACGATGTAGAATCCCTTTTGTTGATAACGTCAGCGTGGCACGAAAAAGGCGATGGTACAGGGGCCTTAAGCTATGAGTTTCATGCCACAGATGGCGACTTTGAAGACAAGGGGCATATTGATGGCGCTGGCACAGATGCCGAAGCCAACACGCAGGCACAGATGTTTGAAACGGTGCTGGAGCAAATCGATAGCGCATGGCGGGACCAATTGCTTGTAGATACCAGTACTGGCGGTGAATTGCGTGTATTGGTGCCAACAACCACAGCGGATATATTGCCAACCATTGAAAAACGACTTGCGGATGTAACGTTGGTCCATGGATTTGAAGTTAAATCTATTGGTTTGCCTTTCAGTGAAGTGTTTTTTCGTTACACTGGGCGGGAAGACCAACTGGTTTTGGCTCTGCGCTATGGCGGGCTTGACCTTGCTAATTACGGTGAGGATCGTATCCTTAAGATTAGAACGATTGAGTAGGGGGAAATTTTGAATAGACGTGTTTGGCTTGCCAGCCTGCTTTTGGCTTTTGTGTTTATTTATTTAACACACGGTATTCTCTTGCCATTTATGGCGG
>JAESQS010000121.1 GCA_016765035.1 Kordiimonadaceae bacterium | reverse complement strand
CTAACTATCCACGAACTTCGCTGTCGTGAAAACTTACGGGAACCGAACTTCTCCTGAGTTCTGTTCCCGTCTTTCTATTGTATAATAGTTATAAAGTGCTTTGTGCGGGAGTGGGCGGATTGATAACTATCCGAAACGGGTACGATCTAGCGATAGTATTTACTGGAATATGCTATGATTTAAAGAAGGCTTCCGCAGCATCTCTGCTGGCGTTCTTGTCTTTAATTTCATTTTTTGTCCGTATAATCTCAGCCTCCAAACGCACAATACGTTCTTCAAGCTGCTCGAGGCTAACGCTCGACAAGTCTTCTTTTTCCACAGCAGTAACAGGGGATGCTTTTTTTGTGGGTAAGTCGTCAAAATCCATTTCAATGCTCCGCCTTTTGCTTCATGCTTGCCGTAATTTTTATTATGAAAGCCCGTCTTTGTCACGGGCGTAATGATAGTGAGGCATTATTGATGCAGGTTATTGAAATTTTAAAACCGGGTGGGCCAGATGTTTTGGTGCCCGCACAGCGCGCAATGCCTGAGGTGCCTTCAGGGTATGTATTAGTAAAAGTGAGAGCTGCGGGTGTTAACCGACCTGATGTTGTTCAGCGCATGGGCCTGTATCCGCCACCACCCGGCGCTTCAGATATTCCCGGTCTAGAAATTGCCGGTGTTATTGAGCAGGTTGGCGAGAGTGTTGAGGGGTTTGGTGTCGGCGATGCAGTGTGCGCACTGGTGACAGGGGGTGGTTATGCTGAATATTGCCTTGCCCCAGTGGAAACAATATTGCCAATTCCGTCAGGCCTTTCATTCATTGAAGCCGCTGCATTGCCTGAAACTTTTTTTACTGTTTGGTCCAATGTCTTTATGCGGGCAGGGTTAGTGCAGGGGGAGGCGATACTGCTGCATGGTGGTTCTTCCGGTATTGGTAGTACAGCAATCCAATTAGCCAAAGCCTTCGGTGCCACTGTTTACACCACGGCTGGCAGTGATGATAAAACCGCCTTCTGCAAAGCTCTTGGTGCCGATGCAGCCATCAATTACCGGACAGATGACTTTGTTACCTGTGTCGAAAAATTGACGGATGGTAAGGGTGTGGATGTGGTGCTGGACATGGTGGGGGGTGATTATATCGCAAAAAATATTGCTTGCTTGGGCATCGGAGGCCGCCATGTTTCTATCGCTTTTTTGCAAGGGTTCAATGTAGAGATGAACATGCTGCCTGTTATGCTAAAGCGCTTAACTCTGACGGGCAGTACGCTGCGAGCAAGAAGCTTGGACTTTAAAGCTGGTATTACTGCTGATTTACGGCAGAAAGTCTGGCCGCTTTTGGCAACTGGCGCAATAAAGCCAGTGGTCGATACAATATTTCCTGCTACCAGTGCCGCCGCAGCTCATACTATGATGGAAGCAAGCAGCCATATGGGTAAATTGGTTCTTAACTTTGGAGAGGGGAATGCGCTTCCGTAACCCTAGTATATAATGATGTACAGTCGCCCGTATACCTGCTAAAGATCAATTGGAGAGGGTATCCTCTCACCCCTTCATAATAATTTGGTTTTCCAGAAAGGGGCAGGTCAACAATTGTTGGTCTGGACAGTGAAGATATCTGTTTACAAGGTGGGAATGACGGGATGACACAACTTTTAATGCCAATGGCGACAGCAGTTTGGTTGGTTGATAATACGGCACTTACATTTTCTCAAATTGCAGAGCTGTGCGCTCTCCACGAACTTGAAGTGCAAGGTATTGCTGACGGTACAGTCGGCATTAATATTGTTGGACAAGACCCAACAGCCAGCGGCCAGGTTACGTGGGATGAAATCAACCGGTGTCAGGAAGATGCTTCCGCTTCCCTGAAAGTTGAAAAAGACGATGTGCAAGTGGTTTCCCGCACGAAGGGCCCTCGTTATACGCCTGTATCCAAGCGTCAGGATAAACCTGATGCCATTGCGTGGCTTGTACGCAGCCACCCTGAAGTAACAGACCTACAGATCAGCCGCCTTGTTGGTACGACTAAGCCAACGATCAAAGCAATTCGGGATCGGTCACACTGGAACATTAAAAATATTCACCCCCATGACCCGGTTGGTTTGGGGCTTTGCAAGCAAATTGAGCTTGATGAAGCAGTGCAGCTTGCTGCTGTACGCCGCGCCAAAGCAGACGGTGTGGCTGTAGAAGAAATAACTCAGCCGGTTGAAAAAACCGTTATTGTAAAAGCACCTGCAGAGCCAAAGCCAGCGCCGATGAAAGAAAAAGTAACAAAAGCCCCGAAAGGACCTGGAGTACCAGGGGGGGCAACGGGCCTTGCTGCAGCTCATGCGCTTTTCAGTAAGCCTGCGGAAGATTCAGCGGAAGCCGAAGATTAAAGCTATTACCATGTAGTATGTAAAAAAACGCGAGAGCTAATGCCCTCGCGTTTTTTTTGCCTATAGTCCCAATTTTTTAATGGGTTACTTCCAATTTTTGCATTTCTTCTTTTATTCGGAGCTTTTGCCTTTTTAGCTGCATCAGACGCATCGTGTCAGGGTGGGGGCGTATCTCTTCCCTGGATATGACGGCATCAATTTTGGCATGCTTTTGGCTGAGTGAATGGACATGCATTTGCAAGCTCATACGTATCGCTCCTCTTTCAGGCATTGAATCAATACGGTCATTGCACCATTTGAAAGGGGCTGTGTCACGGAAAAGATTTACCGGACAAGACTTAGCCTGTATCTTTGGATACTTAGCGCTAAAATTAATTTTACGCCGAGAGAGCGGGATTGCTAAAACATGTTAAAGACTCGTAAACAGCGAATAATTGTAGGCATTTCTGGCGCCAGTGGTGTTTGCTATGGCGTACGGATATTAGAGTTGTTGCGTCAAGCAGACATTGAAACACACCTCGTTATGTCAAAAGCGGCTGAGCGGACGCTCCATGAAGAAACAGACTTTAGTGTCAAAGAGGTGAAGGAACTGGCTGATGTCCAGTATCCTGTACAGGATATTGGCGCCGCGATTGCCAGTGGGTCTTTTTTGACAGAAGGTATGATCATTGCTCCCTGTTCTGTTAAAACAATGGGCGAGATCGCAACCGGGATTACCAGCTCTCTTTTAAGTCGCGCGGCTGATGTTGTGCTTAAGGAGCGCCGCAGGCTTGTTTTGATGGTGCGGGAAACGCCCCTTCATACGGGCCACTTGCGGACCATGACGAAACTGTCAGAAATTGGGGCAATCATTACGCCACCGGTTCCTTCTTTTTACGCCAAGCCTGAAAGCTTGGATGACATGGTGACGTATACCGCTGGACGCGCGCTAGATTTATTCGATATGAAAATCGAAGGCCTGTCGCGTTGGGGTGAAAAATAAGGCTCTTTTTCTAAGGTTAAACAGATACTGTCTAGTGGGTGAAGACGGAGTATTTTTTATGGGATAAAATGCCTGTGAATAAAGCTTTCTTCTCTAGTAACTCACAACATGATATAAGGTGGCTAGTTGTAGCATCGGTGCAGGGTGATGGTGTTGGACGAAGATTCCATACTGGAAAAAATATCAGTTTTTTCACAAGAACATCGTGATCTTGACGATGCTATTGAATTGATACTGCGTGCCGGCACATTTGATGCCTTGCAGGTGCAGCGCATGAAAAAACGCAAGCTTATGCTGAAGGATGAAGTGGAAAAGCTACAGAGCTTGCTGCTGCCTGATATTATTGCGTAAGACCTAGGTTTTATCCGGTTTAGCGTGCATCGTCGGCTATACTTTAAGGCGTATCTTCGTTGTCACTTGCGTCTTTCTCATCATTTTCCGCTTTGACGACTTTCTTATTCTCATACATGGCTTGGTCGGCCTTATGAAGCGCGTCTTGTGGTTCATCACCGGACCGGAAAGTGTAAGTGCCAAAAGCAAGGCTCATCCGAATGCTTTCCCCTTCAAGCTCAAGCGGGTGTTTGGCAATCATTGTGGCCAATTCTTGGGCTTTTTGCGCGCCGGTCGCTTCATCGGCTTGTGCTAAAATAACGCCAAATTCATCGCCGCCAAGCCGCCCGATAACATCGGTACCCCGCACATGCTGTTGCAGCATCTGGGCGATATGGTGCAGG
>JAESQS010000120.1 GCA_016765035.1 Kordiimonadaceae bacterium | reverse complement strand
TGAAAAGAGCCTAGCCTCCCTTGGGTCAGGGGCGAATATCCGAACGGAAATTTCGTGTAATTTAGAAAGCATAAAAAAGGCGCAGGACTGTTTGGGGGAAATTTAATTTCCGACAACTCTACTGATAGTCAAAGTTGGTTCAGGCGCTAATGCTCTTCCTTACAATATTCGTTATTTTACTAGATTACTTTGTAAGCGGTACTTGGGGCCTATACTATGAGTTTAATGCCATTGCATCTGTCTAAAAAATCGAATGAAAGCCTATCAGTGCATCCTTATGAGCCTATAAAAGACTGTCGCCTGTGCCCCCGCCTTGTCGATTTTCGGCACGATAATCAAACTGCCTACCCTGATTTTTTTAATGGGGCTGTCAGTAGTTTTGGCCCGATGAATGCCAAACACCTGATTGTTGGGCTTGCGCCGGGCCTGAAAGGCGCTAACAAAACGGGCAGACCCTTCACGGGGGATTTCTCGGGAGAGCTTCTCTATCGCTGCCTCGACAAAATGGGCTGGACATCAGGGGACAATAAAAACGAGCCACAAGATGGCTATGACATGACCCACACACTTATAACCAATGCAGTGCGCTGCGTACCGCCGCAAAACAAACCCACTGCGGAGGAAGTTAAAAACTGTAGGCCATTTTTAATGTCTCTTATTGAGAATATGCCTCATGTAAAAACCATGCTGGCCCTTGGAAAAGTCGCCCATGATACCATCATGCGCACCTATGGCTTGCGGCTTGCTGACCATAAATTTGTTCATAAAGCAGTACACCACCTGCCCGGCGGCATATGGTTGGTGGATAGCTATCATTGCTCCCGCTATAATGTGAATACAGGCGTTTTAACGGAAAAAATGTTCCTTGAAGCGCTTGCCGTTATGGAAGAGGTTTCCCTCAAAAGCGCCTGACTGTCATAGCAAACGGCGATGTGGGGGATACATCGCCGCTGCTTACCTAAACTGAAATGCACATCACTGTTCAGGAGGGAGCGGTGAATGCTATTCGACAGCCTAGGTCAAGGCTCCTGCGCTAACCAGCGCCTAAGCTGCTCCATTGTGCCCTGAGGGGCTAGTCTCTGCACCGCACGGCGGCCTGCCACTGCCCGAAACAAATGTGTAGCAGTGGGTGCATCGCCCGTTTCAACGGCACTTCTCAGCGCGTGCAGCAAACTGGCGCGCAAAGCAGGTATAATAGTGTCATAAGGGGGCCGTGCGGTATCAGCCGCATCCGGCTTGTGAAGAAACAATAGAGCCATAGATCGAATCTCCCATTGTTTATACTCCCTCTATTTAACCATTAAACTCCTAAAATTTTACTAAGCTCATAGTTAAAGCGTCCCTGCTTTAGCCAGTTACAGATAGTATCTTACACGGCAACCACCCTTTAAAGAGCTTCTCTGCCCATAAAAAAGGGGAGGCAAAATGCCTCCCCTGATACCAAATATATCTGCTGGATTTAGAAATTGATCTTCATACCGGCCAACACAGAACGAGGCTTGCCGGGCCGAAGGCCAATAGGACGACGTGCAACCGAGTATTCATTATCGAGCAGGTTGTCTACGGTTACATAAACACTATATCCTTCAAACACTTGGTATCGAACAGACGCATCTAAAACAATGCGTCCATCTATCTTTTCCTCAAGAGGGATTGACCCTGTACCGGCATCTGTACGAGATGCAGAAACATAGTTGGCCTGTAGGTAAACACTGATATCGTCGTTAACCGCACCAATGCTTGCTGTAAACTGATGCTTGGACAGGTAAGGGAAAGCATCGCCTTCTGTTACATCCCCCCAGAAGCTATCTTCAAAGCTGGTGCTGAATTCAGCGTCTGTATATGTATAATTGATATAGAAAGGCACTTGCCAATCACCCCCCAGCTCAGCGGTATAGCCAGCCAGAAATTCAAGCCCCCAAATAGTGGCTTCCCCACCATTAAACTGGTCACCAATTTCTGCCCCGTTACAGGCAACAGAGTTTGTGCAGGTTCCTAGAATATTGGCATAGTCGGAATAAAATACCATGCTTTCAAAGTTGAAATGCCCGGCATCATAAACAGCGCCAAATTCAATATTCAGGCTTGTTTCTTCTTCCGCATCAACATTCCCCGGACCGGGAGGGTTAAAGCCCTTAAACACACCCCCAGTAAGCAAGAGGCTATCGTCAATTTTATAGCTGACACCTAGGCCCGGGACAAAAGTGTTCACATGCACAGTGTCGCGCACATTCTCACTGCCGGAACGTGCAGCGTCATCGCCTGCCCAATCTGAGCGATCAAGATCAATGGATTCAAACCGGACACCCGGTACAAATGTCCAATCGCCATACGTGATAGTGTCTTGGGCAAAAAAGGCCCAAGCCTCCGCACTGACAATACGGTTACCGGCTGAACCCGGCGTACCAGCAGAAGCAAATTCCAACGCACCAGAAACCACTGTATAGCGCTCATCAAACTGCAAGCGGTCTTCATAATCCTTGTGGTAGCGAAGAGAAAGCTCAAGGTCATGGCCTACCCCGCCTGTCGTGAACGGAATAGCGATAAGAGACTGTACACCTTTGGAAACATAGGCGCGGGCATTGTGGCGAATACGAATGGCCCCATCGATACTATCTGCAAGGCCCTTTAGCCAAGAAAGCTCAATCGCTGTTGCGTCGCCGCCTTCAAGAACGGCATTCCCTTTGATGTTGCCCGTATCTGTGGCATTGCGCATGTCCTGAAACTTGAACCAATCCCGGGAGAATTCATTCCGGTAAGCTGTGGTTACAAGCTGCACATCCCCAAAATCAACATTGTAGGTTAGCTGAATTTGCTCGTGCTCAGTATCGATATTGTCAAGCGCACTGGCCGCATAGCGCTGGTAGGGGTCTTCGTCAAAGTCTGCTTGTGTCAAGCCGAGGTACGTTTCATTTGAATCGCCATCAGTTTTAGAGATTTTAAACTCTAAGGACTGCTGGATATCAGCATCAGGGCTGGTGTTGATGCGAAATTTACCCAAATAATCTTCTACGTCGTAGCCAGTATCACCGCCATCAGGTAAGTTTTTAAACCCATCATTGTTGCTGTCATACACTTCAATAAGGCCACCAAAATTTTCTGTAGAGCCACCAATTGATGTATGGAGCGTGCGCAGGCTGTCTGTGCCGTAACGTACATCAACAAAGGCACCAAACTCGTCTGGAATGGAACGGCTTACAAAATTGATAGCGCCGCCAACAGTGCGCGGACCAAACTTAATCGCGGCAGAACCGTTACGCACTTCAACAGCTTCCATTCGCGCTGAAGTTGGAAAATAGTAAGCCGAAGGCGCTGCATAAGGAGCAGGCGCAATAAGCACGCCGTCTTCCATCAACGTGATTTTCGAAGACCGCTCAACACCCGAACCACGCAAGCCAATATTGGGGCGCAGGCCATAGCCATCTTCTTCCTGAATATTCACCCCGGGTACAAGGCGCAAAGTGCGATTAACATCGCTATAATTAAACTTTGCAAGATCTTCCGCGCTCAGGCGTGTTGCCGAGCCAACAATAGAGGCACGGTCCGCATATTTTCCAATAACTTGTATGCGTTCCATGGCAACATTGATTACAGAAAGCTCTGTAACCTGAGAGGCATCACCCACAGTAGATGCCTCTGCTGATGTGTCATTTTCAAGGGCTGAAACGCCGCTTGCTGTACCTATTAAGAGGGCAACCAAAGCTGTTTGAGTTGCTGGAGTATAGCGCATAAATGGTTCCTAACCTGAGAACAATAGTAAGAATTATTATTAATTAATTATGCACCGCACCTACCACCCCAATTTGATCATTGCAAACGATTATTAACATCATTTACAGGCCTAATTTGCCATTCAGAGAAAGCCCATATATCCTAAAGGCTTACCGAAGAGGTTTTATGACGCAAAACGAACTCACTATGGGCAGCTCCGTCGACTTTTCATTAGGCGACGTCATCTATAAACAGGACAGCGAAAGCGTCGGTGTTTATATGATTCTAGAAGGACAGGTAGAAATTTGGCGGCAGGATGAAAGCGATTGCCACCATATAGCCTCTATCGGTGCTGGCGAATTGCTGGGCGAAGTAAGCGTGATAGAGCAAGCAAAACACTCCGTCACAGCCAAGGCCTCAAAGCCAACACAGGTTTTGTTTATTGAAGCTGACGCCTTTAGAAGAAGTTTTGCTGACCCTCTCGTGCGCCATGTTGTTACAACGCTGGCAGCACGATTAAAAAGCAGCTATTCGGGCAACCCACTTGGCGCAATTAAAGCCAGCACTGTTGCACTGCCACAGAAAAGCGACCATCCAACAATAGAAGGTTTATCCCGGCTGGTTGCTAACAAGTTTCTTTCTTTTGTAGAGGTCACTGAATTTCCCTTTTTGGTCGGGAATGCACTGAGCAAAGCACCCTTTAGCATTGCTACAGCAAACAGTTTATTGATCCCCCTACCCGGCACCCATGAATTAGCCAACAACCACTTTGAGTTGATTATGAGAGATGGCGCGCTATGCGTGCGAGACCTTGGCGGACCCCACGGCACCATTGTAAACGGGGAGGTTTTAAGCCGCTACTCGCTAAGGGCTATTGCACAGTTAAAGCTTGGTAAAAATGAAATAGTTGCTGGCGGCGCTGAAAGCCCTGTTCGGTTTGCCGTAACAGTACCCGAATCTTAGAATATAGTCGCTTAAACTAATAACATATCCAAATTATCCGTGGTCTTTCATCAAGCGTGCCTTCTGGCGGGTCCAGTCGCGCTGTTTTTCAGTTTCGCGCTTGTCGTGCAGCTTCTTACCTTTGCCAAGGCCGATCATTATTTTTGCCCGCCCTTTGTCATTAAAATAGACCCGAAGCGGCACAAGCGTCATGCCCCCGCGCTGCACGGCACCAGCCAAACGGTTTATTTCCCGACGATGCATCAACAGTTTTCGCGGCCTACGCGGCTGGTGGTTAAACCTGTTACCGTGTGAAAATTCCGGGATATGCGCGTTCACAAGCCATAATTCACCAGACTTTTCTTCAGCGTAGCTGTCTTTGATATTTGCTTCACCACCTCGCAGGGACTTAATTTCAGTCCCTGTCAAAACAATGCCTGCCTCATATTCTTCTTCAATGAAATAAAGGTGGCGGGCTTTCCTGTTGTCAGCAGCTATCCCCGACGGCAGCTTGGGCTTTTTTTTGTGTTTTGCCGCCACGTCATTAACCCAAGGCGGCTGACTGCAACCCAAGACCCGCGATCGCCGCAACAATAGCGGCTTTCGTCACATCACCAATAGGTAAAATTGGTAACCGGGTGGTTGCCCCACAAAGGCCGAGCAAAGAAGCTGCATATTTAGCCGGGCCGGGGCTTGGCTCCATAAACATGGTGCGATGGAGTGCTAGTAATTTATCATGCAATTCAAGGGCTTTGGCGTAATCACCGGCCTCCATTGATGCTTGAAATTCTGCGCACTGGCGCGGCGCTACATTTGCAGAAACACTGATACAGCCAACACCGCCCATGGCATTAAAACCAAGCGCCGTTGCATCTTCACCAGACAATTGCACAAACTCTGGCCCCATGGCCGCGCGCTGGCTTGCACAGCGGTCAAGGTCACCTGTGGCGTCTTTCACACCCACAATGCGCGGCAGTTCAAAAAGCCGTGTCATCGTTTCGACGCTCATATCCACAACGGAACGCGCAGGGATGTTATAAATAATGATCGGCAGGTCACTCGCGTCATGCACAGCTTTAAAATGTGCATAAAGGCCATCTTGGCTTGGCTTGTTATAATAGGGCGTGACGATAAGCGCCCCATCTGCGCCTGCTTCCTGTGCATGTTGGGTAAACTCAACAGCTTCCACTGTATTATTAGACCCCGTACCGGCGATAACAGGCACACGGCCTGCCACGGCCTCAACACATAATTTTACAACAAGCTTATGCTCATCGCTGCTCAGTGTTGGGCTTTCGCCTGTGGTTCCAGTTGGGACAACGCCGGTTGACCCTTCGTTAACCTGCCAGTCAACAAACTTCTGAAAGGCATCCGCATCAACGGTACCGTCTTCAGTCATTGGGGTAATAAGCGCAGGAATAGAGCCTTTAAACATGGCAACAGCCTCAACATGGTTTACGTAATTTTCGGGCACCCTAACGCCCGCAAAAAAAAAGGGCAAGGGTCCGGTGGCATATAGTTTGCCACTTACCTGCATTAGGCAGGTTTATTCTAGTTTATTCTAGTTTACTATAGCATCAAGCATAACTGGAATGGCAAAAAACATTCGAGGTAAATACGGATTCCAAAAACAACAAAGGCGGCCTCCCACGGAGCCGCCTTTGCCAAATTGGTGTAGTATGCAGTCAGCTTTCAGCCACCTCGACAGCAAACGTTAAAGAAACGCTGTGCCTACAGGGGAAAAAGCCAGCTTTCATTTATCCATTTTATGATGTTTTTTCATCTTCATCTTCCGATGGCGATGCATACGCTTACCTGCTGTTTCCATTTCTGCCAGCGTGACATTGCCATCACCATTTTCATCTGCCCGCTTAAAATGCTTAATTTTTCTTTTGGCAAACTCGCTCAAAGAAACTTTTTCATCATAATCGTGATCAAGCTTTGCAATGAATTTGATGCGCGTATGCTTTTTCGCCATACGCTTTTCTATCTTCTTTTCCATGTCCTTGGCATTTTTACCGCCATGGTGGTCGCCCTTAAACTTTTTCATATGCTTATGTTTTTTAGACATCGGCATAATTTTGGGCAATTCTTTCAATTCAAGATAGCCATCTTTGTTTTTATCAAAGCCATCAAATTTTTCAGATACTTTTGCCATCATTTCAGCGTGCGTGATGACACCATTTTTGTCTGCATCCGCCGCGTTAAAGCGCTCAAGCATTTTTGCTTTCATCGCGTCTCTTGTCATCGCACCTTCAGGGCTAGCCAAACTGGGTAGAGCCAGCAGGCCAACAGATGCAGCAATCAGTAAGTTTTTTGTAGAATATTTCATATAATTTCTCTCTATCGTCCTCAAGGGGCCCAATATGGTGGTTACTATGCTTGTTACGCACCCTGCCCTCTTTACCCTTCGAATTATTTAATCAATCATAAGTAGCTGTTCTTGGTAACGAAATTTTGTACCGTTTTGCTTGCCATATAGAAACTTTCGCAATAGCCTCAACTAAAATTAGAAACCATGGGTTCCTTAAAATTAATAAACGAACGCGGCGGGAGATAACTTCATGCGTATTTTTGGGTTAATAGCGACAGTATGTACAGGCACATTTTTAGCCATGCCTCTTGCCGCTGAAGTAGTCGAGCAGACTAAAGGCAAATTTGTAGATAAATTCGGACAACTGGAAGAGCATCTACCCACGCCTAATGTATACCGCACAGGTTCAGGCGCACCGGGCCATAAATATTGGCAGCAGCAAGTTGATTATAAAATCAAAGTGCAACTTGATGAAAAAACCCGCAAAATCCACGCAACAGAAGCTGTTAGCTACACCAACAACAGCCCAGACACATTGCCCTACCTTTGGGTGCAAATGCACCAGAACCGTTTTTCAAAGCACTCTGATGCTGTAGCGACAATTGAACGCGGCAGCAAAGCCTCTAAGAAAATGCGCTATGGTGCGTTGCGCTTTCTGTCACAAACGAAAAGCAAAGACTGGGGCTTTCATGTCAAGTATCTACGGTCTGGGTCAACTGACCTGAAATACACCGTCAATGACACCATGCTGCGCATTGATTTACCAAAGCCGCTGAAACCCGGTGCTACGGTAAAATTTGATATTGGCTGGTGGTTTAACATCCCAGAAGGCAAAGCCATGGGCGCCCGTGGGGGGTTTGAAAATTATAAACGCCACGGCAATGATATATATTTCATTGCCCAGTGGTTCCCGCGCCTTGCCGCCTACACTGACCTTAAAGGCTGGGAAAATAAACAATTTCTCGGCAGCGGTGAATTCACGCTTGAGTTTGGAGACTATGACGTAGAAATCACTGTCCCAGCCGACCATATCATTGGCTCAACCGGGGAATTGCAAAACCCGCGTGATGTTTTAACCAAAACGCAACAAGCCCGGTTTGAAAAAGCTAAAACATCAGATCGCCCCGTTTTCATTGTTACGCGAGAAGAAGCGCTTGAAAATGAAAAAGAAGGCACTGACAAAACCAAAACTTGGCATTTTAAAGCCAAAAATGTTCGTGATTTTGCCTTTGCTTCGTCCCGTAAGTTTGTCTGGGATGCCATCGGTGTAAAATTACCAGATTCTGGCCGTACCGTAATGGCTATGTCCCTGTATCCTGATGAAGGAATGCCCTTGTGGGACAAATATTCCACGCACGCCATTGCTCATACACTGGACACATACAGCCGATACTCAATTGAATATCCTTACCCTGTAGCATGGTCCGTGTTAGGGCCAATTGGCGGCGGTATGGAATATCCGATGATTACATCAAACGGCCCTCGCCCAGTGATCACAAAAAAGGACGGTAAAGAAACACGCTCTTATACCCGCAGAGCAAAATACGGCTTAATCTCTGTGGTTATCCACGAAGTGGGGCATATTTATTTCCCCATGGTCATCAATACCGACGAACGCAATTGGTCATGGATGGATGAAGGCCTTAACAGCTTCTTGCAAACCATGGCAGAGCGGGAATGGGAAGAATATTATCCAACACGCTATGGCCACCCACGGACAGTTATTCCCTACATGACAAGTCCTAATCAGGTGCCCATCATGACCCAGTCAGATAGCATCATTGGATTTGGGCCAAATGCATACACCAAGCCTGCTGTTGCCCTTAACATACTGCGGGAAACAATCATGGGCCGCGAGCTGTTTGACTTCGCGTTTAAAGAATATGCCCGTCGCTGGAAATTCAAACGTCCCTACCCTGCTGACTTCTTCCGCACGATGGAAGATGCCTCAGCCAAAGACCTTGATTGGTTTTGGCGCGGTTGGTTCTACACCACTGACCATGTGGATATCGCTATTTCAGGCATGACCCATGCGCGTATCAGCACAAAAAACCCGGATGTTGAAAATGACATCAAGCGGGCCAAAGAGCTGGAAGACCGCATCTATATTGGGGAAACACGAAACCAGCAATTAGGCATGAAATTGCGCACTGACAAGTTCCCTGAACTTTTAGATTTCTATAACGAGAATGACAAATTCACCGTTACAGAAAAAGAAAAAAGCGCCTATAAAGCCAAGATTAAAGGCCTCAAAGGTTGGGAAAAAGAGCTGCTTGCCTTTGGGCATGAGTTATATTTCATTGAGCTTAAAAACATTGGTGGCTTGGTCATGCCAGTAACTCTTGATATTGAGTTTGCCGATGGAAGCAATGAAGAAGTGCGCATCCCTGCCGAGATTTGGCGTAGAAATGCACACACAGTGACAAAGCTTTTGGTGCGGGAAAAGAAAATCCTCAAAGTAACGCTTGATCCTTATCATGAAATTGCAGATGCCGACACGAGCAACAATGTGTGGCCAACGGAATTTCAGGAATCTCGAGTTGAACTCTTTAAGCGTAAAGCAAGCCGGAATATGATGAAGGAAGTCATGGACGGCAAAGCCAAAGCGGCTGAAGAAGCCAAGGAAGCCGAAAAAGGCGCTGACAAGGGTTAAACGCCCTGTCCATTGTTCTAAAATCAAACAAAGGGAGCTGCATGGCTCCCTTTGTTTAGAATTTATTCAAAGTCACATGCTAGTGTGGACGAACAGGGTGAGCGGGCCTTGTTTTCGTTTCTTAATACTGCATGATTTTAAGTGTATAGAGAGCTTTAAGTTTGGGTTATAATGTCAAACTATTATTAGGTCTTGGGGTGTTGGCCTTAATGTTATTATCAAGCGCGCTAATCTGGCAATCGTCTGAATATCAAGACATTGCATGGTTAGGAGCAATGGTAGCTGTTGGGCTTTTGGTCGCCCCCCTTTTGCAGCAGGCCATGAAAGCGGCCTCCAACAATGAATCCTCGTGGCTGTTGGACCCCAACGGCCTCCCTGATGCCATCATCACATCAGACCTCAACGGCAACATCATCAATTCAAACCGAGCTGCCACCGAATTGCTACCGGGGTGCCGCACTATCAAAACAATCAGAGAGCTTTTCAATGATTGGCATAGTGAGCTGGCAGACAGGGAGCAAGCCGACCAACTGATTGATGCTGTGCTCTCTGCTCCTGACTTTCAATATTCAGAAACGTTGAGGCTGAGCAGTGGTAAAGTCATTGAGCGGCAAACGCGCCCACTTCCCAACCATTCCCTACGCATTTGGATTATTCGTGACCTAACGGTGTTGCAGGCTTTGGACCAAGACATGGCTATGCACTCCAGTATGGTTGAAGAAGATGCTGCCAGAACAGCCGCCATGGCAGAACAATTATTCCTTGCCAAGTCTGAGCTGGAGGCAAACCAAGCGGAACTAAGACGCCTCGCCAATACAGATTCGCTTACCGGCCTGTATAACAGGCGGCGCTTTGCAGCCTTAGGCCAACAAACCATCGCCGAGACAAGTAAAGAAGATATTTGGATCATCATGATGGATATTGACCACTTTAAGCGGATCAATGACACATATGGCCATGCTGCTGGCGATGTGGCCATAAAGGACTTTGCGACCATTGCCAAAAACATAGTCGGCGATGCAGGCTTTATTGGCCGCATGGGGGGCGAGGAATTCGCTGCCATTTTATCGAATACAGACCGCGATACGGCCATCCGATTTGCCGAAGATATTCGCAAAGCCTGTGCTGCCAGCCAAACTGTTTGCGAAGCGGAGCGTTTCCGTTTCACTGTCAGCATTGGTGTATCAGCATGGCTAACTGGCGAACTGAGCATCGAAGCGGCACTGGACCGTTCAGACCAAGCCCTCTATAGTGCAAAATCATATGGTAGAAACCGTGTTGTCGGGTATGAATTTGCCCAAAGCTAAAGGCAATTTTCTGTCTCAAAGCTTCAATCAAACTTTCAACTAAGTGATTTTTATGGTTCGTCTTTTTTGCCTGATTACCTGTATGTTTTATGCCATCGCGGCATTTGCCCACAATGTTTATAGCAGTTTCACGCGCATTGACTGGAACACCGCTGATAGCTCAATCGAACTGGTGATAGAACTGCAAGCGCACGAGCTTGAAGCAAAATTATCTGTCATCCTTGGGGAACGTCTCTCCTTTCTTGAAGACAGCGACTACACTGCACTGGAAGCTGCAACCGCTGATTATATCCCTGAAAACATAGAGTTAACTGTGGATGGGGAAACTGTTTCTCTTGTCTATCTGGGTATGGAAATCGACAAGCAGCTTGTTCGGATTTACCTTGAAAAAGACCTGACCAAAGCCCCTGAAACACTCAGCTTTATGAATGCCATACTGTTGCAAGACCTACCGGGCCAAACCAATATAGTGCTGGCGAATATCAAAGGGGTGAAAAGAGGTGCTGACATAACTGCAAGTTCAGGCCCCGCAGATTTTATATTTAATTAAGCATCGCCCCTTGCCTGCCATGATTTCGGTTATTACTGTTTGCTGTTACCTGTTAAGTTTTTGTACCAATAGAATTTATGGATCAAGATGCCCCAAATATTAAAGTACTTGCCTGTCCCTGCCCTTATGCTTTGCTTTGCTGCTTCACTACCTCTTTCAGCGCAAAGCCAAGCCAAAACATCTGAGGCACAGGTTATTAGCGCTGCCCATAAAAGCGCCCAACTTGCTGGTGGCGCACGCTTTTGCAAAGCGGACCCCGATTCAATCGAAGAATTTATAAGCATTAGCTATGCCCGTATTAATGTGCTGGCAAAAGACGATTATGAAAGAGTGATTGGCCGCCTGGAATTTAAAAATATGCTGGCAGCTTTCAGCGCAAAAGACCCCGAAGGCGGCTGCGATAGCTTGATAGCAACGTTCAAAGCAGTGCTTCGAAACACCAATTGAAGGCCTAGAGCTAATATGGCTCTAACTAAAGCGGATATGCCCTAGCCTATTAATTAATTCGGTAAATGCGATAAACGGTGCCATCTGCGCGACAAGTGGTAAGCTGTACTCTTGACTAGATGTTCAACAAAATTCACAATGCGCCTAAATGTAATTTATTAGATAATAATACCAGAAGCTGACCAGTTTTTGCGAAATACAGGAGATGAATGGTGTTTTCCAAAGAAAATTATATGCCCGCCCTTTTGGTATGCCTGCTTATTGGCAGCGTTGCCACCGGTACAGCCCCCCTTTATGCGGGTGACGACAAACCAGCCAAGCCAGCAACGGAAAAAAAGCTGAAGGCTGACACTGAAAAAGCGGATGAAAAAAGCGAAGAAAAAGCTGAAGGTGATGACGAGGATAAGCCTGATGAAGATAAGAAAGACGAAAAGAAATTCATCAAGGATATCGTAGAAGACTATACGGTAATTGAGGGGCTGTTCAAGCTGTACCAAGACCCAAAAACAGGGTCCCTCTTTATGGAAGTCTCCGAAGACAAGCTGGATAAAGAGCTTATCTATTTCTCCCACACTGAAAACGGCGTTGTGGAATCGGGCCATTTCAAGGGGCGGTATAATGCGCAGAAAATTATTAAAATAAACAAGTATTTCAATAAGTTAGAGTTTTCTGAGCAAAACCCTTATCTCTATTTCAATCCCGAAGATAAAATTTCCAAATCTGCTGATGCAAATGTTAGCAATGCCGTTCTTTATTCTGCAGGCATCAAGGCAACATCTGAGGATGAAAAAACCTATCTTATCAATGTAGACCGCTTATTTAAATCTGAGGCTTTTGACCAAATTAAAGCTTCAGCAATACCAAAAGTAAAACCTTGGGAACGCTTCAAGCTAGGCAAATTATCTGGCAGTAAAACTCGCATTTCATCTGTAAAAAATTACCCTGAAAATCTTTTTGTCACTGTTGATTATGTCTATAATAACCCGGCTCCAATGCATCGGGGTTCAGATGCTGGCATAACAGATGCCCGCAATATTAAAGTACGGGTGCAACACACCCTCATCCCTATGCCAGAAAATAATTTTAAACCTCGTTTTGATGACGCACGGGTTGGCTACTTCCTTGACTATGTAAATGATATGACCAGCCGTAGTGCAACGCCTTGGCGTGACATGATCAATCGCTGGAACCTGGTTAAAAAGAACCCCGGTGCCGCTTTGTCTGAGCCTGTGAAGCCAATCCTCTGGTGGATTGAAAATACAACACCGGACGAGCTGCGCCCCATGATCGCCAAAGCGTTAACATCATGGAACATCGCTTTCGAAAAAGCCGGGTTTAAAAATGCTATTCAGGTGAAGATACAGCCAGATGATGCGGACTGGGATGCAGGTGATATCCGCTACAATGTGCTTCGGTGGACATCTAGCCCTCGCCCACCTTTTGGGGGCTATGGCCCAAGCTTTAGCAACCCGCGCACGGGTGAAATATTGGGTGCGGATATTATGCTGGAATATAGCTTTCTGACAAACCGCCTAAACCAAAGCAACATCTTCGACACAGCTATGCTGACGCAGGAAACAACCGCTGCCGAACAATCCAGCATAAACAAGCTTAAACGCCATATGCAAAGCTGCAACATGGCAAACCACCTACAGCTTAATAATATGCTGGGTAAAACGCTAAATACAGTATTCAGCAGCAACAAAGCAGCCTCAGCCAAGCTGGTAAAAGAGTCGATTTATTATCTTATCCTGCATGAAGTTGGTCATACGCTTGGGCTTAATCATAATATGAAAGCCACACAAAGCCGCTCTTACGAAACAGCACACACTGAATCCGCTCAAAGCGAGGGGTTGATCGCCTCCGTCATGGATTATCCTTCCATTAATTTTGCCCCAATAGGCAAAAAACAAGCGCATTATTATACGATACGACCCGGAGCCTACGATATTTGGGCCATCCAGTTTGGCTATGACCCAGCCCTTGATGACCCAAAAAAGCGAAATGCCCACTTGGCCCGCTCTACTGAAAAACTGTTAGCCTTTGGTAACGACGCAGATGACATGCGGTCTAACGGCAGAGGCATTGACCCACGCATCAATATCTATGACATGACAGACGATGCCGTGCAATTCGCCGCAGACCGCTTGAGGCTGGACCTTGCAGCCTTGGATGACCTAAAAAGAAAATTCAACAAACCGGGCCAAAGCTATCAGGAATTAAGGAATGCATACTTTATTCTTACAGCGGATATGGCATGGCAGAGCCGCGTAATTTCTCGCTACATCGGCGGTGTATATGTTGACCGTGCAGTGGCAGGCCAGCCCGGAGCCTCTGCCCCCTATCAGCCTGTAGAGAAATCCAAACAAAAGCAGGCCATGGAGCTGTTGCGGCGCTATGTGTTTGCACCAGATGCCTTTAAAGTTGATGCCCAGCTTTTGCAGCATTTGGCAATACAACGCCGCGGTTTCTTACACGGTGGCCGAACCGAAGACCCAAAAGTGCATGGCCGCATCGGCACTATTCAGGCAGATATTCTTTCGCAAATACTGCACCCCCGCACCCTGTTGCGCCTCGTGGATAGCAGCCTGTACGGAAATGACTATTCCATTACAGAAGTTATGCAGGACATGACCAGCGCTGTGTTTGATGATGATAGCAGAGGGGCAGTTAACAGCTTCCGGCAGGAATTACAGGTGATGTATGTGAATGGGTTGAAGAACATCCTCTTCGGCAAGGATTATGCCTATGTTGCGCGCTCAAACGCCTTTGCCAACCTGCAAACCATTCGGAAAAACATGACTCGCTGGCGGGGCGGGCAAGCCACACGTGCCCACCGCAGCCATATCTCGTTTCTGATCGATAAAGCACTCGAAGTTTATAAGAGCTAGAAAACGCAAAAAGCCACTTGCTATATTAGAGTGTGTCCGTTTGACTTCAACTCAAACGGACACGGTCTATGGCGTGGCTTTCTGACCAGTCTCGTGCCAACTTAAGGGCAGTTACAATCTCTTGAGTGTCCAGTTCCAGCGCAACATCGTGGCGGTCAACTTCTGCCCTGTTTAAGCCGCGCTCCATGGCTAAATTAAACCATTTATGGGCTT
>JAESQS010000014.1 GCA_016765035.1 Kordiimonadaceae bacterium | reverse complement strand
GGGTGGTTGGGTAGGGGGTGCGGGCCGGTGTTGGTACTAACTAAGACAGATATACTCTAAAAGCCGCCCTGATCATCCACAAGAATTTTGGAGATATTATACGGAAGCAGGCGCTGCCATTGCGTCTCTTTCTTCCTTCAGGCTTTCAGCCAGCAGGAAGGCCAATTCAATTGATTGAGTGGCGTTAAGGCGCGGGTCGCAGTGAGTGTGATATCGGGAAGACAGACTGTCTTCTGTCACAGCACTTGAACCACCCGTACATTCCGTCACATCTTGGCCTGTAAGCTCTAGGTGGATACCACCAGCGTATGTGCCTTCTGCTTTGTGGCAGGCAAATACCTGTTTCACTTCACGCAGCACTTGGTCAAATGGCCGTGTTTTCAAACCACCCGCAGCTTTGACTGTATTGCCGTGCATTGGGTCACAAGACCAAACAACAGAACGGCCCTCTTGCTTAACGCGGCGCAAGAGCGTTGGCAGGTAATCCTCTACTTTATCCGCACCAAAGCGCGAAATAAGCGTTAAACGGCCCGGTTCATTTTTTGGGTTAAGTAAATCTATCAAGCGTATCAGGTCATCAGGGTCTGTTGTCGGACCCACTTTTGACGCGATAGGATTTGAAATACCACTTAAGAATTCAAGATGCGCGCCATCTGTTTGGCGTGTCCGGTCCCCAACCCACAGCATATGCGCTGATGTGTCATACCATTCACCAGACGTAGAATCGACACGTGTAAGCGCTTGCTCATACCCCAGCAGTAGCGCCTCATGGGATGTGTAAAAGTCAGTCCCTTGCAGCGCCCGTGTATCACCTGCATTAACACCGCAGGCTTCCATGAAGGCTAGTGATTCACCAATACGGTCTGCCAATGCTTTGTATTTTTCGCCAGTACCGCTTTTCTCAACAAAATCAAGATTCCAGCGATGAACGGACAGAAGGTTGGCATAGCCACCCTGCGCAAACGCACGCAATAAATTGAGTGTTGCAGCAGATTGGTTATACGCTTTGATCATGCGCTGTGGGTCTGGAATACGGGCTTCAGGCGTGAAGGCCATACCGTTGATGATATCACCCCGATAGCTAGGTAATTCCACACCGTCCACAGTTTCAGTGTCACTGGAACGCGGCTTGGCAAACTGGCCTGCAAGACGCCCTACTTTTACAACAGGGCAGCTAGCAGCAAATGTTAATACAACAGCCATTTGCAACAAAACACGGAAAGTATCGCGGATGTTATCCGGGTGAAATTCCCGAAAGCTTTCAGCGCAGTCGCCGCCTTGCAACAAAAAGGCACGGCCTTCTGCAACTTCTGCAAGCTGGCTTTTAAGATTGCGGGCTTCCCCGGCAAAGACAAGCGGAGGGTAATGAGCAAGCTCGCTTTCGGCTGCTTCCAAAGCCTTTTGATCTGGATAGGACGGCACCTGAATTACAGGGCGGTTCTTCCAACTATCGGGTTTCCAGTTACTCATCAGCTTTCCTCAATTACATTGGCCACATTTTATTACGGGTTATCGTTACACTCGAAAGATATTTCCCGCCTAAGTATTTTGCCGTTCTTAAATCATGCAGGCGGACGGGAATCAAGCGTTAACAGAGTTTTCTGCCATAATGTGGCTTGCATACATCAAATGTTATATCACTTGCGCTCTTTACTGAGAAGGCTGTAGCGTAAAATTTCAATTTCCCTCCTAAGAGTTTCGATTTATGCCCCCCTTTGCAGTTCAGAATGTAATTTTCGACCTAGATGGCACGTTAGTAGACACCGCCGCAGACCTCCATGCAGCGACAAACCATGTGCTCACCACCATTGGCAGGCCCACTATACCCCTTAGTGCTGTGCGGGCGGACGTTGGCTTTGGTGCTTTAAAATTAATAGAACGCGGCCTTAACCGCACAGGCGGCATTGGCGACCATTCACTAGAACAGCTCAAAGATGTTTTTATCGACTATTACACCCAGCACACGGCGGTAAAGTCAGCCCTATTCCCCGGCGGAAAAGAAATGCTGGAAACCCTCACCGCCAGAGGCATTGGCATGGGCATTTGCACCAACAAACCCCTGAAGCTTGCAGAAAAGCTCCTGAAGGAAATGAAGCTCGACCATTATTTTAAGGCTGTAACAGGGGGGGATAGTTTTGCTTTTAAGAAACCAGACCCAAGACATCTTTCCGAAACTGCCAAACTTGTTGGCGAAGGCCGCTATTTAATGGTCGGGGATTCCTCCCCGGACATTATGGCAGCAAAAGCAGGCGGTGTTCCTGTCATTGGTGTCAGCTACGGCTATGGGGACGTACCCATGGCAGACCTTGAGCCTGATATAATCATTGAAAGCCTGGCGGAAGTGGCAGCTCTGGTTGCGGCTTAATCCTGCGAAAACTCTTTGTCGCCAAATGCCAAAAAAGCTGCGGCAAAGACATACGCATATAATGGCTTCTGATATACAGCAGCGCTTTTGCAAAGGGCGCTGTATCAATATGCTCCAGCTTATGGCTGATGGTCCAGCAGATTAAACGGCTGGGTTTAACACCACTTTTTTCTAGCAACCCTAGCGCTAGCGGGTCCTTAAAAAATTCAGCCAAAGCCCATAAAGCATAAGCAAGTGGCAGTACTGCCCCAACGGTTTTCGCACGCGCAAGCAAGCCTTCATGCTCTGCTTCCTGAATATCAGCAAACAAGTATTTAAGCTCGATCAAGCTGCGTGCAGGTGTATCAAATGATCCATCTGCAAAACTATGAATGGCTGAATGCAAAAGCCTGTCGGCGGCGGTAAACACACGTAACTTGCGCCCTTCAAGCGGTAGTGCTGCGTCTATGAATAAATCAGACTGTACTTTTGTGCGGGAAGTCCGTGGCAATAGCTTGAAATGCACATCAATGATTGTACGGCGCGTCTTGTGCCGTAGAGGCGGTAACTCGTGCATTTTGGTTCGGTAATAATTCTGGTCATAGGTATTGTCAGTGGCTTCATCAAATGCCCAGCCTGCCGCCTTCAAAAGCTCTTCCGCCTGCCCTATCTCATCTTCATGCAACAATATATCAATGTCGCTTACGCGCCGCCCCTTTCCTGCATCAAGGCCCTGCGCTACATAAGAAGCCCCTTTAATCAAAATAGGCGACAGGCCAGTGCCCATAAAGGCCCGCTCAACACGTTCCATTTCATTGCGCAGCATATTACGGTCAAACCGTGCACGCAAAAGGCCATTATCAAAAACATCACGGGTTTTACCCGTTGCCGTATCTTTCCAAACTTCAGCCATTTGGCCTAAAACATGGTGGCTATCAGCAAATTCAAGCAATTCAGCGCGTTCTAGAATATCCTCGGGTAAAGGCTTTGTCCCTACCAATATATCGAGCCACTGGCGTTTCACAGGCCCACCTTTGCCGCTAAGTCCCGCACCATCTTCATACTATCGTCTGTAGTGCCGTAGGTGATTTCAAAGGCTTCCGCCCCATCGAGCATTTTCCTAAGGGCATTAAAACCTTGCTCACCAAGCAAGTGATAGTTCGTCGAACTGGGAATAAGCCGCATGATGGCTTCGGCCCGTCTTAGGCCCCGCGCAGAAGCCCGCACCCCTGCCTCAAAGCGCGGAAAAAGAACCAGCTTTGTTACAGCGGTTTCCCCCGCCTCAGTAATATCCTCAGGCCTTGCCCGCCGGTAGGCTATTTTACCCTTAGGCGTATCACTGATAACAGGAGACACCCAATCCCCCCCTGCAAAGTCCCGCACAATTTCTATAGACTCATTTTTAAGGGAAACTGGCCGAGGATAGGAGGCTAGCCTTGCATCAGGCATGTTAAGCAGCGCGAATTCATCTGAGTAGAGCCTGTAGCCTTCCTCCATCAAAGCAGCAACCAGCGTGCTTTTACCACCGCCAGATTCTGCACTCATAAGAATAGCGCCTTTATCGTTGGCGACGACACCAGCGTGAAAGGTGACAAACCTGCAGCACTTAAGCGCAACCACAAGGTTGAGGCCCATCTCAAAGGCAAGGCCAGACATGCTTTTTGGTAGCGGCACAGCAGGCACCTGAAACCCAGGATCAGGAATAACTTGCGGCCTTATATATTTACGCAACAACGAAGGGGCGCGTACATCAAGCGCAATATCCGTCACATCAGAAAGACTAAGGCGCACCATCACATCCCGGTAGGTGTCCTGCAAAAAAGAGCGTAGCGGCTTGCCCTCCCCTTTGGCGCGCGCCGTGAAAGGCCCCAGAGCCACTTCTAGGCTTCCGGCCTTTAAGGCTGCTGCCAATTCTTGGCTGCTATAGGATGAAACGGGGGCAAAATTCACCATATCACGCGCTACCTGCCAAGTTTTGGGGTGCTATAAGGCCAGTATCATCAAGCTGTAGCATGGTGCTTTCCACAAGGGACGGCGGGCAATCATCTGCATCAAGCTCAAGATACGTTAAAACCCGGCCAGTCACCTCAGCAAAGGTGCCGGGTTGCTCCTCCAGCAGCTCAACAATTGCCGCAGATAAAAAATTAAGGATATGCGTGTCGCCAGATAGTTTGTGAAATACCACAGACACATCTTCATGTGGCTCAACAATCAAATGGGCCGCATGTGCGACCCATAAGGTGTCTGCTGAATATGGCCCTGCTGCCATTTGCTTACCCGACAATACTACTAAATTATAAATTCAAATAATTGAGGATTGAAACGATGCATGAAATACCCGGCCACCCGCCAGTGTTACCATACGAGTCTGCATAATTGATCGAGAGAGAAAGATACAAACCGTCTTCGTCACCCGGCAAGCTCCAGCTTCCATTATTAACATAATCACCCGGTGCAATTTGGTTATTCGATACGTTATAGGCTTTATAGCCACAATCTGCGTATTTACCAGTATTACTACCTATACTGTGACCGTGCTCATCTACTTGGTGGCCATGGTTATCACATTGAATGTGGTCATCATTATTATGGCTATGGCTTCCGCCTTTTTTGCCTCCGCCAGCACCACTGAAGCCTTCAGTCGCCTGATAATCACCTTCACTGTCTGTCAAATGGGCAAACATGCTGTCCACATTGGCGTCATTTAAATTATTGGAAACCCCGTCGTAACAAGGGTCAGGCGGGCAAGCATCTGCCCGATAGCTTGAAGGCACAGTTCCTGCAGGGAAAACATATTGGGCATGGTTTTTAAATTTTGATATATTTTTGTTTTGTGGCTTGTTGCCACTTATGCCCAGCTTGGATGTTCCAACCCATGCTTGACCCGTATCATCCACTAAAATTTTGGTCGAATTAGGAATAGTGAACGTACAGCGTAGCTGCGAAATCAGCGCCCCTGAGGCAGAAGCACGTAGCGTTAGCACCATTGGTAAGCCAGCAGCACCCATCCGTAAAAGCTGTCTGCGATGCGCTTTAAACTGTTCGGATCTCACTTTAGATTTCTGCATTGTGCCTCATTTATACAATAGTGGGTGCCTGAAACACACTAGATACAAGCCCCGTAGAATTCCTATTCCATTCTATTTTAACAGTTTTTACCACTCTTGGTCTAGCCCCTTTTACGGGAAGGCATGTATATACCTCTTTTTTACTGAATATCTTACACCGTATAGTAGTGATAATAGCACCAACCCATATTTGACTTAATTAGGTATTTCCAGCTTTAGGTTTTTCAACGAGCGGTCCAGCATAATTAACGACCATAATGTTGTATGGTGGTCCCGCACACCCGAAATATGCTCTTCACCCAGTTGTTTAACAGTGTTGCGGCACAGAAGCCCTGTATCAAGCAATTGCTCGCTATAGCTCAAATCCATCACCTCCGGCGCAAGCTCATTGCGTAACCAATGGACCGCAGGGACCATAAAGCCCTTTTTAGGCCTATCTAACGTCTCATCTGGTAAGAAGCCGCGTAATGCTCGCTTGAAAACTGCTTTGCCTTCTCCTTCAAAAATACGACTTTCAGGAGCAAGCCTTAGGGCGTATTCAACAAATTCATGATCTAGAATTGGCACACGCACTTCTAAAGAATGAGCCATACTGGCACGGTCTACTTTGGTTAAAATATCCCCCGGCAGATAGGTCTTCATATCTATATATTGTATTTGAGACAGCGGATCGGCACCTTTTATTTCATCAGCCAATTGGTT
>JAESQS010000013.1 GCA_016765035.1 Kordiimonadaceae bacterium | reverse complement strand
GGGGATGATTTTGGCATGATACGGGAAGTCATGCAGCGCCGTTTTTCCAGATTACTAAAAGAAGATGCTGACAGGGAGCGGGGCCACTGGCCAGACCTACTGCTGATAGATGGCGGCAAAGGACAACTTTCATCCGTATTGCAAATCTTGGATGAGCTCAAAATATCCGACGTAACAGTTGTGGGCATTTCCAAAGGACCAGACCGCCACGCAGGGCGCGAACAATTCCACATGCGCGGCAGAGAGCCATTTGTCATGCCGCTAACGGACCCCGTGTTATTTTACCTGCAACGCCTGCGGGATGAAGTGCACAGATTTGCCATCGGCACGCACAGGGCGCGTCGATCTGCCGATATTAAAAAATCCCCCCTAGACGGTGTGCCCGGCATTGGTGCCAAGCGCAAAAAGGCATTATTGCACCATTTTGGGTCAGCCAAAGCTGTGGTTGGGGCGGATATTCGCGATTTGGAAAAAGCAGACGGCATTTCCAAAGCCACTGCACAAAAAATATATGATCATTTTCACGAGTAAAAATACTGCTGGACATTGACCTGCCAGCGCAATGCCCTATGGTTGGGCCGACTTTCAATAATTTCTGTCTGACATAGAAAAACCAATAGAGTTAACCCCATGTGGAATCTTCCCAATTTACTTACCTTGTCCCGTATTTTGGTGATTCCAATATTGGTTGCATCCTTCTTTATGGAACAGCCGTTTGGCAGCCATTTGGCCTTTGTCACATTTGCCCTAGCGGGCATCACTGATTTTTTTGACGGCTATCTGGCGCGTGCAACAGGCACAGTTTCAAAAATTGGCCAATTTCTAGACCCCATCGCTGACAAGCTAATGGTGGGGGCTGTTATCATCATGGTGGTACATGCCAACTGGGTTGAAGGCATTCATGTGGTTGCTGCCGTTATCATCATGTGCCGTGAACTGTTAGTTTCCGGCCTACGTGAATTCCTTGCCGGCATTCAAGTAAGTGTGCCTGTAACGGTGCTTGCTAAGTGGAAAACCACAGTGCAGATGGTTGCGCTTGGTGCCCTTGTCTGGACCAAAGGCGGCCCTGAGTTTGGCTTACCTGCCCAAGAAATTGGTACGGGTCTATTGTGGGCAGCAGCCATTCTAACACTATACACTGGCCTCGACTATTTACGCGCTGGCCTAAAGCATATGGTCTGATATGGCTCAGCTAATGTATTTTTCGAAGGTACGAGAGCAAATCGGTATCGGCGATGAAACCATAGACTTACCCCATACTATTGCTACCGTTGAAGATCTTGTCGCCCATTTGCGCGGCCTCGGCGATGGCTACAATAGCGCGCTGGCTGACATGACGTTCATCCGTGTGGCAATAAACCAAAATCATGTAGGCATAGACCACGCCGTTACCAACGCTGATGAAATTGCTTTTTTCCCACCCGTAACAGGGGGATAAATATGGCCTATATTGCTGTCCAGTCTGAGGATTTTGACCTAAGCGCTGAGTTTGCCAGAATACAAGGTGATGATACGGACATAGGTGCCCTCGTGACCTTCACCGGGACTGTCAGAGACATGACAGGCACGCTGGAAAGCATGACACTTGAGCATTACCCCGGCATGACGGAAAAACTACTTGAGCAAATCGCCACAGAAGCGGAAACGCGCTGGCCCTTGCTGGGTTGCACCATCATTCACAGATACGGCACCCTTTCCCCAGGTGATAACATTGTACTGGTTATCACCGCCTCAAGCCACCGACAGGCGGCTTTTGATGCTGCAGAATATTTGATGGACTTTCTAAAATCCAAAGCCCCCTTCTGGAAAAAAGAAACTACAGAAGCAGGCGGCAATTGGGTAGACGCAAAAGAAACTGACGAAACTGCCTTAAAACGGTGGGATACTTAATCTCACGCCTCCTTGCCAGCCGCACCAAACAAACTGCATGTAAAAAAGGCCGGACAAATGTCCGGCCTTTTTTATAAATCTCAGTTAGGCTTTGGGTTTTAACGACCCGACCAAATCACCCATTAGGGTATTTGAGGCCTTACGACTTTTGACGTTTTAGAAAGCTTGGAATTTCCAATTGGTTTTTTGCTGTCTTAGGGGCAGGCCGGTCATCATCTGTCACGCCGCCAAGTGATTGTTCTTCCCCGGAGGCAGTCGCCGCTGGATCAGTCGCCACTCTCGCTTCCGCCGAAACCGGCTGTACAGGATCACTGCTCCGCAAACCAGATGTCATCACTTCAAACAAGCTCCGTTTCACGGGAGCCGCAGCAGCAGGTGCTTCATCTGCCACAGCAGGCGTATCATCAGCATAAGCCTCTGCCGCAGCCGCATTCGGTGCGCCAACTGCCGGTGAAACTTTAGTGCTTGGCAGCATTGGCTCTTCAGCGACAAAAACATCTGCACCTTGATTGGCAACTGCTACAGCTTCGATATCAGCTTGAGGCGTTTCTTCTTCTGCCACGTCCACACTATCCGCTACGACATCAGCAGCCGCTTCAGGCATAGCCTCAGGCGCCGCTTCTGCTTGCACCGTAACAGGGCGCTCGTCAGCGGCAGGCGGAATTTCAATCTTGGTTTCTGTTTCTTCCGCAGGCTCAGGCGCTGTTTCAGTACTGGCAGCTTCTTCCGCAACGGGCTCTGCCGCTGCCGGTGTACGGGTTGGCTGCGGTATTTCAATAGAAGGGGAACCGCCTTCAATACCCGTAGCCACAACAGATACTCTAAGTTTGCCGTCCAGTTCTTGGCTAAACGCAGAACCAAATACGATAAGAGCGTCAGGGTCCACTTGCTCGCGCACCATATTTACGGCTTCGTCAACTTCATAAAGCGTCATATCCATGCCGCCCGTTACGTTAATAATAACGCCATTAGCCCCTTTCAGGGACGCTTCTTCAAGAAGTGGGTTGGAAATGGCAGCGTCAGCAGCATCTTTAGCGCGGGTTTCGCCTTCCGCTTCACCTGTGCCCATCATGGCTTTACCCATTTCAGACATAACTGTGCGAACATCTGCAAAATCGAGGTTAATCAAGCCCGGCATAACCATAAGGTCCGTAATACCACGCACCCCTGTATGCAAGACTTCATCCGCCATATGGAATGCGTCTGCAAAAGTTGTGCGTTCATCGGCAACACGGAATAAATTCTGGTTTGGAATGATAATCAGCGTGTCTACATGCTGCTGCAGCTCGGCAATGCCTGCTTCTGCAATTTTCATGCGGCGCGCGCCTTCAAACTGAAACGGCTTGGTAACAACACCCACTGTCAAAATACCGCGTTCGCGGGCACGTTTTGCAATAACAGGCGCTGCCCCAGTGCCCGTTCCGCCGCCCATGCCAGAGGTAACAAACGCCATATGGCACCCGTCAAGCATCTCATCAATGGCTTCCACGGCTTCTTCCGCCGCAGCTTCGCCAATTTTTGGCTGTGCGCCTGCGCCTAACCCTTGCGTTATCTCAACACCCAACTGAATGCGATTGTCTGCCGAAGAGGCAGAAAGTGACTGCGCGTCTGTGTTGGCAACAACAAAGTCTACACCCTGTAACTGTGCCGCAATCATATTGTTCACAGCGTTGCAACCAGCACCACCGACGCCAATAACAGCAATACGCGGGGTTATTTCTGTTAGTTCCGTATTTCCGAATTCAATCGACATGCCCAAGTCCTCCGTTTAATCAGTATTAACCCGCATCCAGCGCTTTTACCAGCAGGTATTACAACCGCTGTTAAAAGCGGTTTTTTCTATTAAAAATTCTCTCGAAACCATTTTACCAAACGGCCAACCGTGCCGTTTTCTTCTGCTACATCATCCGCAGCCGTTTTTTGCCCAAAAACTTGCTCTGGCATACGCGCGGCATACTCCAGCAGCCCCACAATGCATGAAAAATGCGCCGCTTGTGCTGCCACAGGCAAACCCTCCATCGCATTAGGTCTACCAATTCGCACACTGCGCCCCAGCACTCTGCTAGCGAGGTCACGAACAGCATCGCACTGCGCGCCGCCGCCGGTTATAACCACGCGCCGCCCTGCAACTCCTGAAAAGCCCGATGCATCAAGGCGCTCCGCCACAGTGGTGAACAACAGTTCCAGCTCTTGCTGCATAATCCCGGTTAAAGCACTGAGCGGCATTCGAGCAACTTTGTCACTGCCTTGCTCACCCACCTGCGTTACTTCAATTTCCTGCCGCTCGTCCGCAGGTTCTAAAGTCGCGCAACCACTGAATGTTTTTAACCGCTCGGCCTGTTCAAAGGGTGCCAACAAACCCCGTGCAATTTGTTCCGTCACTTGCATCCCACCAAGGGGTAGCACCTCGGCGTGTACAAGCGCCCCTTGAGCAAAAATCGAAATGCCCGTGGTGCCACCGCCAAGGTCAATACAGGCAGCACCCATTTTGGCTTCGTCTTCTACAAGGCACGCAAGGCCCGAGGCATAGGGCGCAAGTACCACCGTACTAATATTCAAATGCGCCCGGCGAACGCAGGCTTTCAAATTCCGCAAGGGACCAGCCGCAACAGTAACCACCAGCACAGCAACAGCAAGCTTTTTGCCATACATGCCCACAGGGGCTTTTGTGCCGTAATTACCGTCCACAGCATAGGCCGCCGGGAAAGCGTGCAACAGGCCGTCTTCTTCAAAATCAATTTCGCTTTTTGCCAGCGCCATGGCCTGCGCCAAGTCGTCTTCTGACACCGCATGGCCTGAAATATCGACTTCGACTTCAACAACCTTGCTTTCAGGGCTGCCGCCAGAAAAGCTGATAATCACGTCGCTGATGGTCGTGCCAGCCATTTTTTCCGCTTGGCCAACAGACGCTCTAATAGCTTTTTCAGTCAGCTCCATGTCGATAATGGCACCGGCCACTACACCACCGTTGCAATC
>JAESQS010000119.1 GCA_016765035.1 Kordiimonadaceae bacterium | reverse complement strand
GCCCAGCAGGCTGAACAGGTTTTTATTGAAGGGTTTCCGGATGTTCCCTTGCTTGAGGGAATGGAAGAACAAGCAGGTGAACGCCTTGTTTTTGATGCGCCGAGTGGCACTGTTGCTGAAACAATGATTTTGGCTAACAAATCGGGGAAAGCCATTATTGACGATTATGCCAGAGAGCTTGCTGTTTTTGGGTGGTTATGTGTTCGGCAGCCCATGGCTATGCGCTGTCACCGGGAGAAAAATGCCCTAGTCTTCCTTAATAAAGCACCAGCGAAAAAAACGGGGATCATTATATTGCGGCTCAAGCCGCTTGAATGACTATATGTTGCGCTTTTGGCTGAATTACCCACAAATTACTTTGCAAATGCGTTGCTAGCCAGTAGGAGTCTGGGCCTAGACTGGACTAAGAAGAAGGCTCTTTAATGACTTTTGAGACAATCCTACTCGACAAACAAGAAGGTGTTGGGCTGATTACACTTAATCGCCCTGAGGCGCTTAATGCGCTTAATAAGGTACTTTTGGACGAAGTCGGGCAAGCCTTACAGGCGCTTGATCTGGATGATGAAATCGGTGCCATCGTCATTACTGGTGGTGAAAAAGCATTCGCTGCTGGAGCGGACATTAAAGAAATGTCTGAGCTTAGTTATAGCGATATACTTAAAGAAGACCGTTTCGCTAAGATTAACAATGTATTTGCGCAGATGAACAAGCCTGTCATAGCAGCCGTTGCAGGCTATGCCCTTGGCGGCGGGTGTGAACTTGCTATGGCCTGTGACTTTATTGTTGCTGCTGAAAACGCAAAATTTGGTCAGCCTGAAATTAAGCTGGGCGTGATTCCCGGCATGGGCGGCTCCCAGCGGTTGACGCGAATCGTTGGTAAATCAAAAGCCATGGATATGATTTTAACGGGTCGTATGATGGATGCCACTGAAGCAGAGCGTGCGGGGCTAGCTAGTCGCGTGGTCCCAACAGAAGATATGCTGGATAAAGTGTTAGAAATTGCTTCTACTATTGCGGAGCTTTCAACACCGGCAGTTATTCTTGCCAAACAGGCAACCAACCGGGCGCTGGAGACAACGCTTACAGAGGGTTTATTGTTTGAACGCCGGGTGTTCCATTCGCTCTTTGCGACGGAAGACCAGAAAGAAGGCATGAATGCTTTTATTGAAAAGCGGCAGCCGCAATTTAAGAACAAATAGGCTCATTGGAACAAAATTAGGCACAAACGAATCGAAAAGGCCGAAGGCACTTATGTTTCAGGCCCTTTTGAGGCTTGACCTAACACTATAAGCGGTTTATAGACCGCACCTCGAAATATGTAGTCTTTGCAGCAAGGGTAATATCAATTGCAGGCAGAGCATAAAAAGAATTAATGACAGGCAAGCGCGCCAACCGGCAAGAAGCTGATTGTAGGCGGCGTTTCCTTACCAAGGTTGAAAAAGAAAATGGCTAATACACTTCAATCCAAGAAACGCATTCGCAGCAATGAGCGTAAAGCAGTAGTAAATAAATCTCGCGTAAGCCGTATCCGTACGTTTGTTCGCAAGGTTGAAGAAGCAATCACGGCTGGTGATAAAAAAGCTGCTGGCGAAGCCTTGCAGGCTGCACAACCAGAAATTATGCGCGGTGTTACTAAAGGCGTCATGCATAAGAAAACTGCTTCTCGCAAAGTTTCTCGTCTGTCTCTGACGATCAACGGGCTCGCATAACACCGAGCTGTCGATTCGCTCCTATATTTGGGGCTTAAGAATTTTAAAGCCACGCCTTTTCGGTGTGGCTTTTTCATTTTGATACACTCCAATGAGAACAAAGCGCGCACGGGTTAACAGGGCTTATTGAGGGGAATCAATATTTGGTATGGAATCGGTTTTGGCCCCATAGAGGGTCAAAATTTATTTGTGTCAAGTGCATGATTCAGTTGCTGGCATACACACTGCTATGTATCTTCAATTTACGCATTCGGCAGGTTCTCCAAGTGCCTAAACTTTCCGTTCCGGGTTTATTCGGTGGAACTTTGGTTCTGGGTATTTTCATTGGGGCTGTGTCGTCGTAACGAACATCGTTTTGGTTTTTTGCCATCCTTGGGTGGGGTGTAAACTTGTGCGCTTGTAGGGGGCGTGTTGGTTATGCTCTGTAGCGGTTGGGTATTATTCCAAGTGTTTATGTGACGCGAATGCTACATGCGCTGAAAGTAGCGTATGGCTGAAGGACGGCCTTAGGAATATGGGACGTGAGACGGGGAGCGGTAACGGGTATATGGCTGATAGGGAGCTGAAAATAATGGGCACGACAGGGGTTGCAACCTCTTCCGCTGGTTTGGAAGACGGTTTGGGCGCAGAGCAAGCATCATGGGCACGTGTTTGCGGCAAATTCAAACATGAGTTTGGCGAACATGCTTTTAAAACATGGTTAAGCCAATTGGGCTATAACGGTGTGGATGCCGGTACTGTGGAACTGTCAGCGCCGACGAAATTTGTTCGTGACTGGATCCAGCGTCATTATGCGCCCCGTATTCAGGATTATTTTGCGGCTGAAGACCCGCGTATTAAAAATTTGTCTATTCGCCTTTCCGCCAGAAGAGAAATGCAGCGCCCTGAAAATATGGGCTTGCCTGTGCAGCAAATGGACAACGCCCATGTGGCTGCTGCCTCGTCTGTTGTTGAAGGCGGCGCGCTTGACCCCAAATATACATTTGATAGTTTTGTCGTTGGTAAATCTAACGAACTTGCATATGCCGCGGCTAAGCGCATTGCAGAAACAAATGATGTTACTTTTAACCCGTTGTTTTTACATGGGGGCGTAGGGCTTGGTAAAACTCACTTGATGCACGCCATTGCGTGGGAAGTCAGAAAAAGCCAGCCCGGCAAAAAAGTAGCCTATGTGTCCGCTGAAAAATTCATGTTCGAATTTATTGCTGCGCTGCGCTTTAAAGACACGCACGTCTTCAAACAGAAGTTTCGTAATGTAGACTTGCTGATGGTGGATGATGTGCAATTCATTGCCAACAAAGACAGTACACAGGAAGAGTTTTTCCATACGTTTAATGCGCTGGTGGATAACAGGTGTCAGGTTGTGATTACGGCTGACCGCTCTCCCACGGACCTTGAAGGTATTGAAGACCGTATTATTTCGCGGCTTGGCTGGGGTTTGGTGGCGGATATTCATCCAACAGACTATGAATTACGTCTGGGTATTTTGCAATCAAAGGCAGAAACCGCTGTTGATGTTGATGTGCCTGCTGAAGTGCTTGAATTTTTGGCGCGGCGCATAACCTCTAACGTGCGGGAACTGGAAGGGGCATTAAACCGGGTATTGGCATATGCTACGCTCGTTGGGCGCCCTATTACCATGGATATGACCCGTGATGTGTTGCAGGACCTTATTCGCGCTAACGACCGCAAATTAACGATTGATGAAATACAGCGGGCTGTGGCGGATTATTTTAATCTACGCTTGTCAGAGATGCTGTCGCAACGCCGGTCCCGCAGTATTGCGCGTCCCCGGCAAATGGCCATGTATTTGGCCAAGCAGCTTACGCCGCGTAGTTTGCCTGAAATTGGGAGACGTTTTGGGGGCCGTGACCATACGACAGTGATGCACGCTGTGCGTAAAATTGAAGATTTGCGCCGGGATGACAGTCAGTTGGACGAAGATATCACCCGGTTGACCCGGCTTCTTGAAGCGTAAGGTGGGGCGCTAAATCAGCGCCACATCACCCTATATTCGACTCGTTAGACTCCTTCAAGATTCGTTGAGGGATTCGCGTAGAGAATTTTTCGCTAAAAAAAACTAGCATTATGACGTTTTTCTTTTGGAATAGCGGTGAAAATCGCTATTGTTCTACATGAAAAAATGCTTGTTGATTCGAGGGGGATTCAGATCACTGAAATAGAGCGTCATTTAGGCGAGTTGTCAGACGTGAAATGCGGATCAGCAAAGCATGGAATATTGGGTTAAACGCAGTCAGATAAGAAGAAATCATTCATGAAAGTCACTATCGAACGGAATAGCCTTCTTAAAACGTTAGGGCATGTGCAGTCAGTTGTAGAACGTCGGAACACTATTCCGATCCTTTCCAATGTTATGATGGAAGCGGATGGCGATACTGTTGCCATGACCGCCACAGACCTTGATATAGCCATTGTGGAAAAAACACCTGCTGTCGTTATCCAGTCTGGCTCGACTACTGTGCCGGCGCATACGCTTTTTGATATTGTGCGGAAATTGCCTGATGGTTCCGAGGTAGAATTAACGCTTGAAGAAAATGACCGCCTTGTTGTGAAAGCAGGCCGATCTCGCTTTACGTTGGCCTGCCTTGATAAAGAAGATTTTCCTATCATGAGTGACGGCGACTTGCCGCACCGGTTTGAAGTGGCTTCTGCGGAATTAAAGCGCCTTGTCGATAAAGCGCGCTTTGCAATTTCCACGGAAGAGACCCGGTATTACCTCAATGGTATTTACATGCATGTTGCCAACACTGAAGATGGCTCTGTGCTGCGTGCAGTGGCTACTGATGGTCACAGGCTTGCGCAAGTGGACCAGGAAGTGCCGGAAGGCGCTGTTGGGATGCCGGGCATCATTATTCCGCGCAAAACAGTTGGTGAAGTGCGCAAGCTTATTGATGAAGTTGACGGCACCATTGATGTATCGCTGTCTGATACCAAAATCCGTTTCAGTTTTGATGGTGCTGTGATTACGTCCAAATTGATCGATGGCACCTTCCCTGATTACAGTCGTGTTATTCCTGAAGGGAATGACAAGATGTTGGAAATGGATTGCCGGATTTTTGCAGAATCTGTTGATCGGGTTTCAACGATCAGCTCAGACAAGACGCGCTCAGTGAAGCTATCTCTTGGACAAGACACGCTGACATTGTCTGTGACCAGCCCGGATAGCGGTACGGCGACTGAGGAGCTTGCAGCTTCCTATAGCTCAGATGGTTTTGAGATTGGTTTTAATAGCCGGTATTTGATGGATATCCTGTCTCAGGTTGAGGGAGAAACAGTGCAAGTGTTGCTGGCTGATCCTTCTGCCCCGACAGTCGTGAAAGACGTGCTTGATGATGCTGTGCTGTATGTGTTGATGCCGATGCGGGTTTAAAGGGCGGCCCATGCTTGTTGTGGGTGCTTTTGAAAAAAAATGGTGCGTAGCGTAGTTGCCGGATTGTTGCCCTGCCAGAATTAACACCCATGACAGGTAAGCAATTGACCAGCGAAAAAGTTTATATTTCCAAGCTGACGCTAACCGATTTTCGGTGTTACAGCCGAGTGCAGATCACGCCGCAGGATTGTTACCCTTTGGTGGTGTTAACGGGGCCAAATGGGGCCGGTAAGACAAATATACTAGAGGCCATTAGCTATTTGGCGCCAGGCCGCGGGTTACGACGTGCCCCGATGGGGGATGTAGCCCGACAGCAAGGGCAAGGAACGTGGGCTGTAGCGGCCACAATTGATGTTGGGGCTGAAGCTATTAAAGCTGGCACCGGGATTGAGGTGCCTACAGACGATAGTGCAGTGAAGCGGCTCGTACGGATAGACGGGCAAACGGCTGCAAACAGTAATGTATTTGGTGAGCGCTGGTCCGTAGGCTGGTTAACACCGCAGATGGACCGGTTGTTTATTGAAGGCCCATCATCACGGCGACACTTTTTAGACCGCATGGTGTTGGGGCTTTTCCCAGACCACAGTCGGCAAGTTGGCGCCTATGAGCGCGTGATGCGGGAACGCAATCGCCTGCTTGGGGACAAAGGGCCATCGGCAGACCAGGCGTGGTTAAATGCGCTGGAAGCAAAGATGGCAGAACACGGCGTGGCTGTGGCGGTTGCAAGGCTTGAATTTGCTGGGCAATTGGCCGGGCAACTGGCAGAGGCGGACGATGGGCCTTTCCCGCGGGCTGAGTTGGCAATTGATGGCTGGCTGGAAGGCTTGCTTGCAGAAGGGTTGGCGCCGGTGGAGGTGGAAACCTCTTTTCGCGACAAGTTGGCCTCCAACCGGGCGCGAGACAGCGCTGGGGGGCGGTCAGCAGATGGGGTGCACAAGACAGATCTTGTTGTAACCCACGCCCCGAAAGCGATGCGGGCTGATTTATGC
>JAESQS010000118.1 GCA_016765035.1 Kordiimonadaceae bacterium | reverse complement strand
GTGTCGAGCACTTCGAGTAATTCAGTCTCTATGGGGCGACTATTCCAAGCCGTTATTGCTTGCTCTTTTTCGTGCCACCAGCAGGTCTGGTTGCCGCATTTGTTGCATCTAACCCGATAGCCGGTATTTGTCGGTGAATTTGACCGTGCAAAGCAAGACGTGTCCCGTTCCAAATCCCAGCCCGTCCATGCACACGATGAACAGGGCTTAATGCCAACTGGGGACGATGAATGGCTCATTTGCGGCCCCCGAAAGTCTCATGGATGAAATGAACACCCCAAAGAAGAACGAACGTGAAATCTGCTCTTGGCCCACGTGACTGAGTGTTGCGGGCCAGCCAAAAGCCTACCAAGATGTATGCACAAATTGTTATTGAGAAGATTACCATTACGAGATGCTCCTATGCTGGGCTGGTGGCTGTGAGCGGGTCATAGCTCAATACCTCACTGAAACATGTGCAACGTCACCTTTAGAAATCAACGTGATTGCAAGTGTTGCTGCGTCATCACTTAAGCCGCCTGCCACTAAGCCCTGTTTAGCTTGCTTGTTGATTTTGTTCTTATGGGCACGATTAGCTTCACGAACTTTAGCTTGGCGCTCAATGGCTAGGCGTTCGTCTTCAACACGCTGGCGTTCGGCTTTTATTGCTTCTTGTTTTTCGCGTTTAGCTTTTGCCTCAGCTTCTTTGGCTCGTTGCTCTGCTGCGGCTTGTGCTTCTTGTGCTTCTTGGCGTTCTTTGTCAGCCAGTGCCCGCTTTTCTTGCTCCGCTTCTTCGGTTTCACGCTTGGCTTTTTCAGCGGCGTCTCTGGCAATTGTGGCCTCTCGCTCCTGCCGGAACTTCTCAACAGCTTCTTTCAGGTCACGCTCTGCGCGTTCTTCTGCTTCAAGGCGTAGGCGTTCGTTTTCGGCTTGCTGCGCGTCGTATGCTTCACGCTGATAAATTGCGGCCTCTAGTTTGGTTATTGCCGCGTCTTTAACTGTTGCTGCCTCTGCGGCAAATTCCTGCCAGCAATCACCCATTTCTGTAGCTTTAATTTCGTCTAGTTGGTCCTTCATGGCTTGGAGTGGAATTGTCATCCAGCCGGCAAGGCTACTTGTTCCGCCATTGGCCATTGACGCAATGCAATCTCGGTGAATAGTTGTGCGGTTTTCTTCGGCTGTTTCCCAATCTGAAAGAGGCTTTCTTACATTATCCCGCCATTTATCAAGGGTTTCGCATATTATTTTGCGGCTGGCATCGATGGTGAGTGGTATCTGTTTGTATTCTGTTGACAGTTTCTTGCCGACACCATCGAGGTATGTTTTGGAACGGGATACTATATAGGCCATTGAGGCGATTTCTTTACGACCCTTTGGTGTTGAAATATCAGCCTCGAAGGCGTCGATTTCGGCTTTGATTTTAGCCATATATGGGTCCATGCCGCTCTTTTTAGTGAAGACCGACAAGGCGTTGTTTGGCTCAATAATTGCCAATTCTGTTTTTGTTGTTTCGCTCATGATGCCACCACATAATAAACGACGACAAAACCCAAAGCTGCGAAGGGCGCTAAGTTGACGGCTTTGAAAAGTGCTTTGTTTCTAATCATTGGTTAATTCCTGTTGCGATATTTTGTTTTTTTTAGTGTTCTCAGTTGGTGGGCGTAGGGCGCACACCAACTCAAAGCGCTAAAGGTAAGGGCGGGATTGGGGGTACAGACCCCGCCCTTTATCTAAGGCCGTCAGTTGACCTTAAATTGCTTTTTACAGGCGTTGTAGTGGCCCAGAAGTAAGGCTTGTTCCTTGTCGGTAAGCTGCAATATGGTGGGCTCTTGCGTGGCAAATGTTCGCGTTAAAGAGTGCAGGCTACCGGCAGAACTAGCGGCCTCTTGGTGCTTCTCTAAATCAGTGAATAAAACAGCATCCTTTAGAGGTTCGCCGCCGCGCCAATTGCTCCACATATCTTTAATGGGTGCTGTGGGATCCGTGGTTTCGTCAGCTTCCGCGACGATCACCTCGGCATCTACTGCTGCAAAATTGTCAAGTTTGGATGTTTGATGCTGAGGACCTTCGTCAACTTCAGGAGCGCCCTCAATCGCAGTGAGCTCTGGTTGCTGCTGGTTGATCGCAGGCTGCATTGTTTCGTCTTTTTCGAACGCAGCATCTAGGTCTGTTGATTGTGGGAGATATTTACAAAGCTGCTTGAGAACTGTTTTCTTTGCCATCTCATCCCACCAATCAACCCACGGGCCTTTACCTGAAGCTTTTGAAACGGCACGACGCTTATTAATGTCCTCAACGCTCATGAAGCTGCGCTGCACCGTGCCATCTGTCAGCTTGGCGACGGCGTAAGCCCCTATAGGGTCGCCACGAGTACCAAAAAGGTTTGGGTTGTGAGTGAGGGTGGGGTTATCGCCCAACTTTAAGATAAATTCATCGCCTTTGTAGACAATCTGAGGTTCGTTAAGGGCTGCTATTTCGCCGCTATTTCGAACTTTCTTCATGATGCCGGCGACCATAGGCATGTATTGTGCAGTTTTCAGCCATTCACCAGTTTGCCGGTTCTTGCTATTAAACACTACCAACGCCGCCTCACGCCCATCCGGAACCAAACCATCTTGAGCGGCCTTCATGAGTGATGAAAATACGCTTGTTGGGTTTTGCTGGAATGCTTGGGCTAGATCAGGGGCATTCTTAATCGCTGTAATTGCAGTGCGAGCAAATTTCTCACTTGGGATGTGAGCGGGTAAAGCCTTGGTAAACTCGCCCGTCATTTTAGCGATCTGGAATTGTACCGGATCTTTGGCGTTCATTGTTGTAGCTACGGCGTTAGTCATGCTGCGGCTCCTTCATTCTTGGTTTTGATTTTTGTTACACGGAAGCCTCTGTATCCCTTGCGGGTGTGGGCTTCGATCTCACTGTCTTTGGTGGTCTTGGCGCTGATAGTGAACCCGCTGAGAAACACCTTGCCCGCGCTGCCTATCTTCATAAGCATTTCGGACTTTGCGGCCTTCTTGCGGTTCGCTGCGTCTTTCTCGTCTGCTGCTGCTGCCGCGTAATCATGCGCTAAGCTCTCGGCGTAATTGTCTGACTTAAGGTCAAGAACCTCATCACCTGAAACACGGTATAGATCAGCAATCGCTGAAGCGTCCTTTACAAAGTCAGGGGAGGGCTCGCTGTCGTTGGCTACGCGCTGCCAGAACAAACTAACTGCCTTCTCAAGGCGGACGTGAGTAGCCTTGTGAGCCTCCATCTCCATCCAATAGAGCCGGTTACCGCCCACACAGACAATCAGATAACCCTTGTCCTTGTTAGCACAGGCCATCTGAGCCTGAAGCTGCAAGGTGATGTGCATTGGTGCGTCAATGATCTTGTCGCCTTCGACTTCCCAGTTATCGCGGAAGATAAGGCCGTCAACGTTCTTGATCTCCGCAGGGTAGTGACCTGTTACGGTCTCATAATCGAGGCTTGTACCATAACCCTCTATAGCTGGGTGCGTCATGTACCGACGAACCCTGCGAAGGTGCAGGCCGAACTTGTCCGAAGCCCATGCTGCAATCGCAGGCTCCATGAAGTTACCAGCCTGGACACGCTCGCTGCTATCAAGATCAAGTTCCTGAAGGTTGCCCTTCTTACGGTGGTACAATTCGAACTCTGTGCCGTATGGAGAAAGCCCAAATAGTGCGGCTATCTCACTGCCACCAATCCAATTTTTACGGTCCTCTAATGGTATGTTAGACATGTCTTTAGCTTTCCGATTTCCGTTACTTAATTGGCAGGCCAGCGGCTACGAATAGGGCGGCAAGCACCCATATGAAGCCCCAACCAGCAATTAAGGTGGCTAGGGCGCAGCATGTGAGCTTGACCATTTCGACCAAGCCCACTTGCTTTGCGCGTTCGAAGAAGGGCGACATTTAGTTGCTGTAGGTGTTCGCTACAGATTGAAGGTTTGAAACAAGGTCAATGCCTTGGCCTTCTACGTCGCTCATGAAACTGTTTATTTTTTCTGCGAGATCATCGCCGATGGTTTCAGCGCCACTGTGAAGGGCTTTAAGTTTTGTGCGTATATCAAATAGCGCTGCCTGCGTACCGCTAATGAGGTCTAGTACCTCTTTCTGGCGGTCGTTGCGTAGCGGCTGTATTGCTTGACTGCGGTTTGAGGCTAGGCTTTTATCTTCTTGTGATTGTATTTGAAACATTGTTTGGTTCCTGTTGCATAATTTGTTTTTCTTATGCTCCATTATTTGCATCAGATGCAAAAACAGTCGACAGGTAAATGCAAATAAATGCATAAATTTGTTGAAACCATGAAAAAAACATGATTTTTTGCAATAAAAACTGCTAATATTTCATCTCGGAGGCGGATTTTGCAGGGCAAACGTGATTGTCGTCACGGGGAGTAGAATTTTTATGACCACTAATCCGTTACATTGCAGGGCTTTCAGGCACTGCTAGAGGTTGTCGCTAACCATTATAGGTGGTGTATTAGCCGCGCAAATTGGTTGGCGGCGTGTAAGTAAACAAGAGAACCACTTTAGGTAAGTGGTCCTTTGTATTTAGTGAAAGTTTTTGGGGATGGCGCGAAAAGATAGTAGTAATGGGTACGTAGACTATAGGACTACATCACAGAGAAAGGTTGATATGCACCTATCACTACAGCAGTTATTGATGCGTGCGGCGCGCCAGCGTCGTCTACGGGTGCATCAAGCCAGGCAGTTGTTGGAGCCACCTTTATCGCGGATTGATATTTTGCATGAGTTGACCGGCCAACGAGCCAACTAACGCCGTCTTCTTCTTGATATTCTTTAACCGTGGCTTCAAAATCATTAGAGCCGCTGCGGCGTTGGGCTATTACATAGGTGCCGGTTTCCAGTTTATGACCTGCATCTAGCCAGTCGCTAAGAGTGGTGCAATATAATATAGTGCCCTCGGTAAATACCAAATTCATACTTTCACCGCGAACAGTTAACCCTACCAAGTGTGGGTAATGTTGTGTATCCGGTGGGCGCGGGACTAGTATTTCTTCGGTGTGCTCTTCGGTGGTGTCTTGCCATTCTCCGGCGGCTACATACCCAACAACTTTAACCTTTTCACTAGTGACGCCTATGATGTCAGCAACTGAAACGCCGTAAACATTAGCTATTTCGTTTAGGCGTTTATAGGTAACGCCATCTATGTTGCGCTCCATCCTAGATAGCTGGCTTACACTCAATGATTTATCTGTAATTCTCTCAACAAGCTCTATTGCCGACTCAAGTGTTAGTTTCCGGTCTTTTCTTATCTTACGTAGATTATTTTCCACCATAGGTACCTTTATATTCAACCTACAGCAATTATGCCCGAAAAATTCGGTATAAACCATGTCCTACTCCGCAAAAAACTGTGTTGTAAATTTGCATAAGATGCAATATATGGTTTATATAGTAAAAAAATACTGAATTTTAAGGAGCAACAGAAATGAAACCTATAGAATGGTTGAAGGAAAGCCCCAATACTGCATCAAATATAGCGCAACTTGCGGGTGTATCAACGAGCACCGCCACGCGCACCTTTAATGGTCAAATTTCGCCAAATCACCGAGTAGTAGATGTTACAGCTGATCTTTCTGAAAATCTTGTTACAGCAAACGATTTTCATGATGCCTACAAAGCCGCGTCTACCGCCACTATTACGGCTTAACCCTTCATAAAAGGCCAAGCCAATGACAGAGCAAGAGGCGAAATTACGCGCTGACGAGCATATCAACCACATTCAAGCAGCGTTGCCACGCGGTGAGCGCGCCGGGTCATATGAGGCCCTAATGAAGTATTTGAACCCCAACCACCTTGGGCCGGTTTCTGCTGCAGGGGTGTACCGGGAAATCGTGCGCTTTTATATGGGTAACAGGTGCTATGGCTAGTTTTCAGTTT
>JAESQS010000117.1 GCA_016765035.1 Kordiimonadaceae bacterium | reverse complement strand
GGCGCGAGCAAGACCACCGTTTGCAACGCTATAAAGGCTTTGCAGCCCAAGCCTTTGCCCGTGCCAATAAAATTGACCGCCTGATATGGGACAGCCCCAACCCCAAGTTTGGTATTGTTACTGCCGGTAAATCCTACCAAGACGTGCGGCAGGCATTGTTCGAATTAGGCATCACCGAAGAAGTTGCCAAGGACATCGGACTGCGCCTCTATAAAGTGGGGATGCCGTGGCCGTTGGAGCCAGAAGGCATCCGCGATTTCTGTGAGGGGCTGGATGAAGTATTAGTTGTCGAAGAAAAGCGCGAAGTGATCGAGCATCAACTGCGCTGGCAGCTTTATAACTGGAAGCCAAATGTCCGACCAACAGTTGTCGGCAAGCATGATGAAAACAACAATTGGCTTCTGCCTCCAGAGAATGAATTAGACGTTGGCATCATTGCGCACGCCATTGCGGCGCGCATGTCAAAGCTCTATAAAAACAATGAGATACAGAAGAAACTTAAATACTTTTCTGAACGACAAAAAGCGGCTTCAGCCTATACGCCAGAGATAAATAGAACACCGTATTTCTGTTCTGGTTGCCCCCATAATTCGTCAACAAAAGTGCCAGAAGGCAGCCGCGCCACTGCGGGTATTGGGTGCCATATTATGTCCATCAATATGGACCGAAATACGGAAACCTTCACTCAGATGGGCGGCGAAGGCGTGCCTTGGGTTGGCCAGTCTCCTTTCACCAACGAAAAACATATGTTTGTTAATCTGGGCGATGGCACCTACATGCATTCCGGCACACTTGCCATTAGGCAATCTGTTATCGCGGGGGTGAATGTTACTTATAAAATCCTGTATAATGACGCTGTCGCCATGACAGGCGGGCAGAACATTGAAGGCAACCTTACAGTGCCACAAATATGCGCCCAGCTAAAAGCAGAAGGTGTTGGCCGTGTGGCTATCGCGTCAGAATACCCTGAGAATTATGCGAACATCACCTTACCAAAGGGTGTTGAACTGCATGAGCGCGACAAATTAATGGCGCTGCAAGAAGAAATGCGCGATATCACTGGCGTTACAGCAATTATTTATGACCAGACCTGTGCCGCAGAAAAGCGCCGCAAGCGTAAGCGCGGCCAGATGGTTGACCCCGACAAACGTCTTTTCATCAATGATGAAGTCTGTGAAGGCTGTGGTGACTGTAGCGTGCAATCCAACTGTGTGTCTGTTGAGCCGCTTGAAACGCCTTTGGGGCGCAAGCGTACTATCAACCAATCAGGCTGTAATAAAGACTATAGCTGTATAAAAGGCTTCTGCCCGTCCTTCGTTACTGTGCGGGGGGCAAAACCACGAAAATCAAAGGCCGGCATGGGGGATTTATCCAGCTTTAACCTGCCTGACCTCCCCTTGCCCACCGTTCCCGGCTTCAACAGTGCCTATGGGGATTGCAACATTTTGGTGACTGGCATTGGTGGCACAGGTGTCTTGACTATTGGAGGTTTGCTTGGCATGGCCGCGCATTTGGACGGCAAAGCCAGCTCTGTCATGGACATGATGGGCCTTGCACAAAAGGGCGGCGGCGTTATGTCCCATGTACGCATTGCCGACAGCAGCGACAAACTGCGGTCCCCCCGCATTGTAACAGGCCGTACAGATGTGTTGCTGGCGTGTGACAGCATTGTAGCAGCAGGCAAAGACGCAAGCGACTTGCTGCGCGCCGACAGAACAGCCTCTGTGATCAATTCACATCTGACACCCATTGCAGATTTTGTCCGCAACAACGACATTGATTTCAAACAAGCCGCTGTACAAAAGCAGCTCGATGATATGACAGACGATGCTACTCGCCACCGTGTTCCTGCACAGGAACTGGCAGCAGCCCTTATGGGCGATTCAATTGCCACCAATGTGTTTGTACTGGGTTTTGCATGGCAAAAAGGCCTTATCCCCTTGTCGCTTGATGCGATTGAGCAAGGCATCCGCCTAAATAAGGTCGCGGTTGAAACCAACCTGCGCACCTTCTTCTGGGGCCGCATGGCTGCCCATGATATGGATGCGATCAAGCGGGTGCTAAAGGGTAGCTTTGTTGATAGGCCTGCCATTCCGAAAACCATGGATGAAATTCTGGAAAATAGAACTGCTCATTTAACGGCCTATCAGGACACTGCTCTGGCTGAAAAATATGCAATATTGGTCAATCAGGTCCGTGTGGCTGAAAAAGCGGCTGGCGGAAAAGACGCGCTAACAAAAACTGTTGCCACCTATTATGCCAAGTTGCTGTCCTACAAAGATGAATATGAAGTTGCCCGGCTTTATAGCTCTGAGGCCTTCAAACAAAAGCTTACTGCCCAGTTTGAAGGAAAAATAAAGCTTTCAGTGCATTTAGCCCCGCCCATGCTACCCGGTAAGGATGCCGCCACGGGTAAACCACGCAAGCGCGAATTTGGTGCATGGATATTCCCGCTATTCTCAGCGCTGTCATCCCTAAAGGGCCTGCGCGGCACAGCCTTTGATGTGTTTGGCTATACGGCGGAACGGCGCATGGAGCGTACCTTGATTACCGACTATGAAGGCATTATCAGTTTGCTGCTAAAAGACCTGAACAAAAGTAACCTTAGCTTAGCGCAAGAGATTGCCGCCCTACCAGATATGATCAGAGGCTATGGCCCGGTGAAAGTGGCTAATATGGCCCTAGCTGCTGACGCTAAAGACGCCCTATTAGCACGCTGGGCAAAGCAAGAGCCTCCAGCCATCGCGGCAGAGTAAAAACCGGGCCTTAAATACGGCCCGCAAAACTAACAGACCCTAGTTGCCCACCATGCACTCAAGCAGCACCCTAGTTGCAGCATGACAGGATAGCTGTAACTTTTTCCGCCCTTAGCCGTACAAAAGGGTTAATGGCGCAATGCGCATACCTAAAGGACCAAATAAATGCCTGTGTTTGCCTCCAGAGCCTTTCAAAACCACGAACAAGTTATCTTCTGCGCGGATGAGACCACTGGCCTGAAAGCCATAATCGCCATACATTCTACAGCGCTCGGCCCTGCCGCAGGCGGCACCCGTTTTTGGGATTACGCCGCAGCACACCGCAGTTCAGCCCCTGGGGATGTCGCTGAAACACGCGGCGTAGAAGATGCGCTCTATGATGTGCTACGCCTATCGCGCGGCATGTCGTTTAAAAACGCGATGGCAGGCTTGCGCCTTGG
>JAESQS010000116.1 GCA_016765035.1 Kordiimonadaceae bacterium | reverse complement strand
CGGCTGGCTTCTTTGGTTACAAAACCAATAGATAGGCCTTTTAATGCGCCCACTTTAAGTAATTCATAAGCCTGAAGCCCCCGACCCTGCAGAACCAACCTACCGCGCACGAACAAGCCTTTTTCGTCTTCTCGAACCTCGTCAAAGCGTCCAATTGGCTCTTTTTGGTCGTGCTGCCACAGAAGCGCCGGCAGCGCCTTGCCTAAGCTCTTTTTAAAGGCACCCTTTGCTACAATGTCGCCGTCACGGTCCTTGTTACCAAAAATACTGCCATAACCGGAAAATGTGCCTAAATCATCACCATCAGACTTGATTTCGATACTTAAACCGCCGTCTACTTGGCCTGCTCGTTCAACGTCTGCCATGTTGGTTTTCTCCAATAGAAAAAGGCCGCACCAAAAGATGCAGCCTGTAAGTCATAGTTATTTTAAAATCGTGTTAGGTTTAGTTTTAAGCCTGTGAGCGTCGTAGTTCCTCAACAGCCTTATCACCAGCAACACCAGTTGGTAAATCGCGCATATAGTAGGCATCATCAAGCGCTGACCGGCCCACCACAAGCCACTCACCAGCGGCAACCTTGCCCTGTATTAGGTCAACATGCGCTAAAAATTCACTTAGTGGCACGTCCGGCATTGGCGGATCAATAAAAACTACATCAACCATTCATCTACCTCATTAATCAAAGTTTTATGCTCAGTGATTAAGGCTTCAAATTTTGGGTCAAGCTTGTAGCGGTATGAATACAAGCCTCTAACACTCAGAACTGTATGAGTTAAGTGGTAATAGAGCTGCCCTCTTTCAAGGCCCGTCCACTTTAAGCTTGGGTGGCGTTTTTCGTAGTCTCGGCCAATTGTAGTTATAGCCTTCAGGGTTTGTTTAAACTCGGAACCAATTATGACTTCTGACCGTTTAAAGCCTTCAGCTAAATAATAGTTTCCATTATGCCCATGTGCATAGACACCTTTAACCCCTTTAAAATACGCTGAAGCTTGCAAATCCGGCATACTAAGAGGCGAACTTGACGGATGGTTATGGTGTACCATTATCGCATTCTTTGGGTTCGACATCTCCCGCATCATCGCACTTGTCGGCGAAACCATATTGACTGCATTTGATGTAGTTTTCCCGAGGTTTCGGCCTGTAACCGTATCCACAAGCATCATATGTTCAAAGCCAGTATCACGCCCGAGTTTTCGGCAATACTTACGAGCCTTCAAGTGTTCGCCTTCAAAATCATTATTAGCGTCTTTAATCCAACCGCTACCGCCCGGTACGCCGCCACCTTCAAAAGCCCTTGTCGGTGGCTCGGTCGAGAACACCACCACACACCGGCAATTAATTACATTGCCCGCACCGCCTGCCGGGTCGCCCGGTTGTTGCATCAGAGTGCCGCCAACATTAAACGGGTCGTTTTGCGGCCTAATTTGACCGCTTACCGCGCTATGGTTGCCGCGTGTTCTGCTGCCGCCTGCTGCTACCCACTCTTTGTAGAGCGTAAGCCCTGTAGCCTCTGCCGCCGCCATTGCGCCGCGATTTGCTGCGTTATGCGTTTCGGTGCGCGCTATCGTGTGCGCCCTAGTCCTAGAAAAAGGCCCTTTAAGCCCCGTCCTGATATTTTTGCTAATCTGCTCAACAGAAAGGCCATCACGCGCACCGCTGACCATTATGCGGCGTATGTGCTTACGTGTTGTCTCGGCTATCCGCGTGATTTGCCGCGATGAATACACCGCCAACCATTTTTCTAGCCGCCGCTGGAAAACATCACCGTCGCTTTTAACTTCTAGGCGTCGGTATTGGCTTTTGCCCAAGGTATCCAAGAGGCGGGAGCCAAATAATAACCCACTTTTGCGGAGTGATCGGGTTAAAATACCCTCTCCCGCCTCTTGAAACTCTTGTACAGCGTCTAGCGCTGCCTGTTCCTCTAAACCTTGCGACTGTAATTGCGCTGCCCGCGCACCTGTTCGCTTAATTAAATTATAAAGCGCAACCTCTAACGGCTTGGCCTGCGTTTCCATCAAGCGCACTTGTAAGGCCCGTTCGCGCTGTTTTGCGCGCTCGCCTCGTATATTGAGGGGCATTATTCATCCCCGTATGCATCACGGCCTGCAGCCTTAGCGCTTGCGCCGTTGCCTTCATTGTCGCCAATACCAAAATCAAGCGGCAGCATGTTTGCGGGCATATAGATTTGCTTGCCCTGTCCGTTGGGTAGCGGCTCTTTGCCAGCGGCCTTGCGTTTCTCGTCCAGCGTCAGGAAATCGGCCCCCTGTACCCGTTCGAACTTTCTAGCGCGCTTGCCTTCAAGTGCCGGTATTTCATCCAAATCAAGCCTAATTTCTAAGTTTTCGCCAAACTTTGGGCCAAGCCAGTTTGTTAGCTCCGTCACAATGTCTTGTGCTAGCGGTATAATGCTATCTTCCCACAGACTTTGACGGGCTTCTGAATAATTACTGTATGTTTGAGCGTCAGGGATGCCAAGCATTTGAGGCGGCACACCAAAAGCCATAGCTATTTCCCGGGCGGCCATATTCTTGCCGTTGTGCCAATCCATATCACTAGGAGCCATGCCCATGCTTTGCCACTTCAGGCCACCCTCAAGCAGTAGCGGGCGACCAGCATTACTAGCGCCGGTGTATTGGTTATCTATTTGATCTTTGAGCGCTTTATATTGGCTTTCAGTGAGCATACTCTCACTATCTTCCTGATATAAAACCCCTGAAGGTGTTCCGCCGTTCTGAATAAGCGCCAAATTCCAACGGCTGCCCTCATTGTGAATATCAACAGATAACGCCGCCGCTTCTAGCGGGGCCATGCCATACCAATCAGATAGCGGATTAAATGTTTTCCAATGCAACACATTTTCAACATCAAAGCGCTGCTTACGGCCTGGTACCTGCTGCTCGAAACCAGCGGGCAAACCGTCGGCACCTTCAACCACGCTCATAGTGTCAGGGCGTAGCAACCACAGCTCTTTAGGTTTATTAGTGGGCCCAATAGCTAACGCGTATGCGTTGCCCGCTATCATGTAATAACCGACAAAATTATAAAGAAAGTTCTCACCCTTCAAGCGCGGGTTAGGCTTCTTTAAAAGCGATATGAGATCATGCGTTTCTAATAGTTTGTCGCCTTTGTACACTTGCAACGGGATCGACGCGACGGCCTTTGCTACAAGGTTAATAGCGCGGTATGCTATGACATTCTGCTGATACCCTTCTCGGGCTATTTTGTCATACCGGCGCGGCGTCGTTGCCGCACTGCCGGGCCCAACCTTATTATAAATAGGCTTTGCTTTACTTGCTTTAACTTCCTCGGTCTTTTTCCCGAAAAATCTTTCAAACATTGCCTTTCAAAGCGTCCTGATTTGTATCTTGTTTGGTTTGGCCAGCATCAAGTTAGTCAACGCCCACACAAGCGCATCAACCCTATCAGGGCTGTAGCCCATGCTCTTACGGTCAAAACCCACCGTAAAGGCACACATTCGATCTTCTAAAGTGGCGAAAGTTCCAACATGAGAAACCCGGCTTTGCTCATATAAGGCGCTGATTGGCTCGGCCCTTGTGACCTTGCCCCTAGAGGCATGCACCGCCGTATAACTTACGGTTTCATCAATCTGTCGTATGACTGCCTCAACAAGCTCGCCGCCGTTGTTCACTTCAGCTATAATTCTATCAGCGTTGTGTAAGTGGTAGGCGTCGATTGCTTTCGCGGCCCATTCTTTCGGGCTCAAGCCAGCACTAGATTTATCATCAAGCACATAGCCGCGCCCATCAGCACCTAAGCCCGCAACCACAAGCCCGCATTCGTCTGCTTTGCTTCCGCTCGTTACAGGCGGATCAATAGCAACCACTACCCGCACCATGTCCGGCAGCACTCTAACGCGGATTTTCTCAATCATACCCCGAGCCCAAAGAGCCCCGACCACATCGACAAGCACCTCTGCATTAAGCTCTTGCCGCCCTAGCCGTGTGCCCTCGTATTTACTGATAACTGCGCGCTTAAAATTGTTCGCTAGGTTGCTCAGGTTGTCGTAGGTGGTGCCTTTGGTAACGGTGGTTAATTCATCAACTAAAAGCTCTTTTAACTGCGCCGTTGGCTGCGGCGTCG
>JAESQS010000012.1 GCA_016765035.1 Kordiimonadaceae bacterium | reverse complement strand
AACTCAGTGCCAAATTCAGAATCAGCCCCGTATTACTGGCGGTGATTTCTTCTGTTTTTTTCAAACTTTTAAGTACCGAAGTCGGCAGGTCTTCCAGGCAACCGCAGTGCGCCACTCGTTGGCACCTAGCACAAAATACTCAACAACAGTGTCGGTCGCATCGTTATCAACGCCCTTTAAAAAATGATCATACCATTTCTGCTTAATCAGCCAGATATCACCCCGCAAGGCCTCTATGCCAAAACTATAGCCGTTTAGCTGTCTGTCATGGTTATAGCCATGCCGCCAAGGGCCAAGCAAAAGCCTATTTGGCAGCGTGCCGCGCTTTTGCATCATAGCCCATGCACTACGCGTCCCAGGGTAATCATCATCAAACCAACCGCTTATCTGCAGCGATGCAACAGTGCGCGGATAATCACCTGCTAGCCAATCCTGACGTTTCCAATGCTCATCATTACGCGAATGGCCGATATCAGCATTCCATGTAGAAATATCGAAACCCGTTGCATATTCATCCAGATCCATCAGGGGGCGATGACGCAGAATTTCTGGCCATGTGCGCCCCGGTAACAATTCTTTATTTTTCATCCAGAAAGCATAAAATGCCCCGCCTTCAACATATGTGCCGCCCATATACGGCTGGTCACTAAAGGCCGTCCCCATAGAGCTTTCTGGCACAATACATTTTAACGCCGGGTTTTTCGCCATAGTAGCGGACCACTGCGTGAAACCAACATAAGACCCCCCCTGCATACAAATAGACCCATCAGACCACGGCTGTTCTGTAATCCAACTAAGAGCGTCAGCACCATCTAATGGCTCATGCACCATCAGTTCCAAATCTCCCTCAGACTTTGCTTCAGGGTCCCAATATGCTGTGCCACGAACTGCTTGTAACACCACGGCAAAACCACGCACTGCATACTGCTGGTACTTAGGTATCAAGTCTGAAATACCATATGGCGTGCGAATAAATATGGTGGGGTATGGGCCTTTTATATCCCCTTCAGGTAAAAACACACGTGTTGCCAGCTTAAGGTTGGCTTTGGTTTGCATCATATGTTGAGGAAGTGCTTTATACCCGTAAAGCGGCTGCGAGACTGACTTTTCTTGCCATTTAGCAACTGTCGTAAAAGCCTCAAAGCCGCGCCTGACCATAATATTATCGTGGGAAACATCGATAGCTGCAATAATGCTATTGTCTGCACCAATGATTAAATCCAAAGGATCGCTTCGATCTTTCACACCCCAATAACTGGCGTTGATATCCTTACCATTTATTGGGTGAACCAATTCCCGGTGGCGGACATACAGGTGGTTTTCATCTGGCCAACCAACTGCTTTGGGGCCAGCCCAGTTTATCTGTGACAAAGCTGCATAATCAGCAGGGAAACTTTCAAGACTTTCTTCAAGCTTAAAGGCTTTGCTCCCTGCTAAATCTGCCGCATTAACTGATACCGCTGGTTGCCATTCGTTCTTCTGGATATTTTTGGTGCGCAATGTATAGATTGCTGCCTGCCCCTGCCCTTCAATTTCCAGAATGGAAACATGAATTCCCCAGCGATAACCATCAAATATACGTGTGTTATCTAAGAGACCAGCAACTGAGCGCCACACTGCAAAAAGCACCACAACAGCAGTGAGTGCAAGCAAATAGGATCGCTTTCCAGCAAACATTCCAGACATTTTTAACCCTTTGTATTTTCTACCGAGCTTAGTGGTTTACTGCTTCTTAGATAATAGTTATTTTTCATATAGTTGCAGCAAAGCATCAATGGTCACAATGCCGTCCATCCCCGTAACAGAAGGCTCCCTGTTGTCCTTTATGGCAGCGATGCAATCCTCAAGCTGAGTGGCAAAATGGCCGAATGAGGGTCGGCCGCTAATTTCTATACGGCGCAACCCGTTTTGGTCATTCAAATATAGTGCATTGGTGTAATGGAATATACGGAGCGCCCCTTCCGTGCCATATATACAGATTGAGCCAGGGTCCCCTTCCCAGCTTCCAGCTCCAGATATGCTATTGTCGGTGTTATAGCCTTGCCCGCCGCTAAACATGCCCTCATTCGGCAAAGCTGTGCTGTATGTTGCAGCATTATAGGTGAGCACTCCCATAGCCCCATTGTCAAAATACATAGACATCACTTCGCTTGTAGCTGGGGCCCCAGAAATTTGCCCCCTACCCTCCGCACGTATAATGGGTGAGCCTGCCAACCACGAGAATATATCTATTAAATGAATACCATGATCCACAAGCCCCATACCCGCACCCCCTGACCCGCCAGAGGCGTAATGAATAGCGCCAAGCTGCTCGTATGCGGCTAAACCTAAACCACCGATAAGCTGCTCTGTCATCAATTGAACACGGCCAATTGCTCCAGCCTGAATAAGGTCTCGTGCCTTTTTGACCGCAGGTAAATACCGGTAGCAGGACCCATAGAAAAGTTTTACACCTGCATCGTCACAAGCCGTGACAATTGCCTTGCCTTCTTCCTGCGTTACAGCCAGAGGTTTTTCACAGAAAACATGAAAGCCCGCTGCCGCCACGGCTGATACTATTTCACAGTGGGTAGAAGCTGGTGTCAGCACCAAAACTAAATCATATGTGTCGTCTGAAAGTAACGCTTTATAATCCGCATATGCTTTAGCATCAAAGCGGGCGGCCACAGTTTGCGCAACATTTTCCCTAACGTCGCAAACAGACGCTATATCCAGCCCATCCAATTGCTCATAGGCATCCAAGTGCACAGATGCAACATCCCCAAGCCCAATGACGGCTATTCGAAAATTACCATTGCTCATCCTAATCACTCCCACCGTCGCCTTACTTAATTTCAGCCACGTCAGCACTGAGATATGTACCCCGCTGCACCACATAGGCGCTCGCGCTTTCCAGCATATCTTCCATTGTCTCGCCCGGTTCAAATTCACGAATTTGTTTGGCTGGGCACCCTGCCCAAAGCGTATTGGCCGCCACTTGTTTTCCCGGAGTTACGACAGCACCAGCTGCAACCAAAGCTCCCGTTTCCACAACAGCCCCATCAAGAACCACAGCGCCCATGCCGATAAGGGCGGCATCTTTGATCACACAACCATGAACAATCGCGTTATGACCAATGGTAACGTCATTGCCGATCACTACGTCAGAACCTTCATCACCGTGAATAATCACGCCGTCCTGAATGTTTGTACGCTCACCAATTTTAATGGAAACTTCATCCCCGCGCAGCACAGCGCCAAACCAGACCCCGGCTTCCTTAGCGATTTGTACATTTCCGATAACCGAGGCTGTCGGCGCCACAAAAACGCTGCCATCAATATCAGGACTTACGCCCTGATATGATAAGATGTGCCCTGAAGACTTCATTGAGGCTTCAAGCCCATAATTTGACGGGCTTCATCTGGTGTCGCTACTTCATAACCCATGCATTCAATAATGGTGCGGGCGCGCTCAACCAGTTGGCCATTCGTGGCAAATACACCGCGACTAAGATACAAATTATCTTCCAGCCCCACACGCACGTTACCACCCAGCAATACTGCCTGCGCCACCATTGGCATCTGCATACGGGCAATACCAAAGGCAGCCCAAACAGCACCCTGCGGCAAAAGGCTCCGCATGTACGTCAGCGTTTCTGTGGTAGCAGGCAACCCCCAATTGGTCCCCATAACAATTTGATACATAGGCGGCGTGTCAAACAAGCCCTCTTTCAGCATTTGGTTGGCAAGCAATACATCGCCCGGCGCAAATACTTCAATTTCAGGCTTAACACCTAGCTCTTGAAAATATTT
>JAESQS010000115.1 GCA_016765035.1 Kordiimonadaceae bacterium | reverse complement strand
TTTTCCAACGCCTTTGTAGGCTTTTAATCTTTATACTCATCATGGCAGCTTTTGCAGCTTCCGCCAACCTTCTTCATTGCCGGGCCCATTGCAGCCATGTCGCCGCCTTTAGCGGCAGCAGCAAAAGCAGCCGTATCCACTACAAGCTTATCCATGCGCGAAGCATAGTCCTGCCAATTGTCCCAAATTTTGTCTTTTGCTTCCGTACGGCCAGCCATGCCGCGCGTGTCTTTGGCAAACGAGTCTTTCGCCATTGTTGCGGCTTCTGCCATAATTGCAGCAATAGCTGGAATATGTGCTTTTTCCCCAGCTTGCCCTTTCATGATGGCTGTGATTTTCTTAAAGCCGTAGCTAAAATGTTCCATCACATCATGCCGATACTGTGATTCAGCAAAGCGTTTTTCTTTTTCTTCCGCTGAATGTGCAGCAACAGGACCAAACGCCCCAGCCAACACTGCCGCAATCGCCACAGTCTTAATACTATGTGTTATTTTCATGAAGTCCTCCAAAGCTGCCAAAGTTTTTAATCGTCTTTTTAGAGCGTAAAATTAACGCCTACCCCCGAGAGAGCAAGCGTTTTCAAATAGCATTTTTGTGATCAGGGAAAACCACAAAGATATAAAGTGCCTTGATAGCACCGTTGCCCCTACATTATGGGCGGACGAGCAGGCCTGCGGTCACGGCGAGGTGGCTGTGCCTGATAAGCTTCTGCACAGTGGCTTGCACAATACGGCATACCAGCCTCAGATGCCTTTCCACAAAAATGGAAATCACTGTCACCCGGATGACCAATTGGCCATTTGCACATACGGTCAGTAAGGTCCAGAAGGGAAATAAGCTTCTTCCCGGTCTTCTTCGGCGCCCTCTTCGGTGCCGCGCGTTTTTTCTCGCTATCAATTTTTACAGGAGACGGGCGCGACTTCAGGCCAAGCCTGTGCGCTTTACCAATAACAGCATTACGGGTTACACCCTCAGCAAGCTCTTTTGCAATTTGACTAGCACTGAGGCCATCATCCCACAGCTTTCTGAGCTTCTCGATTCGGTCTTCCGTCCAGGCCATATTTATTCCCTTATAGTTGATGGCTAAAAAAATTATCCTGCCACGCGAATTAAAGTTGCTTATATCCTCGTGCATACCCTCTTGCCAAGGCCCCATATGACCTCATATGTAGGTCTAGGGCAAAAAAGGAACGGTTTAGTGCCATTAAAAGTACAAAATAACTATAAAGAACTCGGTTCAAGAACCATTGGACGGGTAAATTGGATAGGGTTAGGGACTCTGTACCGACGCGAGTCGCTCCGATTCATGAAGGTCTGGACACAGACATTGTTGGCCCCTGCGGTCACCACCATTCTCTTTATGATTATTTTCTCGCTGGCCCTAGGGGGCAAAGACCGCATGGTAGCAGGGATGCCCTATGCACAATTTCTTGCGCCCGGTTTGATATTGATGGCTATTCTTCAGAATGCGTTTGCCAATACCAGCTCCTCCATCCTGATCGCCAAGGTGCAGGGCACAATCGTCGATAGCCTGATGCCCCCCTTGTCAGCACTTGAGCTAACCATCGGGTACGCGCTTGGTGGTGTCACCCGTGGCATTGTTGTCGGAATTTCTGTTGGCTTTGCCTTTTTTATAATGCCCGGTATCACCCTTTCCATTTCCCACCTTTGGGCAATAGTTTATTTTGCACTGGCCGCCAGCACGATGCTGTCTTTAATCGGTGTGCTTACCGGTGTGTGGGCAGAAAAGTTTGACCATTCCGCCGCCATCACCAACTTTGTTATCGCACCGCTAAGTCTGCTCTCAGGGACATTTTATTCCATCGAGCGCTTAAGCGAAGGGTGGCAACTATTTTCCAGTATCAACCCCTTTTTCTATTTGATCGATGGTTTCCGATATGGCTTTATCGGCAGCGCCGACAGTGATTTGGTGATCGGTGTTTATTATACATTAGGGCTCATAATTATACTGGCCTTTAGCGTGTATTTGGTGTTCCAAAAAGGCTACCGGCTAAAAGCCTAAAAACACCCAATGAAACTAGAAAAAATCCATGAATTTAAGCCTTTGAACAGATTGACTTAAACAACAGCCAAGCGCATCCTGCACCTAAGCGAGCCGGTACATTACCAATGTGCCAGTTCAGTATTTATCAAAACAAAATAGCCCGGTTGCCAATGCTCGCAACCCAAGGGAGATAACACTGTGATTACACCAATATTGCCCACTTACGCCCGGATGCCTATTGCCTTTGAACGCGGCGAAGGCATGTATCTTTATGATACTGACGGTAAAAAATATCTGGATTTCTATTCAGGTATCGGCGTGATGTGCATGGGCCATTCACACCCTACTTTAGTGAATGCGCTGGTTGAACAAGCCAAGAAACTTTGGCACACAGCAAACACTTACCAAATCCCTGAAGGAGAGCGTCTTGCGCAGCGCCTTGTAGACAACAGCTTTGCTGACACTGTCTTTTTTGCAAACTCTGGCGCAGAAGCCATTGAATGCTGCATCAAAATGGTGCGCAAATATCATCATGACAAAGGCAATGCAGGCAAATACCGCCTTATCACGATGGCCTCTGCTTTCCATGGCCGTACCCTTGCTGGTATTGCCGCCGCAGGCCAGGAAAAACTGACAAAAGGTTTTGAGCCGCTGCCAGACGGTTTTGATGTGGTGCCGTTTGGTGATTTGGACGCAGTCAAAGCGGCCATTGGCCCTGAAACAGGCGGCATTATGATTGAGCCTGTGCAAGGGGAAGGCGGCATTCGTGTTTTGCCAAACGAAACCCTGCAAGCGCTCCGCAAGATTTGCGACGAAGCAGGCATTCTTCTTGTTTTTGACGAAATTCAGTGCGGCATGGGCCGGACAGGCAAATTATTTGCCCATGAGTGGGCTGGCATGGAACCCGATATTGCAGCAGTTGCCAAAGGCATCGGCGGCGGCTTCCCCCTAGGGGCTTGCCTTGCAAAAGAAGATGCAGCTTCTGGCATGACAGTCGGTACTCACGGCACAACATACGGCGGCAACCCACTGGCTATGGCTGTTGGTAATGCTGTATTGGATGAAATGCTAAAGCCCGGCTTCCTCGACAAAGTTGTGGAAATGGGAGACTTGCTGCACGCGCGCCTTGCAGCCCTCCAGCAGCGCCACAGTGGCCTGATTACAGAAGTGCGCGGCAAAGGCCTTATGGCTGGTATTCGCATCCCATCCAAGCCCACACGTGATATTGTTGTCGACCTGATCGGTCGCGGTATGTTACCAGCCGTAGCGGGTGATATGGTCCTTCGGATGTTACCGCCCTTGATTTTGGACGAAAGTCACATCGATGAGGCAATGACCAAACTTGATGCGGCTTTCACAGCGTTTGCGGAAAAGGCTGATTAGCCACCGCATTATGTGAAAAGAGTGAGCCATGACGCCCGTGCTACCAAACAGCCATTTTATTGATTTAAAAGATATCCCTGCAGAAACTCTGCACCATATTCTTGATACAGCAAAAAAATGGAAAGCGGCACGGCGCGGCATGCCAAAGGGGGCCATAGACGAAGGAGCCCCCCTTGCTGGCCATGCGCTTGCCATGGTGTTTGAGAAATCCTCTACTCGCACGCGCATCAGCTTTGAAATGGCCATGCAGCAACTAGGCGGCAAATCCATTGTGCTGCAAGGCACTGACATGCAGCTTGGGCGCGGCGAGTCTGT
>JAESQS010000114.1 GCA_016765035.1 Kordiimonadaceae bacterium | reverse complement strand
CCGTTGAGTTAAGTGACATGCACATCACACAAGGTGAAGACATGTTAGCACTTTACCAATTTAACACAGGCGTTGCTAAGCATTATTTCTGCTCAAGGTGCGGCGTTTACACACACCACCAAAGACGAGCAAACCCGATGCAGTTTGGTGTGAATGTAGCCTGCCTAGAGGGCTTAAGTCCCTTTGACTTTGATGAAGTCGCAGTGCTGGATGGTAACAACCACCCCATCGACACAGAAAAAGATGCAAAAGGGGATACATTTGGTACTTTAAAATTCATCAAGGCAGATGATTAAGCGTATCAACTATTCCAGATAGGGTCTTTTAATTCTTTAATAAACTCGCGGTGCGCTTCCAGCTCTTCTTCCTTAACGGGGAAAGAGCGGCGCTCGCGTTCTTTCTTCGGGCCCATGGCCGCTGCCGTTTTTACAACAGAAAGGTCCATACCACCCTGCCTGCCACCTAAAAGCTCAATGTAAACTTCTGCAAGAATTTCAGCATCAAGCAACGCGCCGTGCAACGTACGGTGCGTGTTATTAATAGCAAAACGTTTGCACAAAGCATCCAGACTATTAGGGGAGCCGGGGAATTTTGTCCGCGCAATGGCAAGGGTATCAATGAAACGCTTTGAATGGATAATAGGGCGGCCCGCGTTCTCCAACTCCCAATTGATGAATTTCATATCAAATTCAGCATTGTGCGCCACCAGCACCGAGCTATCGCCCACATACTCAAGAAACTCATCCATAATGCTGGAAAATAAAGCCTTGCCTGATAAAAACTCTGTAGATAACCCGTGGATTTTAAAAGCGCCCTCTGGCATGTCGCGCTCAGGATTTACATACACATGATAATGGTTGCCCGTCAGCGAGCGGTCCACCATTTCCACAAGGCCAATTTCAACCAGCCTGTCCCCGGAAAGGGGGTCAAACCCAGTTGTTTCCGTATCAAAAATCAACTCACGCACGGGCTGTTTCCTCAATTTCTGTTATAAGTGCAGCTACTTGCCGCCGGGCATGGTCAAGCCCTTTATCAGTTTCAATAATATAATCTGCCGCAACGCGCTTCTTTGCGTCTGGCACCTGAATGCCGACTATATGCTCAAACTTTTCCACTGTCATGCCGGCGCGCGCCAACACGCGCTTTCGCTGCACATCTGCCGGGGCAGATACGACAACAACCTTATGACAGCTTTTGTCAGCAGACATTTCAAACAACAACGGCTGATCATAAACAACCATTGTCGCGCCGTTGGCTGTCGCTTGTGCAAAAAAGGCAATACGAGCTTCATTCACCATTGGGTGCATGATCGCTTCAAGTTTTTCTTTGGCACTTTTGTCGGCAAAAACAATTGCGCCAAGTTTTGCCCTGTCGAGTACACCTTGCTTAATCACATCTGGGAATGCGGCTTCTATAAACGGAAGGGCTTCCCCACCTTTGGCCTGCAAGCAGTGCACCACCGCATCAGCATCAAAAACAGGCACGCTGGCCGCAGCAAACATTTTTGCCGTTTCACTTTTTCCCATGCCGATAGACCCCGTTAACCCGATGATTATAGGGCCGCTGGAGTTTTTTTTCCCAAGAGAACTTTTCGCTGAGGACCTTCCCTCAGCGAACTTTCCCCCGGCAAGGCTTTTGATAGTCATGTGATTTTTGCCTCAAGTTTGGCGCGCAGCTCTGCATCAAACCCTACATCATAGCCAAACCATATTTTAAAAGCTGCCGCCCCCTGATGCACAAGCATACCAAGCCCATCCACGGTCCGAAGGCCTTGTTTTTTGGCGGCTGCCAAAAGCTGTGTTTCCAGTGGTTTATAAACAATGTCATAGACAACAGTGTCTTTTGCAGCGCGGGAAATATCTATTTCCAGCGGCTGTTGGCCTGCCATCCCTAGTAGGGTGGTGTTCACAATAAGGCCCGCGGCAGCAACCGCGGCCTCTTTCTCTTCCCAATCCACAACCGTCATGCGGCCATGGCCAATTTCTTTTGCAATAGCCTCTGCTTTGGCCCTTGTACGGTTGCTTATCATCACCATTGGCATATTTTCTGTTAGCAAACCAAGGACGGCCGCACGGGCCGCGCCGCCAGCCCCCAATATTAGCGCAGGCTTATCTGTCGGATAATCAGCCACAGTCGCTTTTAGGTGTTTAACAAGACCAATGCCGTCAGTGTTATAGCCTGTTAAACTCCCATCTTCTTCAACTTTCACAGTATTAACAGCGCCCATTTGCCGGGCAAGCGGCGCAATTTTTTGAAGGCTTGGCAGAATGTCTATTTTGTGGGGCACAGTAATATTGAAACCCCTAAATCCCTTGTCTTTTGCTGACCGTGCAAAGCCAGCCAAATCATCAGGGGCCACTTCAATAGCTTCATAAGTGCCTTCCATGCCCACCTGTTTCATCCAATGCTGGTGGATGAGAGGCGACAGAGACTGAGCAATAGGATACCCGATTACAGCAGCTTTTTTAATGGATGCACTCATAGTTTATTCACTCAAAATATACGGTATTAAATATACAGTGTTAAAGGGGCAACAAGCCGTGGCGACGTGAAAAGTCCAGCAATGGCAACAAAGGTAAACCAAGGACAGTAAAATAATCCCCGTCTACTTTAGTGAAAAGCTGCGCGCCCAACCCTTCTAGCTGATAACACCCCACGCTCCAGAAAGCATCATCCCCAAGTGTATCTAAATAGTGCGCGATAAAACTTTCCTCCAGCGGACGGACAGTGATTTTTGCACTCTCAACATGCCGCCACAAAGTTTGGCCATTCTGGCATACAGCCACAGCAGACAAAAGCTGGTGCTGCCCACCAGAAAGCGCTTTTAATGTTTCACTGGCCTCTGCCTTGGTGTCTGCCTTGGAAAATATCCTGCCGTCTTTCTCCAAAACCTGGTCCGCCCCAATGACAAAGGCATCGGGATACGAAAAGGACAGTGTGCGCGCTTTGGTTTCAGCCAATGCATCAGCGACAACCCGCGCAGAAGCACCGCCGACCAGCATATCAGCCTTCAAGGCTTCTTCATCTACTGTTGGGCGCACAACATCAAAACAAACACCCGCATTTTTCAGCATGTTTGCGCGGGTTTTACTCCCAGATGCCAAAATCAACGGCGGCGCATCCTTCATGCTCATTTGTTTTTGCTCAATCTGCGTCCCGTGCCAGGAGGCTGTGTTTCAAGCCAGCTATAATAACGGTGTAAAATAGCCGCTGCACTTTCTTCGATCGACCGACGCGTGACATCAATTGTTTGCCAACCTCTGTCTGTGCAGTAGCGGCGGCATTCTTTCACTTCGCTTAAAATACCTTCTCTGTCGGTATATTCGCTCGTTTCATCTTCATTAATAGCCCGCAAGCGGTTTGTCCTTATTTGCACCAACCGTTCAACGCTTGTTGTAAGGCCAATTACAAATCTATTCTTAAGTGAATCTAAGACCAGCGGCATGGGACAGCCCGGCACAAAGGGTATATTCATTGTTTTATAGCCTTTGTTCGCCAAATAAATGCTGGTTGGCGTTTTTGACGATCGTGAAACGCCAATAAGCACAATATCTGCGCTCTGCGCATCTTCCACCAACTGCCCATCATCATGGGCCATTGTGTAATGCAGCGCATCAATACGCTGAAAATAATGAGCATCCATAGTATGTTGGCGGCCCGGCTCATGAGAGGCTTTTTGCCCAAAATACGACCCAAGCAAATTAATCACCGGGTCTAATATGGACAGAACTGGCAAGTTAACATCCATGCAACAACGCTCTAGCGTTTCGCGAATTTCTTTATTCACCAGCGTATACATCACAAGACCCGGCTGTTCGCCAATATCTGCCATCAAGCGTTCCATTTGCATGGCAGACCGTACCAACGGCCAATAATGCTTGCGTACATGCACGCCCTCAAACTGCACTAAGGCAGCAGAAATGATGGCTTCCAGCGTTTCGCCTGTAGAATCTGAAACGAGATGCAAATGAAAAGGCTGCACGTCTTCACCCCCATCACCTGCGGGGGCATCACTGGATGGTGTGGTTGGTAAACTACCGGATTTTAGCGGTGGAAGACTCATGGGACTAGCCTGTGGATATCATGTTGATGAACCTATGGATAAGTAAGGTAGGCTACTTACCCCCAATTTGTGAAGACACTCTACACAAGAAAATTAATTTTATCCCTAGCTGGAAATTACGATAGTAACTGTATCACTCGGAAACTAGTTTTATCCCTTATCCCCGTAGTTCCTTAACGCCAGTTGGTGTCAGCCCTCAGCTTCAGAGGGTTATTCTATCAGTTATCCACAGTATCTGCGGTTTGTTGCCGCAGGGGATCGCTTTTGGGAAAAGTCTGTGGATAAGTGCTTTTCCCCATTATTCACAGGTATCAACAACAACAACAATATTTCTATTTACTTATTATATATGTATTAGAGTGTTCGCTTTATAGCTCGTTCCCTGTTCTAATTTTTAGGTCAATACTTATGGCAAAACTTTTACTAGAGACTCTCAGGGGGAACCCTGGGGAGAAAGTTCCCTTTTGGTTTATGCGTCAAGCAGGCCGGTATTTGCCTGAGTATAGAGAAGTCCGCAAAACCGTACCTACCTTTATGGATTTTTGCTATGACCCGGCAAAGGCTACAGAAGTAACATTACAACCCATTCGGCGGTATGGCATGGATGGTGCTATTTTATTTGCAGATATTCTTGTCGTACCAGATGGGCTGGGACAGAAGGTTTGGTTTGAAACTGGATTAGGCCCCCAGCTTGATCCTGTGGCTACTGAGGCGTCATATAGCCAACTTTCGCTATCAGGCTTCCATGAGAAGGTTGGTAACGTCTATGAGACGGTTTCTCGGCTTTCTGCAGAATTGCCTGAAAATACCACTTTGATAGGCTTTGCTGGGGCACCGTGGACAGTGGCAACCTACATGATTGGCGGCCAAGGCAGTAAAGACCATGCCGCTGCTCGGCAGCTTGGCTATAGTAACCCTGAATTATTTGGAAAAATATTAAACTTGCTTGTTGATGCCACCGCTGAATATCTGTGCAAACAAATTGAAGCAGGCGCTGATGTTGTGCAAATTTTTGATAGCTGGTCCGCAGCCTTGCCAGAAACTATGTTTGACCGCTGGGTGATTGAGCCAACAAAAGCCATTGTTGAAAAAGTACGGGCTAAACATAGTGAAACCCCCATTATTGGGTTCCCTCGTCTCGCTGGTGCTTTGCTGAAAAAATATGTTCTGGAAACAGGCATAGATGGCGTTTCACTTGATACGGGTGTGCCGCTTGGTTGGGCTGCTGATGAAATTCAAACTGAAGTTTGTGTGCAAGGAAACCTTGACCCACACCTTGTTGTTGCAGGGGGTGAAATGATGGTGTCTGAAACGAACCGGATTTTGGAAAGCCTAAAAGGCGGCGCGCATATTTTCAATTTAGGCCATGGTTTTGTGCCTGAGACACCGCCAGAAAATGTTGCATTGCTGGCGGAAACTATTAAAGCCTTTAATCGGTAATATCCAATAAACCATACACTTGTCAGAGGAAAGTATCATGGAAGGTTTTTTAGGGGACGCATATCTTTGGGTGAAAGCCGCGCATATTATTTTTGTGATTTTCTGGATGGCAGGCATGTTTATGCTGCCGCGGTATTTTGCCTACCATAGCCAATGTGAGGTTGGTTCGGCAGAAGATGCAAAATGGATTGAGCGTGAAACCCGTTTGATGAATATCATTTTGAATCCAGCGATGATCATTTCATGGATTATGGGTCTTTCACTGCTTGTAAATCTTGGCTTGGGCGCTGGCGGGTGGCTCCATGCTAAGATATTGCTGGTGCTAGCATTATCTGGATTGCACGGTGTTTTTTCCAAGTGGCAGAAAAATTTTGCAGCTGGAAACCGCACTAAGACTGAAAATTTTTATCTTAAAATCAATGAATTACCCGCGGTTTTCATCATTATTATTGTGATAATGGTAATTGTTCGGCCTTTTTGAACGCTATTTCCTTGACACTATATTATAGCGTGGTATTTTTTCGGTGGTTTCGCGTTCTTGCGGCAACCATTCACTAAGCTTTTCCCTTCATTGCTGATATCTATCATGGAGACTTTCGGCGCCTTAAGCTTTTTACATTTGGGCAAATGCCCACTATTCCGGACAAAGATTACATAGAAATGACTGATCCAATGCATCTACAGGATCTCAAAAACAAGACTTCGGCAGACCTTCTAGCGTTAGCAGAAGAAGTTGGTGTCGAAAATGCAAACAGTATGCGCAAGCAAGATATGATGTTTGCCATTCTAAAGCATCTTGCAGAAGACGATGTTGAAATTATGGGCGCAGGGGTTATTGAAACTCTGTCTGATGGTTTTGTTTTCTTGCGCAGCCCTGAATCAAATTATCTACCAGGCCCTGATGATATTTATATCAGCCCATCGCAAATTCGCCGGTTTGGCTTGCGTACAGGGGATACTGTTGAAGGCCAAATTCGCGCACCCAAAGATGGCGAGCGCTATTTTGCCCTGTTGAAAGTGTCACAGATCAACTTTGAAGACCCTGAAAAGATGCGTCACAAAGTTCACTTTGACAACTTAACACCGCTCTACCCAGACGAAAAACTTAAGCTAGATCCTGATGATCCAACCGTTAAAGACAAATCCCCACGGGTGATTGATTTGGTTGCGCCAATTGGTAAAGGCCAGCGTGCTCTTATTGTTGCACCGCCTCGCACTGGTAAAACAGTGTTGCTTAAAAATATCGCCAAAAACATCACTAAAAACCATCCTGAATGTTACGTGATGGTGTTGCTGATTGACGAACGCCCGGAAGAAGTGACTGACATGTCACGCAGCGTTGATGCTGAAGTGGTTTCTTCTACGTTTGATGAACCAGCTACTCGCCACGTACAAGTTTCTGAAATGGTGATTGAAAAAGCCAAGCGCCTTGTTGAGCACGGCAAAGATGTTGTTATTCTTCTTGATAGTATCACGCGTCTTGCACGGGCCTACAACACAGTGGTGCCATCTTCTGGTAAAGTTCTAACCGGTGGTGTGGATGCAAATGCTCTCCAACGGCCAAAGCGTTTCTTCGGTGCTGCTCGTAACATTGAAGAAGGCGGTTCGCTTTCAATCATTGCAACAGCCCTGATTGAAACGGGTAGTCGCATGGATGAAGTGATCTTTGAGGAATTCAAAGGTACCGGCAACAGTGAAGTTATTCTGGACCGTAAAGTGGCAGACAAACGTGTCTTCCCAGCGATTGACATTGTTAAGTCTGGCACACGGAAAGAAGAGCTGCTTGTGGACCCTGCAATATTATCCAAAATGTGGGTACTACGCCGTATTCTTACCCCAATGGGGACTGTGGATGCGATGGAATTCCTACTTTCCAAGCTTAAAGATTCAAAAAATAATGATGATTTCTTTGCGCAAATGAACAACTAAAATTATTTGTTCCATTTTTAAAAGGGCCTACCATTTGGTGGGCCCTTTTTACATTCTAGCTGAAAGGCTTTTATTATAGCCTTCCTATCTTTTTACGTACCCGAGCAGGCATAGAAATTTCTTATTCAACGCGGTTGAATATAAAGTCCGGTAATGAAGGTACACGCAGTGAGAAGTTGTTGATTAAAGGGCCTGATTGCTTTGGAATTACAATTTTGTTGTAGCCAAGAGAAAGTATCTGGTCAGAGCTTTTCTGGGTTATTTGAATAGACCCCTTTGGAAGTTCTATGCGAACAGGCCCACCGGAATAGGGCGATGTAAGCGTGATCAACATCTGACCATCAGACAGGGATTCTATATCATAGGTTGTTTTTAAAACATCTGATTTGAACGTACCAGATAAAGCCGCAATTAAACTTTCCGGTGCAGGATTGTGGACGTGCTTTTCTTCGTGTTCGGTTTTCTCTAGTTTTTTCTTTTGATCAAAAAATAGGTCTGTAATGGCAGTGAAGCGCGAAGGCAGATTAGCATCTTCAAAATTGCAGAAGGCAACAAGAGTTAGGCCCTGATCAGGATAGATTTGAAAGAGCGCGTTAAAGCCATCAATACTACCGCTGTGCACCAGCATTTCTTCCCCGTGAGCCGTTTCAAGCTGTATCGCGCCGCCATAGTTGGTTTTTAAGGTGCCTGTATTAGGGTGAACTGTGGGCCCTGTTAGCTGTCCTGATGTAGTTAGGAAACGGCGGTTTTTGTCATTCCAAAGGGTAGCTCCTTTGTGGATTTCAGCCGTATATTTCAGAAAATCATTGATAGTGGTAACGAGCCCGCCATCACCACTGTAATTTACACTACCGCCTGCTTTTGTTGAGCCTTCTTTTCTTTTTATGTAAGGTGTCGCTACCCGGCCAAAGCTAGGATCATTTTCTGATCTGAAATAGCTGCTTTGCATATCAACTTGGCTAAGGATGTGTCCGCGTGCAAATGTTTCAAAGTCTTGCCCACTGACACGTTTGACAATTTCTGCCAATAAAACATAAGCACCGTTATTATACGAATATACTGCGCCCGCAGGAGAGACCATTGGGAAATCACCCGTCATAATTTCTATGGCTAAGTCTCTTTTCAGACCTTCAAATTCTGGCAATCCTGCTGCGAATAGATATCTGACATAGTCCATCAAACCGCTGGTGTGGTGGATCAGGTGTGAGATTTTAACAATGTCATCTGTTTTAATAACCTCAGGGATATATTTGCGGATATCATCGTCCACAGATAATTTGCCATCAGCTTGCAATGCCAGAATGGATAATACCGTAAATTGTTTGGACATGGACGCGATATTAAAGTGTGTGTCAGCATCATTGGGGCGGGCGGTGTCAATATCCGCCATACCATAGCCTGCTGAAAACAGTGTTTCTTGCCCTTTTTGGATACCAACAGAACAACCTGGACTGCTGGGGTTGTTCACATCCGCAAAAACACCGTCAATGGCAGCCTTTAGCTCGGAAGGGTCTAGGGGCTGAACACCGGATGATATGCCGGTGGAAAGGGACAATATACTGCAGGCAAGCACCATAAATTTTTTTGTGTATGTCGTTGTGGTTTTTGGCATTCGTATTCTCCCCATGAGTATGATGTACTGCAACTAGCTCTATAATTTTAAGCTTTATTTGTGCAGAAAAAATGACCTTTTTTGCAACGAGAAATAGATGGTATTGATAGTTGGCATCGTTTGAATGGGAAGATTTTCTGGCCTGACAGGCCAAGCAGATACGCACTCAAAACAAGCAGCTAAAAATAAGGATATAATAAAAGTGGCTTTAGCCCTGCTTATCATTGATGTGCAAATGGCAATCGATGACCCTAAATGGGGTAGGCGTAATAACCCAGATGCTGAAAAGAAGATTTATGTATCAAGCACGCCTGATGCTTCCAGCGCTTTGCCTTCCTCAATGGTTAAGGCACCTTCCAGCACTAACAAGGCCCTTTTTGTATAAAGGCCGCCATCACCTGAATAGCCACCGAATTTACCCGATGACCCGACCACTCTGTGACAGGGGATTAAAATTGGCAAAGGGTTGCGACCACAGGCAGAGCCAACAGGCTGGGGGGCAGAGCTTATGTCCTTGGCTAACGCGCCGTAGGTGGTGACCTCACCGTAAGGAATGTTGCGCATGGCCTGCCATACTTTTTCCTGATGCGTGGTGCCCATAGCATTAAGGGGCAGGTCAAACTCAGTTAGGTCACCATCAAAATATGCATCCAGCTGTCGTTTGGCTTCCTGTAGTAAAGGCGATGTTTCCTGAAAAGGAGACCAGCCCCAATCCAACGAAATGATGCTGTCCTCCAGCTCAGTAATAGTAATATCAATGATAGGAGTGTGCATCGACAGTTGCGACATGGATGGCCCCAGAGTAAAGAGTAAACTGTAAAAGGTTAGATCATCTTCTTGCTAGAACGCTAACGGTGTTGGTGCAAGAAATTTAGAGCTTAATCTGCAACAGACTATTCAGGGTAGGGTTATGTCGCAAACAGGTTTTCAGCCAAGCACCACAGATACGATCTTTGCACTTGCCAGTGGTGCGGGCATGGCGGGTGTTGCTGTGGTTCGTATTTCAGGCGCAGCAGCATTTGAGGCACTGGCTTCTCTTAGCGGTAAAGAAAACCCAAAACCGCGCATGGCAACCCTGCGAGAACTCAAACACCCCAAAAGCAAGATACGCCTTGATAAAGCGCTTGTTCTTACCTTTCCGTGCCCGGCGAGTTTTACCGGGGAAGATGTTGTGGAATTGCATTTGCACGGGGGGCGCTCCGTTGTGGCTGGCGTGTTGGAAGCTCTTGCTGCACTACCCGGTTTGAGGATTGCTGAACCCGGTGAGTTTTCTCGCCGCGCGTTTGAGCAAGGCAAGCTCGACCTGACAGAGGCCGAAGGGCTGAATGATTTAATCCACGCGCAAACTGCCGCCCAGCGAGAGCAGGCTTTATCGCAGATGGATGGTGGGCTGAAGAATTTATATGAGGGGTGGCGAGCAAAACTCATCGGGCATTTGGCGCATCTAGAAGCGGACATTGATTTTCCTGACGAAGATCTGCCAGAAGGGGTTTCTGGGGCCATTTCCCCTGATATATTGCGGTTGAGAGAAAAACTAACACAATATCTTGTGGATGGAAGGCGCGGAGAGGCCTTGAGAGATGGTTTTCGAATTGTTATTTTAGGAGAACCAAATGCAGGCAAGTCTACGCTTCTAAATGCGTTGGCAAAATCTGATGTGGCTATTGTTTCAGAAGAAAAAGGCACCACCCGGGACACTATAGAAGTATCTCTTGATTTGCGGGGGTATCCTGTTCGGCTCATTGATACAGCGGGGCTTCGCGAAGTTGAAAATACCGTGGAAAAAGAAGGTGTCCGTCGGGCCAAAGCAAAAGCAGAAGATGCTGATTTACGCTTAATTCTTGTGCGTGCTGATGAGTGGCCATCCTTGCCAGAAGCGGCGACTGAGTGGTTGGATGATACTTCTATATTGGCGATTTCACAGACTGACCGTGTGAAAATGTTTCACGTGGAACATCCTAAAAGCTCTTTGGATGAGCTAGGTTTAGCAAAAAATATCGTTACTATTTCTGCTCACAATGACCACGGTATGGATGACCTTTTGGCCTTACTAGAACAGTGTGTTGAAAATGCTATGGCACCGCGTGAAGTGCCGAGCCTAACAAGGCTTCGTCATAGAGAAGCGCTGGAAGCAACAGTAGAGCATCTGCACCGGTTTGAAGATAATGCTTCCCTTGATGCAGTACTTGCTGCTGAAGATGTACGTATGGCAGCGCGTTCATTGGGGAAAATAACCGGGCGCGTAGGCGTGGAAGATATGTTGGATGTCGTATTCTCAGACTTTTGCATTGGTAAATAGCAAAAGATGGTGCGCGACAAGGTGAGCTAGTTGTTAACGGTGGATGTTTCACGTGAAACATCTCTTTGAGCGTCTCTGTAAATTTCCTGCAAGTTTCTCTCTGTGTTTCTCTCTGTGAATTTCTCCGTGAATCTCCTTATGAATTTCCCCACCTACCTCTTTTGACTTTCATGATATACTTCTATATATCATGCGCGGACCCTCGGTTAGCAGATGCTGCCGAGGTTGTTTTTTTAATTTGGATATGTGGGTTGATGGATAGTTTTGATGTCATAGTTGTTGGTGGCGGACATGCCGGGTGTGAGGCTGCTGCTGCTGCAGCACGGGTTGGCGCGAAGACATTGCTTGTAACCCACAAGCTGGAAACTGTGGGGGAGATGTCTTGTAACCCTGCAATTGGTGGCTTGGGAAAAGGCCACTTGGTTCGCGAGATTGATGCTCTGGATGGATTGATGGGCCTTGTGGCAGATGCTGCGGGCATTCAGTATCGCCTCCTTAACAGGAAGAAGGGCCCTGCGGTCCATGGTCCACGGGCACAGTGCGACCGAAAACTCTTCCGTGAAGCCATGCAAAAAACACTGGCAGACTATCCGAACTTAAGCATGAAGGCCGCCGCCGTTGAGGATTTGATCGTCGACCGTTCGCAAAAGAAGCCTTGTGTTAAAGGGGTTATTCTGGCGGATGGCACATCAGTTGAAGCAAAGTCTGTTGTGCTGACAACCGGGACTTTCTTGCGTGGTCTTATTCATATTGGCGAGGAAAAAACCCCCGCTGGCCGTGTAGGTGAGGCGCCGGCACTTGGTTTGTCCGACACAATGGAGGCTTTGGGTTTTGAACTTGGCCGGCTTAAAACTGGTACGCCAGCGAGGCTTGATGGCCGCACGATTGATTGGTCTGTTTGCACAGAGCAACCGACTGATGAAGACCTTATCCCTTTTTCGTTTCTTACAGAGGAAATTAAAGTACCGCAAATTTCTTGTTATTTAACACGAACAACGGCGGCTACCCATCAGATAATACAGGATAATATCCATCGGTCTCCTATGTATAGCGGGCAAATAGATAGCAAAGGCCCGCGCTATTGCCCCTCTATTGAAGATAAAGTTGTACGCTTTGCAGATAAGGGCAGCCATCAGATATTCCTTGAGCCTGAAGGCTTGGACGACCATACAGTCTATCCAAACGGTATTTCCACAAGCTTGCCGGTAGATGTGCAGGAAAAAATGATTGCCTCCATACCGGGGCTGGAAAATGCCGTTATTCTTCAGCATGGCTATGCCATTGAATATGATTATGTAGACCCGCGGGAACTTAAAGTATCGCTTGAGACGCGGCGCGTAGATGGCTTCTACCTTGCGGGACAAATCAACGGTACAACTGGCTATGAAGAGGCTGGGGCACAAGGGTTGATGGCTGGTACCAATGCAGCCTTGGCGGCTGCTGGCTCGGAGCATCCTCTTGTATTAGACCGCGCGGACGCTTACATCGGAGTTATGCTAGACGACTTAGTGACACAAGGCACGAGAGAGCCTTACCGGATGTTCACCAGTCGTGCGGAGTATCGTTTGTTGTTACGGGCAGACAATGCTGACCAACGACTTACACAAAAAGGTATAGATGTTGGTTTGGTTCTGTCCGAACGTGCTGCTGCCTTTAAGCAGAAACGTACCGAGCTTGATGAAGGGCTTGCCTTGCTTCGGAGTTTGTCGGTCACTCCTAATGAGGCTGAAAAGCTGGGGCTTAGAATTAAGCAAGACGGTGTACGGCGGTCTGCTGAAACATTGCTTGGTTTCAGTAATGTGGATATTGCTCAGATACGGCGCATGTGGCCAGAAGAACTTGGGGAAATTTCTGATAAAATTTCTGCTCAACTTGCTGCAGATGCGATGTATCAAGGCTACATAGAACGGCAAGCACGGGATATTGCAGCTTTCCGTAAAGACGAAATGCTTATCATTCCTGACGATGTGGATTTTAATTCTATTGTTGGGCTTTCAAACGAGATGTTGGAAAAGTTTCATATTGCGCGACCAGCGACCCTTGGTGCTGCTGCTCGCATTGCTGGTGTAACGCCCGCAGCCCTTACATTGCTGCTTGGACATATTAAAAAAAGCACCGGAACACAGGGATTAATACAGGCTTGATATGGACTACGGATTTTCGGACTTTGAAAAAGATATCGATGTTTCACGTGAAACATCTGCACATCTAAAAACCTATGGTGACTTGCTGGTTAAATGGCAAAAGGCCAAAAACCTGATCGCCAACAGCACACTTGATGATATTTGGCATCGGCATTTCCTCGATTCGGCACAATTGGCCCCGCATCTGGAAGCTTGTTATGGAAAAAAGCAGCTTACAATGCTTGATATTGGCTCCGGCGCAGGTTTTCCCGGTCTGGTGCTTTCTGCCATGGGGGTTGGCATCGCTCATATGGTTGAGGCGAATGGTCGAAAATGTATTTTTATGCGGCAGGTTATTCGCGAAACCGGCATGAATGCTGACATTCACAATGAACGTATTGAAAACATCACTCCGTTTCCTGTCGATATTATTACTTCGCGAGCGTGCGCAAGTGTGTCTCAACTTATCAAGTGGGCAGCACCTTTTTTAGAATTTTCCCCTGAAATTTGGCTTCTAAAAGGCGAAACAGCAGAAGAAGAATTGACCGAAGCCCAAGCTTATTGGACTATGGAAATAGATCGCTACCCAAGCCGAACTGATGCAAAGGGCGTGATCTTAAGGCTTAAGAACATAAAAAAAGCCTAAGTGTTTGAAAGTAAATCCCCTTTTGGGGAATAGGGGGGATATCCGTATGAAACCTGGAAAATCTGCACATATTATTGCTGTTGCAAACCAAAAAGGCGGCGTAGGAAAAACCACGACAACAATCAACCTTGCCACAGCGATGGCTGCCGTTGATAAACGTGTGTTGATTTTGGATCTGGATCCGCAAGGGAACGCCAGCACCGGGTTTGGTATCGACCGGCATTCACGCGAGATAACTTCCTATGATGTGGTTTTAGGCGCGGCTCCTGTAGGGGACGCTGTTCTTGCAACAGAAGTCCCCGGGCTTAGCATTATTCCTTCAACAGTAGATTTATCTGGTGCAGACCTAGAGTTAGCGGAGCTTCCACAGCGAAATTTCAGGCTACAGCAAGCCTTTGAAAAGGCCGCCGTAAGAGATGAATATGACTATATTCTCATAGACTGCCCTCCGTCTCTTTCTTTGTTAACTATCAATGCTTTAGTGGCTTCTGATGAAGTTTTAGTTCCGCTTCAATGCGAGTTTTTTGCCCTTGAGGGCTTGGGCCTGCTGCTTAAAACAGTAGAGCAGGTTCGGACAAGCCTAAACCCCAACCTAACCATTAATGGTGTGGTGCTGACGATGTTTGACAAACGCAATAACCTGTCGGAGCAAGTGGCATTGGATGTACGCGATTATCTGGGCGACAAGGTTTATAATACTGTAATTCCGCGAAATGTCCGAGTTTCTGAGGCCCCCAGTTTTGGCAAGCCAGTGTTGCTGTATGATCATCGATGTGTTGGCAGCAAGGCCTATATTGATTTAGCGCGCGAATTTCTTGGCCGGACAAATCGTTTGGCTGCTTAATACTCTCTAACTAGTTGTTTAAAAATAATAAGATAGGTTATCAAAATGGCAAAAGCTGCTCGTAAAGGCTTAGGACGCGGACTTTCATCCTTATTAAAGGACGACCGCCCTGCGGTAACAGTGGATTTACCAGCACAATCTGCAAATGATGGCGCGCCCAGTAGTCGCCGCCGCCTGCCTATTGAATTTCTTGAGCGCAATGTTAACCAGCCTCGTGTGTACTTTGATGAAGTATCCCTTGAAGAACTAGCTGTATCTATTTAGGAAAAAGGGCTTTTACAGCCAATATTGGTGCGAGAATTAGGCCCTGAGAAATATCAGATTGTAGCTGGGGAGCGTCGTTGGCGTGCGTGCCAAAAAGCAGGTATCCATGAGGTGCCCGTGGCTGTGCGCGATCTTTCCGATGCTGAAGTGCTGGAAATTGCCATCATTGAAAATATTCAGCGTCAGGATCTGACCGCGATTGAAGAAGCGGTGGGCTTTAAGCAATTAATGAATGAATTTGGACATACCCAAGAGGCTGTAGCAGATGTTGTGGGTAAAAGACGCAGCCATGTGACGAACCTGTTGCGGTTGCTTACGCTACCTGAAAAAGTACAGACTCTTGTTGGAGAAGGCTTGCTTACTATGGGGCACGCTAGAACGTTGATAGGATCTGATGATGCGCTTGAATTTGCTCGGCGTATCATTAAAGAAGGCTTGAGTGTGCGCCAAACTGAGGCATTGGTTAGTGATGCAAAAGGCGGTAAACAAAAACGACAGGCACGGCCAGGTGGCAGCAGCTCTAGAGGTAAAGATGCGGATACAATCGCTCTGGAAAAAGACTTGTCCGCTGCAATGGGGCTGAAGGTTTCCATCGACCATGAAGGCGAGGGCGGCAATGTAGTGCTTAGCTATACAACGCTCGATCAACTGGATGAAATATGTTCCAAATTGGGTGTTTGCGGTATGTGATCAAGTTAAGGTGACACATGATATGCATTTCATGTGAAGCATGAACTACTGAGCCCCAGCAGCTATGCTTCTGGGGTTTTTTATATCCCCTTTTACTATACATCACCGGCCCACGCCCCCTACCCAACCACCCGCTAGGATACACTGTGGGGTGGTTGG
>JAESQS010000113.1 GCA_016765035.1 Kordiimonadaceae bacterium | reverse complement strand
GGGCGTTTTTGGTCATCGCAGCCTGATAAACAATTGCGTCATGGCTGTCAGCCTTAAACATCAAACCAATTCATCCGGCGTATAGACGCCAGAATTTCTTCCATCGTTGGTTCGTCTTCGGATGCGTTATCGCTCATTAACCAGCCACTGTAAAAAATATACCTCACAAACTGGTACATTTTAGAGACTCGCCTGTCAATAATTCTTAAACAAACAAAGGCAGTTACGAAAGAAAATGTGCTTTTTGGGTATGCAAAGTTGCGAAAATAGAAAAAAGGAGCCTAAAGCATCCTTTTATAATCTATAAGTTCGAACAAGAAACCAGCCCATTATTTATATGAAATCACAAATACCATCGGCCTCACAACCTGCCGCTAGACTTTATTAGGTTTGATTTACATCTCAAGCCTACCCCCCCAGCCAAACCAGCCCCATGCAGCCCAGGTCGTATCCGATGATGCCAATTAAATCCGACAGAATCTATCGCCTCAGGCCAAGCGGTACGGAGGTAAAAAAAATGGGAAGCCGCAGCTTCCCAAATTCAAATTCTACTGTAAGGAAGGGGTTTAAGTCTATTCGACCGTCTTCGTCCCAAAACCAATCAATTGATTAGACCCAACTTCGTCGTAATATTTTTTCTCGTTATAAACAACCACACCGAGGTTCAAATCCCTTGCGGTAAGTTTGCCTGTGGCAGAGATAAGGCTGTAGGCTGCAACAAATTCGTCACGCTGAGCACGTACAAGAGACACACGGGAATTCAACAGTTCCTGCTCGGCATTCAACACATCAAGCGTGGTGCGGGAGCCAACATAGGCTTCTTGCTTCACGCCCTCAAGCGCGATTTCAAAGGCCCGCAATGCAGCTTTGGTAGAGGTAATTTGCCCGGCGGCTGCCCGGTAATTATCCCATGCGACAAAAACATTTTCCTGCGCCACCCGCTCTGCCTGATGGATTTCCATCATGCGCTGGCTACGAACTTGCTTCGCCCGGCGAACACCAGAATAACGCGCCCCACCCGCATAAAGCGGCACGGTAACCTGAATACCAACACTTGTGGATTTATTATTCTGCTCTTGGCTAAACCCTGTATTTCCACTAAATCCGGCTGAATTTATATTCGAATACGATACTTCGGCTCCAACAGATGGCAAGAGAGCGCCTTTGGCTGTTTTTACAGCATGGCGCGCAGCAGACTCATTATGACGCGCAACTTTAACACCGGGGCTTTGTTCCATCGCAATTTCGATGGCTAGATCAAGATTTGCTGGCAACTGTGGTTTTGCGCTAGGTGTTTCAAGCGATGCAGGCACACGCCCAATCACACGCAAATATTGCGCACGGCTAGAAGCCAAGCCTGCCTCAGCAGACAATACCTGAGATTTTGCATTTTCCAACCGCGCTTCAGATTGAGCAACATCAGTACGTGTTACTTCGCCCACACGGAATCTGTCTTGGCTGGCCTGCAACTGGCGCTCAAGAACTTTAATATTATTTTTATTCAGCGCAACAACAGACCCGTCACGCACTACATTCATATAGGCTGTCACAGCCTGAAGCAGAATATTCTGTTCAACAGATTGCAGATTTGCCCGGCCAGCTTTTACCGTACTTTTAGCTTGCAGTACGTTATTGCGGTCCTGAAAACCCCGAAAGAAATTCTGCCTAGCAGTTATGCTGTAGCCATCACTATCACGGGGAGACTCGAACGTATCACTACCAACAGGTGTAATATCCTGCTTGATATCACTATAGGACCAAGTTGCTGATAATTCTGGCAGAAAACCAGCTTTTGCAGCGGAAACACCTTCATCTGTTGCCCGAAGAGACGCGCGCTGCGCCATCAATTGGGGGTTAGACGAATAGGCCGCCGCAAGCGCTTCACTAAGCGTTTCAGCAGAAGCACTATAAGACACTGTTAACACTGTGGACATTGCCAACAGTGAAACAATTCCTCTCTTCATTCCTAACATACCTACTATCCTCAATATTATTTTGCTGCCGACAATATATGCCGTGTAATTTACTGGTGATTAACACACCTTTTGTTATGTAATTCCCCAATTTCGTAGCACAAACAAAATGGAAAAACTCAAAAAAAACCCTAGAAGCCCTTAAAAAACAAAACCAACATCATTCGCAAAGCCCGGCAATTGCTGCACGTTTGCATCAAACAAGTTGCGCCCGCTGGCCTTTCCATCAGTTATTTCAATGATATGGGCACGCCCAACACCTGTTTCAACCTTCACACAAACAAGGCGGCCGCCTTCTTTCAGTTGTTTAACAAGTTTTGCAGGTACAGCATCCACTGCACCCCCAAGGAAAATCACATCAAACGGGCCTTGTTTTGGCACACCTTTGCAAAGTTCGCCTTTTATAACAGCCACATTCATAATGTCCTGCGCTGAAAGTTTGCTTTCCGCCCTATCCGCCAGCAGTTCATTTTCTTCCAACGCAACAACGGCATCTGCAAGGCCTGCAATAACCGCAGATGAATAGCCAGAAGCACAGCCAATATCCAAGACCACATCGGTGCTTTTAATATCTGCTGCAACCAACATGCGGGCAAAAGTGACAGGCTCGACTAAATAGCGACCCTCGGCAATTTCCAAGTCTTCATCAACATAAGCAATTGCACGCTTGGCTTTTGGTAAAAACATTTCCCTCGGCACATCTGCAATGGCGGCAAGAATGCGTTCGTCATTCACGCCATTGGGGCGGAGTTGGCAATCTATCATATGGGTGCGTGCTGCTGCTGGATCGCTCACGGGATTTCACCTTCATTTTTTATTAAACCATAGTGTCCGTTTTATAGGGACGGAACCTGCTCGTTACAATGCGTTTTACGCTCATTCAGGCTAAAGCCTTCGCTTGTGGCTGTGGGCACCTGAAAACCGGGCGTTTCAGCCAAGCTGCCCACTGCGGAAAAATGATACTAAACATGCCTACTCCAAGGCTTTGGTTTAAAAAGCGGATAGAGGCCCCATCGAATCAGCCCATAAAACCACGGCGCACAGCGTTAGGGCCTTGCTTGCTAACACCACAACAAGCGGGGCATTCTTCAAGCTGGCCATAGCACCCGCCTCATAGATCTAACATTAGAGCGCATCCGTTTTTGTTAGTCGCACCCTCTGCCCAAGCCCCGCTCACCCTCTAGTCCCTACCATTAACCAAGATTTAGAACATACGTGGCAACCTGTGAAGGACGCGTAAAGGACATTCAGCGGATGGATAATAACCTGTACCTGCCATGGCCTCTGCCACGCCTGAATACCGGGGGCGGCAATAGAAGTGTGCAGGCCCTGAAAATATTGCTGGGGCTTTTTGCATTATTTGGGCTGCTGCTGGAAAACACAGCGGCAACTGTTGCAGCAGACAAAAGCCAGCCCAAACCCGTCCTTTCGCTCACAAGCTTGGAAGCCCCCCCTTTCATTAGCAATGACCTTAATGGAAAAGGCCCAATAGCCATTCTTGTTCAGGAAGCATTCCGGCGTTCAGGCTACCAGTCAAAAGTAACCATTGGTATCTGGGCAAGGACAATATCTGGGGCGGAAAGTGTTTTTTTTGATGTGCTTATCATCGGCATTAAAGCGCCAGAACGGGAAGAAATTTTTCACTATAGCGCCCCCTATATGAAACTGGAGATGGCCCTCTTCAAAAAAAAGTCTCTCATACTCGATTGGAAAAGCCTGAAGGATTTAGCGCCCTATCATTTTACAGCAGTACGTGGGGCTACTGTGTCAAAAGAATTTCAAGCCGCCAAATATTTAAGCGTACTATGGGTGAAAGATGCAAAATCAATGGTTCAACTGGTTATAAAGGGCCGGGCAAACTTGGCTGCATCTCCAAAAAGGTCAACTCAGAATATTCTGGAAAAGTATTTTCCGGCAGAAGTTCATAATTTTGACTTTGATATCACCCCCCTATCCACCCCAACAGTTCATATTCTGGTATCTAAAAAACACCCTAACGCCAAAAATTTGATTGATGCCTTCAACTCTGGCCTTAAATCCATGCGGCAGGACGGGACTTACCAAACCATGGTAGAACGCTATGGGCTTTTTGCTGTTAGCGGAGAGTAACGTCATCTCTTTTTTGGCGGGGATGTAGCGGGGATGTATGGATGGCACCCATATATATTTCAAAATATCCCACCAGAAAAACCTTACGCGGTGACCTAGAGCGTATCCGTTTTAGCAATACGAATATTCATTCATGGGGGGCAATCCGGCACCAATATCCAGATATTCTCTTTTCGGTAACTGCCAAAAGTCCATATACTCAGGACCAAAGCCAGCGACAGCGTCCTCTGCGTGCAGTATACTGCCTGCGCCGACAAAAAACCTCACATCACCTGCTGTATCAAGCAACGGCAACAGAACGGCTTTATAAAGCAAAGGCCTGCCATTTGTGCTTTGAAAAGAGTGTGTTGTCATGCCTGCGCACGGAGTGCCGCATAAATTACGATAAAATGCCAATTCTCCTGACAAGTGCGCCTTTGGCACCATCTCAAGAATATCGCGGTGGGTTAGGTCATGCCCAAGACCCTGATCAAGCTTGGTGCCTATCTGCAAAATCCGAAGGGTACCCTCATTCCCCCATTCAATGGTAAATACCTCCTGCATAAAGCTGGTGATACCCTTTACAGAGAAATTAGCCCGAGTAGGACACGTGGCACCCGCAGACGTGGGCAGGCTTGTCCAATAGTCAATAAGCCGTTGGGGCGTTTTTGAGAATTGAGGCATCGACAATATGGCGGCTTTCCTCCAAATGAATGCAACAGAAATGCGACGAGACAGCAAAGAAACAGCAAAGAAACAGCAATCCTTTTATCACATGCGCATCAACACCCCTACACTATCTTCACCAGCCGAAACGTTACCGGCATCACATTCCGAGTGATTTTACACGCAGTATTTTTATGGGGCATGGCTGCGCTGTGGCGATGGAAGCCGATCGCCCTAGCATTGCCGTATTATACTAAGTATTTAAAAAGATTCTTGACCCCTATGGGCAGGCTATATATACGGGTCCAACACCATGTGAGGCGCGATGGCGGAGTGGTGACGCAACGGATTGCAAATCCGTGTACACGAGTTCGATTCTCGTTCGCGCCTCCACTACTTTCCTTATATATTTCAGCCTATTAGATGATAATTAGAAACCTTCTGATATTCCTTGTTTCCAGTAAATTTGAAAATCATTTCCAGTTTCTTCTTTTGTTCTTAACCGCTTTTCGACTTTAGCTTGATGCAGCAGGCAATAATTTCTTCCTCATATTCCTTATTTAGGCGATGGGAAGAGATCATGAAGGTGTCTGGTTTCCAAAGTCCGCCTATGATCTAAATCACGGGCCGTAACGCCATAAGTGGGATACTTACCTATCTGATATGATAGAGCGCCTATTTTAACAGGCGTTGGGCTGGTTTGGTTACGGAGCGCAGCTTTAACTTAATCTATTTGAAAAGTGAGGAGAGGCCGCTTTGGAAATAGGATTAGTGAATCTAATATCCTTCTTATTATTCAAACTCAGCAGCCTTTATATTGGGCTGGCATTGGCATACATGGGCTATAAGCTATTCATGAATGGCATTTGGGGCCATGCAGGGGATGCAGAAGGCAGTTTTGGCAACAACAAGTTGGTCATTAAAAAAGCAGCCCCCGGCACTTTCTTTGCCATCTCGGGCTTGCTTGTTGTTTGTTTCACAATTCTGCAGGGTTTTGAGGCCAACACTTTAACAGAAGGGGGCGGATATGTTGCTGAAAAGCCTAGTCTTGATTAGCAGTGTCGCCCTGCCCAGTCCGCCTAGCGAAACAGACAAGCCAGCCCTGCCCTTGGACAACCTTTTAAAAAGCGGCATAGAGGCATATAAATCTAATGATTGTGGCACTGCAAATGTCAAGTTTATCAAATATCTACAAGGCAGCTTAAATCAGTCAATAGATGTAGAGAAGCTGCAAAAAATATTAAAAGCAATGGCTTGGTGCGTCGAATACCAAAACAAGGCAAATGTGCGGGAAAGAGTACAGGTTGCCGGCATAATCGGTGGTGGATTCCTCAGTGGATTTAGCGCAGCAAAAAGCGTTAAGTCTAACAGGGACAGTGGGGAGATACCCAACCAAACAATGCGCGAAATTGAAAGAGCAGTGCTTAAACAAAAGTCTCGAATTGCTAAATTTATTGCTAAATATCAAGCCAGAATGAAAAAGCAAGCCAGCAGGCTGCAAACTCTGGAAAACCAAAAACAAATTTTAGCCAAATTTTGCGATGTAGAAGCCCCTAATGATGCCAGATGCCCACGCCCAAAACCCTCGTTTGAAAAGTAAATTAGGGTCACAAAGCTAGGGCATCGTTGGCTATGGCCCTAAGGCTCATAGCGCGTCGTCTTGCCTAAATTTTCGGTTCCTGATAAGTACAGGTAAAAATATCTTCAGGGAATCTTTGTTTTTATGTCGGACACAGGTAAATACAAAAAAAGCGTTTTTGAACGTTTTTTACCGTTTGAACGACAATTACGGGGGTTTTTACAGCGGCGTTCCATGCATGTGGCCGATGCCGAAGATTTAACGCAGGAAGTTTTTCTGCGGGCGTTCAGAGCCTCTAAAAAACAAGAAATTGAAAACCCAAAAGCCTTTTTATTTGGCGTCGCACGCAACGTAATGCTGGCAGATTCTGCAAAAAAAACACGTTCTATCATTTCTTCTATTGAGGATTTGTCTTCCTCAAGTGACTTCAAAGAAGAGATATCAACGGAAGAGGATGTGGAGAGCAGGGAAAAATGGCGGATTTTTGCGGATGCAACAGCAGAATTGCCACCGCAATGCCAAAAGGTATTTGTGCTAAAAAAGGTTTATGGATTTGCGAATAAAGATATTGCCATCAAACTGGGCATATCAATAAGCACTGTTGAAAAGCATATTGCTTCCGGGCTTCGAAGAGTGCGGGAAACGATGCTGAAAAGCGGGACAGAAGAAAATAATAAGCAGGGAAATACTGTGGCTATCGCAGTGAAAAGCTCTCAAGGTAAAAACTGAAATAGAATATAAGATTGTTATGACAAAAAATGCCCATATAGAATCCGATAGTGTCGTGCACAGCGAGGCTTGCGCTTGGATCGCCCAGATGGAATCCGGGGATTTATCCCGTGCTGACAGACTGGCCTTGCAACAATGGATGCGAAAAAGCCCCGCCCATGAGGAAACCCTCAGGGAATATGCCGAACTTTGGAACGACATGGATTGTTTGGGTGTGATGCAGATGGCGCATGAAGAAGCGCTGCATGACGACAAAAAGAAATTCTTCAATCTAGAAATTTATGGCCGGGTAAAAACAGGCCTAAGGCGCTTCCTGACAGGAGGTGCCCTTGCTACAGCGGCTGCCCTCAGCATCTGGGTTGCTATTGGGCTTAATACTGTAGAACAAAAGCTTGCTATTGGCACACGGCTTGGTGAAGCAAAACAAGTGACGCTGGATGACGGCTCTCAGATCAGCATTAATACTGCCAGCAATGTTTTTGTCGATTTTGATAAAATTGAACGCACCATTTATTTAACCAATGGCGAAGCTGTCTTTTCTGTCGCCCACGAAAAAGGCCGCCCTTTCTTGGTTCATGCCGGGGCACACACTATCAAAGCAACAGGTACAGAGTTTGTGGTTCGGCTGGAAAATGGTGTGGTGGATGTTATCGTCACTGAGGGCCGTGTAGAAATTTTAGAGCGCCAGCAAACTGTTGCGAATGTGGGACCTGATACCCTTCCTGATATTAAAAGCACTGCATCTGCCAAATTACCAGATGCGGTTCTGGTGCAAGGGCAACGGGCGCGTGCGACACAGGCCGGTGTTAATTTAATTGAGCAAGTGAACCTAAAGCAAGTTGAACAACGTTTGTCTTGGCGGTCAGGCGTGCTCGATTTTTCTGGGGAAACTTTGCAATATGCCGTGAATGAATTTATGCGCTATACGCCGTATCACATTGAAATTGCAGATAATGAAATTGCCACGCGTCGGGTGGGAGGCATATTCAAGCTTTCTGACGCTGATCAATTTGTGGATATTCTGAAAGAAAACTTTGGAATCGCCGCAGAATTTGATGGAAAAAACCGTGTTATTCTACGGCAAGCAAATGTGCAATCTCCTACTGAACCCCGTGAAAACCTTTAGCCTTTTTGCGGATGAGGTTTCGCTATATCATTTTCACTAAAGCATATTTTTACTTTTTTTTTCGTTTCCTATAGCGGATTCCCCCTCACCGCTGAACTACCTCCATGTGATGCCAAAGGGAAGGTGTTAACGGAAGTAGGTAACAATCGAGTAAAGCTTGTTAAAATTTATATAACTATTTTGCTTTTGAGTTTTGGGATGTTCGGGCCGGTGGAGGCAAGCCCGCGTCAACGCACAAACTATGCAATCGAAGCTGGCTTGGCAATTCATCAGTTATCAGAGTTGGCAAGGAAAGCAAAAGCCACCATTTTATTCGACTATGAATTGATTAAATCCGTTACTGTTAATCCTGTAATAGGGAACTACAACCTCAAGCAAGCCCTACAGCTTATGCTGAAAGGGACACCTTTAATTGGCACCATAAATCGGCATGGGATCGTCAAGATCTCATACAGGGAAAATGAACCAATTAAAGGTGAGGAAATGAACTTAAACAGATCAAGACGAGCAGTCTTGCTTGGCACTGCCACCAGCTTTCTTTTTGCTGGTAGTGCTGCGACTATCGCACAAGATAGCGCGACAGAAGACGAAAGCGTTTTTGAAGAAATCGTTGATTCTGGCATACGCGCAAGTTTAAAAACTGCCAATGACCGCAAAAGAGGCGCTGCCAACTTCATTGATGGTATCGCAGCAGAGGATTTAGGTAAATTCCCAGATCAAAATGTTGCAGAGTCACTGCAAAGGGTAACAGGCGTTACAATCAACCGGGTTGCCGGCGAAGGCTCTGAAATTACTGTACGGGGATTTGGTCCGGAATTTAACATCGTTAGAATCAATGACCGCACACTGGCAACAGTGACTGAAGAGCGTAATTTTGACTTCCAGATATTACCTTCTGAGCTGATCATTGGTGCAGATGTTGCCAAAACACCGACAGCGAATATGTGGGGTGGCTCTATTGGTGCCAACATCAACCTACGCACAGCACGGCCTCTTGATAACCCCGGCTTCAATATGTCGCTTTCAGCGCAGGGCCGTTATCAGGATCTTGCAGAATCTTTTGATCCAAAATTTTCTGGCGTATTCAGCAATACATTTGCTGATGATACGTTCGGCGTTCTTTTGGGTATCGCATACGAAGACCGTCTAACACGCACAGACGAATCTCGTAACGGCGAAGGCAATGCAAACGGCTTTCTACTCTTTGATGGGCCTGTGAATGGTGGCGACAGTGAAAGCCGCCAGTTCCGTGTGCCAGCCCGGAGTGGCCAGAGCTTCACGGAAGATAACCGGGAACGTGTTGCCATCC
>JAESQS010000112.1 GCA_016765035.1 Kordiimonadaceae bacterium | reverse complement strand
GGGTAGGGGGAGCGGGCGGATATGGTACTATTAAGAAAGATAAACCGAGGAGGGCAGTCATGGATAAATATACAATGGTTGTTGCCATCGTTTTTTTGGTGATGGCAACAGGCGCATTTAAAAGCTGGGCAGGTGTTGCTAAACAAAAAGCCAGTGCAAAATCAACAGAGATTGACGACGAAACAAAGGCAAAAATCGACAGTTTGGAAGAGCGCGTGAAGGTGCTGGAACGCATCGCAACCGATAAAACCTCCCGCCTGAAAGAAGAAATCGACGCACTTTAAGCGTGGTGATGCATTTTTCGCTATTCATAGGAAAAAAGCTCTGCTAGGTAAGCGCCGTGGTAAGGGCCTGTAGCTCAGTTGGTTAGAGCAGACCGCTCATAACGGTCTGGCCGGGGGTTCGAGTCCCTCCGGGCCCACCACGCCTTTTATGAATCATTGAAATTCCTGTGTTTTTATATTTTCTGACTAACCTTTCGCTAAGGTTAGTCAACGCTCTAGCTGTTTTATCGCTTTTTGCTGTGGGGCACATGCCTTGGAAATTCTGGCAGAGAACCCGCACCTTAGTCCGTACAAGCTCGCGCCTGTTGCTTACGCTAATGCCGAAACCCTAAACCTATGCTCCATAACTATATAGACTTGTTGCGAGAAAGGGCTGTTTACCCTTGGGGTGATGAACATGATTGAAGTCATGCTGCCGCCTTACGTGATTGCATAACCATTTCGGGGCGCGTAGTGTTGTTAGGATGTAGGCTTAACAAAGCGAGGGGGGGGGTGGAACATTTTATTAAAGACGAAAAATGGCGGTTTATTTTCGAGCATTTGAATTTAGAAAAGTGTGATCCAGATGTGATTAGAGAATATTTATTAGAAACCCATTCTTCTATGTTGATCAAGACATATATTGAGAGTGCTCGACCTATGCTGTTTGTGGGGTTCTCATTACGAGAATCATCCGCGAGGTTAGTAGTCGAAAAGTATATATCTGCCATTCGCTTTAAAGAAGAAATTGACGCTATTAACAACCTGTCAAAAGCGAAATCACGCGCGAATTGGGCCCTTGTATTTTCTATTTTTTTACCAATTTTACTGGTATTCTTGGCAGAATATATCGACTGATGATCCTCTAAATAAAGACTAGGGCCGTTATTCAATAGTGAATGCACAACTGCTGACCAGTTCATGCTGCCACCCCGCGAGGTTGCATAACTTCAGTGGTGCGGATAACGTGCCCATTGAATGACAGTTTTAGAGATGAAGTGATGCAGCTGATTAATGCCAGTGGTGAAGATGATTTAGAATTGTCCCTAATTCTATCCAACCAACTTGTAGGGCTAAGTTTCGTTCGATGTAACCATGGCAGCATGACTTGTATTATGCTTGACTTTGGTCTTGCAAAAAGGCTCTGGCTCCAAAACACACCAACGGACTTTGACGAGGATCTTGATGTCGGGCTATTTACCTTGCGTTGGATGGATAAGAGCGTCGATGACGAAGTAACAGCCGGCTTCAATCCAGTTAAGCTGAAATTTATTGAACGAGCTGTTTTAGAATATGAGAGCCGGATTATTACAGTAGGAATGCGTATCTCTTTTGAAGACGATAGCTCTACTGTGGACATCCTTAGTGGGCAAAATATTTGTGCATTAGCCGTTTTTGGCTGGGGATTTACGGGTGATGACCAAAAGACAGAAGTTGCACTAAGTGAGTACAAATTTCTACCTTGGTGAGGGGGTGGCAGAATGTGGGCAACGTTATTACGCTTGCCTGAATATATGGCATTGACCAAAACGCCAACTGATGACCTGGTCATGCGATTTCCCTCCCCGGGAAAATTGACAAGAAACATGTTTTCAGCGTTTGTATAGAATACACGGAATTCAAAGGTACTAGGGAGAATGCTTTATGCTCAAACGTTTCCAGATATTGCTAGGTAGCCACCCTGCAAGCGTTGCAGCTGTTTGCTGGTTTATTGCGGCTCTTGGCTATGCATATGCCATGATCAATTATGTTAAAACCGGGGAGATGGCAACTTCCATCGTCTTTCCAGCAATTTTGATAAGTGGTGTAGGTCTTTATTTTATCAGTGTATCCAAAAAAGATGACAACTGCTGACCTTGGAGCGCTCATGCCTGCACCTCATATAGATGTGTTGGCGTCATCAGAGCTGTAGTAATATTGGTAGCGAAATTACGGAGGCTCCACTTTTTTCCAAAAGCATACACATGACGATCAAACAGGTGGTTCGGAACAATTGTGAGAACCAAGGATCGAAAAACTACCGCGATAATATTTTCAATGATGACATCGAAATGACGGCTCAAAAACCTTGGCACAAGCGAGATAAAAGGGATGAGCGAGCTACGAAGAAATTGATCAAACTTAACGAGTAATGTTTCGTCAACTGATGACCGTTGCCCTAGCTCTGTGCATTCGTTTCTTGTGACACGGCAGATGCTTAGGGCGTGTCGCAGCAACTGCAATCATCCGCCCGGTCATGCAGGCGTTTATCGCGCTCTGCGCCGATGCGGTCCATTTGCTGTTTGACGCGCTCCATTTCCTCTTTGGCAACAATTGTTGGTGTTCCGGCCATGTGTGCTTTTAGCCAAACTTCCGCACACCATTCCAGCGTGATCGTGCGCTCGCACGCTTTTTCGAGTGTATTGGCTATGGTTAGGGAGCCATGGTTTTTCATCAAGACAGCGCTTTTGCCGGGTAAAACACTGGTGACAGATTGGGCAAGCTCTGGTGTGCCAAAAGTTGCATAGGGTGCAACAGGGATGGCGCCGCCCATATCGGCCAACTGGTAATGGATAGCGGGCAATTCGTCTATCAGCGTTGTCACCGCCGTCGCATGGACTGAATGGGTGTGTACGATGGCCGTTATAGAGGGGTCACTGCTGTACACAGCCAAGTGCAGAGGCGTTTCTGACGATGGCAGTAATGTACCGTCAACGGCTTCTCCTGACAAGTCGAGGACGCAAATGTCTTCAGGCTGGAGGCTTTCATAGGGCCTGCCGCTGGGCGTTATAATGACATGGTCGCCAACCCGGATGCTTACGTTGCCTGATGTATTCACAACCAAACGGTTGGTGAGGAGGGACAAGGCTGTCGCGGCAACCTTTAGGCGTTCTTCGTTATGGAGCATTAATTTAGCCATGGTCTTATTCTTCCGATTGCAGAGAAACCATGGCATCAAGCGCTATGGTTATCGCGTTTTCAATGCCACGGTTGCGGGCACCTGCATCTGGCACCGTGTTACCACTGGCCACATTGTCCACATATCCATCGATACTGAAGATGCAGCCCGCCGGGACCTTATATAAATGTGCGAGGGTCAAAACCGCAGCGGCTTCCATTTCAAAGGCTAGTATACCGGCATCCTCGTATAGTTTTCTGTCCTCTGCAAGGCTGGGGCAGCTAAAGGCGTCGGATGTATGCACAATCCCTGTGTGAATGGATGCATCACTTTTGCTTGCTGCCTTTGAGAGCGCATGGGTAACGCCAAAGTCAGCAACGGCTGGGAAGATGGCGGGGATAAATTTATGAGAAACCCCCTCATCGCGCACCGCCCCTGTACCAATTACCAAATTGCCGGGCTGCACATTGCTGGTTGCAGAGCCAGCAGTGCCAACCCGAATGGCGGCTTTTACACCCAATTTTGCCAATCCTGAATGACCATTGCTGCGCCGGGGCTGCCAAGGCCTGTTGAAATAACGGAAACATCGATGCCTTTGTAGCGCCCTGTATATGAATGAAATTCGCGGTTCGCCATAACCAAATGGCCATCGTCAAACCAGTCATGGGCGATGCGGGCGGCCCGGCCGGGGTCCCCCGGCAATAAAACATAAGGCGCAATTTCGCCCACCAAACAACGGGTTGCACGGCAGGCGGCACGTTCTTTATCGTCAACATCGGGTAGACCATCATTTGGTGTGCGCCACGCGGTTTTTATTGTCACCGTTTTTCTCCCGATAATTTCCATGACATTTGGAACAGTTGTCCAAGTTATTTTGACAAAAATACAAGTACCATATACAGTTTAGAGAGAATTAAATTATACAAAATGTCTAAATATGTCATCTAAAAAGTCAAAAAACACAACAGCTAAAGAAATCTCTGGTTTTTGCCTGGAATTTTCTGCGGGGCCGGGCGTTGCTGGCAAGCAAGCGCCTCATGTGCAAGCGGCAGAAGCGGCCTTTAATGGCGATAATTTTGAGAAATCTTCCAACGGTATCGTCACGACAGTGGAGGGCGCTTTGCCTGACCTTGCGCAAGGCTTGGCAGAGGCTATCCTGCAAGCCTTTGAAAGTGGGGCGACGCATTTTCGTACAGTTATTAGAACCAATGACGATTTGTCTGCGGAAGGTCGGCAGCATATTGCTGCGATGGAACGGGTGGCAAACAGTTTGGGTGGGGAAGTTATTGCAGCGAGCGATGCCAGACCCGAAGACATACCTCTTGAATGGGACAATAAACTGATCGCTGCCGTTCGAAGCCAACCGGGAAGCGTTAGGAAACAAGAAAGCCTATCGCCAGTGATGCAGCAAGTAGAAGAAAAATTCGGTGACTTACAGTCGCTGACACGGCAGCAAAAGCGGGAAGTTATTAATTGGCTTGATGAGCGGGAGGTTTTTCAGGTTAGGAAATCTGTGGAATCGATTGCTGTGCGCATGAAGATTAGCCGTGCAACGGTTTATAATTACCTTAACGCCATTCGAAATCAATAAGCCGAAGGTTGCGAGGCGCGAAGCTCAAACAATAGCACCGGCCACCACCTGCGGCGCTGAGACATAAGACGCAATGTTACGAGGCTCATAGACACCTTTGTCAGTTATAATTTTTGTCACCAGTTCGGCGGGGGTTATATCAAAGGATGGATAAAGGCCCGTAACACCCTCAGGTGCCATGCGCTGCCCCGCCCAATATATAATTTCGTCACCATTTCGGTATTCTATTTCAATATCAGCTTCGGTGAGGCTCGTAACATCAGGCCCGCTTTGCCGCAGCGTATAATAAGGCAGGTTGTTGGCGCGTGCGGCGAGGGCATATTGGTATGTGCCTACTTTGTTGCAAACGGTGCCATCCATACAAACCCGGTCTGCTGCTGTAACAAAGGCATCAATTTTTCCTTGCCGCATCAGTAGCTCGCCCATGCCGTCGGTAATCACGTGTGTTTCAAAACCGGCTTGGTTTGCGCATAATGCAGTTAGCCGCGCACCTTGCAGGTAGGGGCGTGTCTCACTGCATATAACGGTGATGTTTTTTTTGCGGCGTTTTGTTTCCATCAATAAGTAAACATACGACCTGTCGGGGAAGCACTGGGTTAAAATTGTTGCGCCGTCAGGCAATAGATCACAAATGTTTTTGCCCGTCTCATAGCCTTGCTTAGCCAACGCCGTTGCGCCCTGATCAACCACTGCCAGAATAGCGGGCCTACAGCCGCGCCGTTTTTTACAGCCTTTTCAGCGGCACTCAAACATGCTGTCATCATGCGCTGAATGGCAAGGCCTGTTGGCCGCGTGGTAATAAGCCTGTCAGCCGCTTGCCGAATGCCAGTGAGGTCACTGAGGTCACTGATTGCGTGCTCAGGGGCGCTAAGGGCTAGGCCATAGCCAGCGGCAATTGAAATAGAAAATGCCCCTTGAATCGCCATTGTTTCTATGGCGGTTGCAACGTCTTCGGTGGTGTGTAGTTTTAAGTATTGTTCCTGAAGCGGCAAGGCACGGCGATCCAGCATATTTACATGGTCATCGCACCATTCAGCCATGCCTGAACGCCGCATGGGCAAGGGAATTTCTGCTTCCGGGAAAACACCTTCTAAGCCAAGTTTTGGATTGCTCATAAACTCAAAAACCCTTGCCAGCACGCTTGCACGCGGCCATAAAAGTTTCCTCGACGATTTTTCGTTGTGGGTTGCTACCGCCCAGCAATACCGAATTTTGAACCAGTGGTTTCAGTGTATCAGCGCAGCGGCTGTATTGACCTTGGGAATAGGCCCAAAAACTGTTGTTTAGGCCGGAAAGCAGCCGTGTGGTGGTGCTGTTTTCCAGTGTTTCAAATTCCTGCTCCAGCTTTTTGTAAAGGTCGGTGGAGCCACTGAGAGCGGCGAGCATAATTTTATGGATATCAGCGAAGACAAAGCCCGCATGCGGGTAGTGTTTTTCTGCATAAACCCACATGCGCTGCCAGAACTTTTCAGGCATTGGGTGGTCATGCAATAAGCAGCGCCACAAAATGGAGGCATTGTCGGAAAAGGTGGACAGGGGCATTGGGTCTGATACGTCTGGATCGAGCACAGTATTATAAAGCGCGGTTAAGGCTTCTGTTGTCATCTCGCCTTTTTCGAAACCAATAAGAGCCCTATGCCAATTCAAATGGTGACACATATCAGATGTTTTGCCATCGCCTGAAAGCCAGCCAGTTAAAAAGTCTTTCCCTTCATCGAGGGCGCCCTGTTCTAAGTGTAGGTGGCTAAGGGCATGGGCGCAGTTGCCATTTCCTTTCAAGGTGAAGGCTCGGGTTACAGCTTTTTCTGCCGCACTTAAGTCTCTGATTTCCGAAAGCATAAAGCCAGATGTGGCCAGAAACCACCAATCATCAGTGGGCCACTGAGGTTGGTGCCGTTTCAGCAGATCTACATTTTCCTGTCGCCAGTGAGTGCTGCCACTGAATGCCAATTGCCCAAAGGGGCCGACAAGAAAGGAGAAAACAAAGACGTCAGTAGGCCATGTTTCCATGTGGGCTAATGACCGGGCTTTTGCATCTGGTTCATATCGTAGGCTGGCGTTAGTCACATCTATTAAGGATGCTTCTCTAGTCGTGATATTGCTTTTTAAGGCCTGCGCTTTATTTAGGTGGTCTAGCGCTTCTTTGGGAAAGCCATGCACCATCAATTGCCGCGCAAGTGTTGCATGTGCTAGTGCAAATTCTGGGTCGTGCGCCACTGCGTTGCGCAGCTCAGGGATGCCGCTGCGCTTTCGATACTGTTGAAG
>JAESQS010000111.1 GCA_016765035.1 Kordiimonadaceae bacterium | reverse complement strand
CCCCTACCCAACCACCCCACAGTGTATCCTAGCGGGTGGTTGGGTAGGGGACGTGGGACGGTGATGGTACTACCTAAAACGAATATTTTCTATCCCACAGCATACTAATCGTTATTTAAAAGCACCGTTTTTTCGTAATTTCACGAATAAAACCAAGCCTGCAAAAACCGGGTATTTGCGCATCCAGTCCGTGACTTCTACATCAACACCAGAATGCCGGCGTATTTTCCACGCGAGATAATCTATGCCGCCATCAAATGTCATTGTTGCCTTGATAAGCCGCAGCATGCTTATAAATTTGCCATTCCACCGCCGGGCCATCCATTTAAAGCGCCCTTTCAGAGTGCTTCCTGAGGATTTCGTATCAGCGCTCGTTTTAAGCGATGGACTTAGGGCTTCAAAAGCAAGGGGGAAAAGCGTGTCATAGCGCTCCTGATCCAGCAGATAAATTTCCAACCCTTTACCTACCCTCTCAGACCGTAGTTCAGCCGCATAGGTTTCCTCAAAAGCAGCAACCCACGCTTTTCTGGATGTGGTGGCACTGGGGAAAAGGTCCAGTAAATTGCCTAGCATCGTCGTAATCGCTGTGGCGACATAGCTTGCAACATCGCGCTCCACACTCGCGTCCTTAGGCTGAATGAGGATACAAGGCTGGCAAAAACGTGCCCACACTGAAACATTTAAACAGTCTGGACCAACACGCTGGGCAAAATCCTCTAGCGAAAGAACAGCGTATTTTGACCGAACGGTAACGCCCCCGACATCAATTTCATGATAAAAAACATTCGGCGGCAGAAGTTTATTAGACCAAGCTAACCACCGTTTTTTGTAAGCAGCAGAATAACTGTCAACCAGCACATAAAAATCTAGGATTTTATCCTCAACTTCGCCGGTGCGCAGACAAGACCCGTAAAACAGCATACCAGATGCGGCATCGCCAAAATCAGCCAAAATAGCCTCTGATGCCTGCAAAACTTCAACAGGCAAGTCCCGCTGCCATTCCGCGGAAATATATGTCTGCAATTGGTTCATATTGGGCTGGGGCATATCAAGCCTACTTTAAGGAAACAAACGTTAGCTCTTTATCCCCACGGAGCGTCACTGGCTTACCGGGAACAGGCTGGTATATTTCTCCGTCCAACGTCACGGGGTCAGTGCCTTCTACGCGAACTTCGTCACTGCGGCGCACATGAATGCCGTCCAGTGATTTGTCCCCGAACGCCCCTGTGAAGAACCCCTTTGCAGCCCGTAGAGTATTGCCTGCACCACTTTCAATAGCTGAAAAACGAAGGCCCCCAGTGCCGCCATTTTTGAACGCATAGGGTTTTACCCCAAGAAGTAATGTTTCAAGTGTGGTGGAAACAACAGAAGTATATTGCCCTGCAATACGGCACGTTCCCGGCACCGTAATCGACATAGGGTCAGACACAAGGATATCTTTATCCTTGCCAACACCCATTGCTGAAGCAACCAACTTCATAACAGAATAAACATGTGCCACAGTATTTGGCAGGCCCATGGCATAGGCATTTTCACGGCACCAATAAATGCCCTTTACGATACCTGCTGCACCAAAAAATGTACCAACCTTCGGCATCTCGCCGTCCCCTAAGTCCATTTCAATAACATTACGCTTGGTTAGCCGCTCCGCTAGCTCACCATTTTTGGCCAGTTTCAATAACCGGCGTAATACTTTTACTGGTTTGCCCTTAGAGCCGAGGTCTGCGGCAGTCATATTGGTTTTTCCGCCGGGCAAAATTGCAATTGGGGGTACAGACGAAAAAGCACCACTGTATAATATTGAAGCGAAAGCAGCGCCAATTGTACCATCGCCCCCATTGATAACAAGCATCGCAGGATTGGCGCGGGCAAACAGTGCCATGGCTTCATCCATGGTTTCCATGCCGTTTAGCTCAAAGTGAATGACATTTGCGCTGTGGTCCACAAGCTCGCGGATGTCGTTCATCCCCGCTGCATTTGTAGTGCTGAGAGGGTTCGACAATATCGCAACCAACGGCACTTCAACGCTGCTATCAAGTTTTGACTTCTCCAGCTTCATCGCTGAACTACTCCAACCAAACACCTGACGGTCTATTTCAGGTGCAACACTTGTGACCAATTAGTGACTTACATAGCCGCAATCATACGAAAATTCAATGTTCCTGCCAAATATAACCGTGACTTTAGAGCAACATTAGCAATCTTTACCGGCGGTGCATCTTTCTGCGCCTCTTGCCTTCCTCAATATCTGAACCAAGGATATAGAAAAGCTTAACAGGCACATCAAGAACGCCAGCATCAACTTTTATCATCACATCTTCAGCATCAGGCGGGGCAAACCGTAGCTTCGGGTTGTTTGAAAAACCAAAGCCTTCAGAGAAAAAATCAGCTTTGCCATTTTTATTTCGGTCATGCATGATAACCAATGCATAGGTCCCCGTGCCTGGCATAGGCACACAAATAGTTTGTTCACCTGTGTTGGTTACAGGCACATCCAGCCTGAACAGCTTTTTGCCCTTGGCCAGAAAATCATCAGGGTTATCCCCATAAATCTGCGCTCGCAAATTGCCTTCAAGATATCTGATATTACTGACATCGACCCGCAGGGCAGTGCCTGTTTCGCCCACGGCACAGGCAGCTTGCACAGCTTGCACAGCAACAGAACTGCTTAAAATTACGGCGCATCCAAAAAGATAACAGCATGTTTTTAATGTTAAATTTCTCGAAAACCTAATAGACGCAAACATACTATTCTCCAAAACTCTACTCTAAAAACAGTTTATGGTGTCGCTTCTGGGCGAAATTATGTCCCATATGGGAGCTATTGCCGTATAACTCAACATGCTTTTGTCATAGTTGGTATTTAATGCTAGAAAAATGTATCTTGAATAACGACCCAAACAGGTGTAGCGGCATCATATGTTAACGCGCGTAGATAAATATGTACTTAAACAGGTCATGTCCCCTTTGGTGGCAACCATGGGCATTGCTGCCCTCCTCCTAATCTTAGAGAAGATGTTGAAACTGTTTGACTTTGTAGTCAATCAGGGCGGACCAGCCAATATTGTTTTCCGGATGCTTGCCAACTTGACACCCAAGTATCTGGGGCTTGCCTTGCCGGTCGCCCTCCTGCTGGGCATTACAATTGCTTTCCGAAAGATATCACTTTCCAGTGAGTATGATGCCATCATGTCATCTGGTGTGGGTTTGCCGCGCATCCTGCGCCCGCTTTTAATGTTGGCCCTTCTGATGGCCGTCTTGAACACGCTCCTTGTTGGCTGGGTCCAGCCCTACAGCCAATATAATTACAGCGGCCTTGAATTTGACCTGCGCAGTGGTGCCCTTGGTGCCAGCATCAGGGTGGGGGAATTTGTTGAAATTGGTGAAGACATCACCCTGCTGGTGGAAGAATCACGCGATGGCGGGGCAGACTTGTATGGCATATTCTTGGAGCGCAAAGATAAACGAGGCAGTATTGCTGTCACGGCAGAACGGGGCGGTTTTTTCTCCACAGGTGACGACCAGACCATTTTACTCAGACTCTTTAACGGGCGTCTGGTTGACTTAAATGAGAGCCAAAACAAACCAAGGGTGCTCAGCTTTGATCGGCAAGACTTGAAAATTAAGTTACCTGCCCGCGATGCCTTTCGCACACGTGGCGGCGAAGAACTTGAAATGACCCTGCCCGAACTTTATCAAGAAAGCGAAAACACACGCCTTTCCCTAACCGAGCGTGCCGCTTTTAATGGGAATTTTCATTGGCGTATTATGCACAGCCTTACGTTTTTCATTATTCCCTTTCTAGCTATCCCCATGGGGCTTACCAACAAACGCACAGGGCGCGGCTCAGGCTTGGTCATCGGATTGTCCCTGCTTATTGTCTATAATGAGTTTATGGAAGGCATGGAAACTGCGGTTTAAGGCGGCGCATCGCCTTATGCTACCATTTGGGTGCTATATGGCGCATTTGCTTTACTCAGCCTGTTTTTCTTCCGTGTCGCAGCCTACAGGGCTGGTGGCGAACCTCTTGCTCTTATCGACGCTTTCTGGGAAGCTATCAGTGGGCCGATCAGAACTGTTGGCCGAAAATTAATGGGGGTCAGCGACTAATGGATATTCGACAGCTTCGCCGCTTATTTGTACCGTCGCGTACACTTGCAATCTATATGGGCAAAATGCACATTAGCCGCTTCATTGGCATTTTGCTGGAGCTTACTGCAATTTTGCAGTTTCTTGACCTGCTCGCAGTGTCCGACGAAATTTTAGCTGCTGACGGGTCGTCATGGTATTCCCTTGCTTCTTATGTTGGACTGCGGGCTCCCCAGCTTATTTCCCAATTCGCGCCCTTTGCAGCCCTTATTGCTACATTGCTTACTCTGGGCACACTTAACCAGCACAGCGAAGTCATCATCATGAAAGCCAGTGGGCTATCTTCCCACCGCATTCTGTTGCCTCTTGGACTAGCTTCCTTTCTTATTGCAATTGCCCATTTTACCTTCAATGAAACCGTTGTTGTACGAGGCAATGCCGAGTTAGAATATTGGCAGGAACATGAGTATGCAGTTGACTTGCCAGCTAATGCCAACTTGGCCGGCCGTGTTTGGGTCAAGGAAGATTTGAACATGATATTGGCTGAGGCCGTCAATGCAGTGGGTGAACGACTGGCTCTTGATAGAGTGTCAATCTTTGAACGAGACGAAAACAAAAAAATGCTCGCAATGGTACGGGCGGACTTTGCTTGGTATCAGGACGGAAAATGGGTACTGCACGAAGTACGTCGCTTTGATGCCCTAACTCATGAGCTTACAGTAAAAAGCGTGGTAGACTGGCCTACGCGGATTAAACCTGCCCGCTTTATGGCCCTGTCAGTGAACGCTGAGCATGTTTCCTTTCCCGAACTTTGGCGCGCCATGGAGAGGCTGGAAAAACAAAACCTGCCAACGGGCCGTTTGATGGCAAGCTTTCTCCAAAAACTGGCTGCGCCTGCCTCCACACTTTTAATGCCGCTTCTTGCAGCCGTTGCAGCCTTTGGCGTGCATAGAGCTGGTAACCTTGCCGTACGGCTTGTCTTTGGTATGGCCCTTGGCTTCAGTTTCTTTGTGGCGGATAATTTCATGCTTGCTATGGGCAAGTTTGGTGTAGCCCCACCGCTACTGGCCTCATGGGCACCCTTCTTACTATTTTTATTGGTGGGGTACGCAGTCTTATTCCATACGGAAGAAGGCACACGCATCCCTTCTCAGAATATAAAGCGTACCACCGACGATGCCTAACATTAGTGCACGTGATAAAGCCCGCGTAGCAGGCGGCGCCGGGTTTGTTTTTCTGGGACGCATGGGCGCGCTTATTGAAGCAGCCTCCTTCATTGCTTTTTCGTGGTTTTATGGCACGGCGACATTCGGCCTGTTTGCTGTACTATGGAGTTACGTCAAGCTAACAACCGCGCTAACCCAAATCGCCATGAATACGGCATTGCAGCGGTTCATCCCCAAAGCAAAGAAAGAGGATGAAAGCCTGATTGCTGGCTTTGCCTTAAAGATCAGCTTTATGATCTCAGCCACAGTTGCAGGCCTCAT
>JAESQS010000011.1 GCA_016765035.1 Kordiimonadaceae bacterium | reverse complement strand
GTGCGCGGCGCTATTTTAGAAGCACGCGGCGAGCCAGAGGCGGCCCAAAACGATTTTCTAAAAGCCTATGAATTGCAGCCTCAAAATACAGCCTTCAAACAAAAGGCTGGGAAGTAATAAATGTCTGAGAATATGACGCCGCCAAAACTGCCCGTAATCGAAATTGTCAAAGAAGCCTTGCAAGGTGCCTATTTTCATTTCAACGATATGGTGCGCATCGTCTGGTTGCCGACCTTGTTGTACGTGGTACTTAACGTGTACATCAGCCAGCAAACCGCTGGTGCACTTGAACCAACCCTCTTATTGGTCGTGGCATTCATAGCCTTGTTCATATTATCGGCCATGATGGCCGTTGCATGGCACCGTCGAATTCTGACGGGTGAAGCACCAACAGAACTCGCGACCTTTAGATTTGGCCGACCCGAGGCGCGCTACGTCCTAATAACGATCATGCTGGGTGTGCTCTTGTTGCCAGGAATTTTTTTCATTGTGATGTCAGGCGGGCTCCCTGGCGACAACATCCAAAGCATGATGGCTGGAATTGGGCCAACAGGCCAACCAGAAAATGGGTCGATTACCTACAAGATACTGGGGAATGTACTGCTCTTGGTAGGGTTTCATTTCAGTGTGCGCCTGAGCTTGCTGTTGCCTGCGGTCGCTATTGGGGAAAGCGTGAATGCAGGCCAAGTCATCAACATGACCAAAGGGAATTTTTGGCGCTTGCTGGGAACCATGTTGCTGAGTAGCCTCATAATATTCATTGGTGTGGGCATAGTGAAGGCCGTGGTTGAGTCGCTCTTGTTGGCTATCGGGCTAGGGGCCGCTGAAGTTATATTGATCATCAACATCATCATCTCACTGCTGACCATTTTCGCACTGGTCGTCAATGTCGCCGTTCTCTCAATCGCCTATCGACGCTTGTCCCAAGATGCAGGGACGCGGGCATAATGATGCAAGGACATTGCCCCTTGATAGGATGAGTATTTTAGTGTGTAGTCCCTCCTAGCATATTTGGGGGATACCTATGTCTGATTTTGTTCAAGATCGTAAACTACCGGTGATGGCGACTGTTTCCGAAGTTCTTGGGGGCTCATTTCTTCATTTTTTCAATTTGATATCGATCGCGTGGTTTCCCCTCATACTATTGTTTGGGGTTAGCTTGGGGGCGGTATACGTGACGCCAACTATGGTGGACCCCGCTGCACTCAATCCATCTGATATGGGAGAGTTTTTGGGTATCGCTTTAGTGGCTCAAATTGTTCAGGCATTTTTATACACGATGATCGCTGTAGTTTGGCACCGTAGGGTGCTGCTTGGCGAAAATCCGACAGGTCCGATTTATTTGAAGTTCGGCAAACGCGAAATATTTTTTATTCTTTATCTCCTCCTTATCGGGGTCTTTGCTTTTGTCATAGTGGGCGGTGCTTTTGGATTAACTTTTGCTACAGCTTCAGTTGGCGGCGGACTTATTGGCACTGTGATACTGCCCGTTGGTTACATTCTATTTATGTTTGTCTATCTTAGGTCTATTTTGGTGCTTCCGGCAGTGGCTGTATCCCAATCCAAACCACTGCGGACGTCTTGGGCGATAACTCGGGGTAATTGTTGGCGCTTGTTTTGGGGCTTTTTTCTAATTGGCCTGGTCGCGCTCATTGTGTTTGCCATTGTGTTCATAATCACTGGTCTTGTTTCTGGTGGCGGAGAATTAGGTGTGCAGGAATACCTCAAAATTTTCTCAGAAAAATCTGACATGAGTACAATCATGACGTTCCAAGTGACGTCGATGGTTTTCTCAGTTTACTTTATGATGGTGGGTATCACCTATCTGTCCGTTTGCTATCGCCACCTGTCGGGAGATGTGAACGCAGCCACTGACGCGGAAGCTGTATTTGGTGAAGAAAAATTGTGATCTCTAGATGCCCTGTTGAAACACCTGTCTGTATTTATAGTCAGCGTGGTCGGCAAGGGTATCGACCCAAGAGACCTTGAAAGGGAGCGTACCATACGCTCCCTTTTTATTTGTGGGTACGACCTCAGATTTCTGCGTACCGGCGTATTTCTCAAATGGTCAAATCGGCATTAAACGAGGCACCAGTTGGCCGCACCAAATACGCTTTTTCTATCCTCGCAATCGCTTGATAGGCTAGACGTTTTAGTATGTACTTCTCGGACATAATGTGGGGGATTTTTAATGTCGGGTTTTGTTCAAGAGCGTAAATTGCCAGTGATAGAGACTGTGTCCGAAGTTCTCAGAGGGTCATATGCTCATTTTGTTGACTTGGTGAAAGCGGCTTGGTTTCCACTCGTCCTTTTGTCCGCTTTGGAACTGGGTGTGGTGCCTTGGGACACAAATGAGCGGGGGGCATCTGTTGGTGGTCTCACTGGAATTTCAATATCCGGGGGGATTGGTTGGGTTTCCCTGATTTGTCAGGCATTGCTATACGTTATGATTGCTGTTGTCTGGCACCGTCGAGTGTTGCTTGGGGAAAGTCCGAGTGGTTCTATCTATTTCAAATTTGGCAGGCGTGAAATACACTTTGTTCTTTACGCACTACTTATTGGACTTTTCGCTGTTGTGATTTTCGGTGGCGTTTATGGATTGGGCATTTGGAGGACTGGGGGTAGGGCATTCGGGTCTATTTGGGTTGTGTTTTTGGGCTGCGGCTTATTTACGTTTGTGTACTTAAGGTCCACCTTGGTGTTCCCGGCAGTAGCTCTATCGCAATCAGAACCCTGGAAAACATCATGGGCGATAACGCGGGGTAATTGTTGGCGTCTATTTTGGGGTTTTTTCCTTATTGGCGTGGTGACAACAATTGTCGTTAGCATTCTTTGGTTTATTGCCGGTCTCGTTTCTGGAAATGACCTGAGCGTGCAGCAGTATTCCTCTATGTCGGCCATCAATTCGAATGTTGCTACGCTGGCGCTCTACGGAGCCATCTCTGTGATTTCCTCAGTCTATTTTATGATGGTCGGCGTCACTTTTTTGTCTGTTTCCTATCGGTACCTTGCCGGTGGTGAAGACACGCAGTCGGATGCCGAAGCTGTTTTTGGCGATGCAGACAGTGGCGATACCGGTGGTAATAGTGGGAACTGACTAATTCCAATTCCAGTCGTTTGCTGAGCAGAGTTCCTGCAGATAGGGCTAGGTTTAACTAGGCCTCGGACCAAAACTAAAGGGAGCGTGCATAGGCTCCCTTTAGTTTTGGTCCGAGCGCTCGGATTTCTGCCTCCAATCACTATCTTCCCGAACGGCCTAATTTGCAAAAATCCGATGTGCCAGCTATGGTCTCCTCAATTGAGTGATTTATAGCCAGTCCACGCCGCAGGGGTGTGCT
>JAESQS010000110.1 GCA_016765035.1 Kordiimonadaceae bacterium | reverse complement strand
TGTTGGGATTTGTAGATTTGTCAGTGTGGCAGGAGCGAAATAAGCTCATATTTGCCTTCATGAAGTTCCCCAAACATTTCAGGCACCTCAGGGTGGTTCACCGGCTCATCGGATGTGTCTGGTATCAGGTTTTGCTGCGACACATAGGCTTCATAGCTGCTCTCTTCGTTTTCAGCGAAAATATGATAAAAAGGCTGCCCTTTTTCCGGGCGCACTTCCACAGGGATGCTTTCCCACCATTCTTCAGAATTTGAAAACTCTGGGTCTACATCAAAGATGACACCACGGAACGCAAAGACACGGTGTTGAACCACTTGTCCAATCGTGAAATGTGCGTTTTTATCTATTACTGGCGTATGCGGTATCATGTGTAGGCTCCTTTACTGGAGGCTCAAATAGGGATTTCTGAGCTTATTGTCAATAATCATGCGGTAATATTATGGTAAAAAGGCGTATTGGGCGCATTTTTAGGGGGGTATGGGTGTTCCTAAGTCTTTTTTAACGGTGTTTCAGCTACAATGAGGCCGATTGTCATAAAATCGACATCGTTCCGACATTACCCCGACATGGTTAGGTTATAGATATGTGTAGGAGGTATTACTATTGAAAGAAGCAGGTACTATATGAACCACCCCATCAATTCTGACGGCTTGGCCAGACTTATAAGACTTGAACTATCCCGCACCCTTCCCGCCTCCAAAGCTGAGGCCAGAAGGGTTATTCATGGTCGTATGGGGGTCTATGATACCAGTGGCACGACTATAAATGCCGGTATCGACAGCTATTTTGCGGACATGAAGCTACTTGCCGATAAAGCATTAAATTAAACCCAGTATACTTAAAGTATATCGGGTTTAAGGTACAACACCGGCCCACGCCCCCTACCCAACCACCCCACAGTTATCCTAGCGGGTGGTTGGGTAGGGGGCGTGGGCCGGTGTTGTAGCTAAGTAATATAGCTACGGTTTAGTGTGGTTCCATTAGTTTATGGAGATGTACAATCACATATTTTGTCAGCGCGTCATCTACATTAGACTGACTGACACTGCGCCAAGCGGTTTCGGCTTCAGCATAACTTGGGTAGATACCTACAATGTCAACTTTGCTGGTATCTTTAAATGTTAGCGCTTGTGGGTCTTCCACTTGGCCACCAAAAACAAGATGAAGAAGTTGTTCGTCTGCCATTGATTGGGGATCCTGTATAAAAATTATAGGGTTGTTAGAGTGTTTGTTTTTTATCAAACTCAGATCAATTCGTCACCCATTTCTTAGGAGTTTATTATGAACCAGCAACAATTTGATACGTACCTTCTCTCAATAACAGGGAAAGACCGGGTGGGCGTTGTGTCTGCGGTTACTGGTTATTTATTTGAAACTGGGGCAAACCTTGCGGATTGCTCCTATGCTGTGTTGGGGGAAGGGTTTGAATTCTCGTGTGTTGCGGAATTCAGTGCAGGCAGCCAGACAGAGGAAATTGAATCAGGCTTAAACTCGATTAATTTGCTGGAAGGGGCCAGAATCACTGTAAGCAGCTTTCCGTTTGAACTATTGCGCGGGCAGGGCGGTGAAATTACCCATGTGGTTGAAGTAACAGGAGGGGACCAGCCGGGCCTTGTGTCTCGGCTCAGTGATGTTCTTGTGGACTATAACGCCAATATTGTACGCATGAGCAGCCGGCGCGTTAGCATAGAAGGGGGATTTGATTATAGAACGCGGATCGCTACCAATATCCCCGCAGACAGGTTTATAGCGCTAGAGGCTGCTCTCTATAATACAGCAGGCAGTTTGGGGCTGGACTGTAAGGTTGAGAAGACTTAGCCCTTATTGGTGGGCCTAGGGCTAGTACAGAGAGTGGGTGGACTTGCTTCTTCCTAAAACGGAAACGATCGAGCCAGTAGCGGCGAGGATAAAGTTGCTGTCCTCGCCTTTTTTACTCAGATAAGCGTAAATTGATGTCTCTTCTGACGTATTACTTTTGGCTAGTGCTTACGGGCATTGGTTTGCCGTTTCAACCACTCGATCAGGCCATCTATGCCGCCAGATTTTATTTTGGCTGAGAATAAATCCCGGTTGGTGATCATTAGGTTGATGCCTTCAAAGTCTAGATTAACAATCTGAAAAGCGCCTTTTTTCTTGCGGACACGCCAATCGGCAAGGATTGGTTCCCCTTTCTCGCGTTTAATCTTCGTCAGCACAAATATGTGGCCGCGCCTGCCAGAAGCGGGGCGGGTGCCATAGACTTCCAGAGTTTTAAAGCCCACTTGTTCCATGCGTTTGTCAAATTCAGCAACGATATAATCGCGCATGGCTGCCATATAGCTTTTACGCTCTTCAACGCTGATGGTTTTATAGTGGCGGCCAAGCATACCGCGAGCCAAAAGGTTGATATCTGTTGCTTCGCGGAAAATAGAGCGAAACGCTGTCGCACGATCTGCTTTCGTTAGTTTGCTGTCGCTCCAAGCTACAACTGTATCATCAGACACAGCTTGGATGAAGGCAATCGCGCCACTTGGGTCATCGAGCGCTTTATCTTGCGAGACGACTGATGTGCTGAATGCAAACGCTGTTGCTATCACTGCTAGTAGTTTTTTCATTTTATTGCCTCACCGCCTAATTTATTTTTTCTTGGTACTTGATACAGTAGCTTGGCGTAAATACGCGATCAAATCATTGCGATCTTGTTTTTGCCGAATGCCTGCGAACTGCATTTTGTTCCCCGGAAGGAACGTGTTTGGCTTTGTCAGCCATTCATTCAGGGAGTTTTCTGTCCAGTTGAATGTGGCTTCTGCCAGTGCTTTGGAGAATTTGTAATTGTGTGCAGACCCTGCTTGCCGCCCAAATAATGAGTCTAGATTAGGGCCGAGCCGCGTGCGGTTTGTTGCCGTCAAGTTATGGCAGGCTTTGCAGCGGTTAAAGATTCTGCGCCCCTTGGCGGCGTCCCCCGATTCTGAAAAACCGGTTTCCTTCGGTGCAGCAAGAACCTGCGGCGTCAGCATACTTGCCGCGACCCATAAAATAGGGGCTAATAGTATCTGGTGTTTTAACACGGAAGTCTTTCCCCTGAGCCACATAGTGCTTTAAATACTGAAACTGGCGGAACCATGTCCGCCAGTTAGCTGTTTTCTACTTAATGTAGGATGAACCTAATGCAATAAGTTCGCGCCAAAACGCCCTCTTTCCGGGCTGAATTGAGCCAAAGTTACCCTTTATCTACATAGGGTTTAATCACGCCAGACTTCACGCGGGCCATATAATCAATCAGCATGGCTTTGACTTCTTTGCGTAGCAAGATAAGCCCTAGGATGTTTGGAATACCCATCGCGAGAAGCAAGGCATCTGCCATATCCATAACCGGTGCAAGGGACATGGCGGAGCCAATAACCAGTGTCAGCAGGTATGAAAGCTTAAACAGGAAATCTGCCCCCGGCTTGTCGCCTACGAGCCACAGGAAGGAGCGTTGACCGTAGTAGAACCATGTAAGAGACGTTGAGAATGCAAACATAATCACGGCAATGGTGAGAATGTATGGGAACCAGCTAATCACGCTGCCAAAGGCATTTGACGTGAGTGCAATACCAGCCGCTGTGCCGGACGCATCCGGATCAAACGAACCCGTGAGTATGATAACCAACGCAGTGATTGTGCATATAACAACTGTGTCGATGAATGGCTCTAGCAAGGCAACAAGGCCTTCTGCCACAGGTTCTTTGGTTTTTGCTGCAGCGTGCGCAATGGAGGCAGACCCAAGGCCCGCTTCGTTCGAGAAGGAAGCGCGGCGCAAGCCTTGTATCAATACACCGATAATACCGCCCTGAACACCTTCGCCAGTGAAAGCACCATTTATAATTTGGCCAATGGCTGATGGGATTTGGTCGAAATGAGCCAAGATCACAACCAGAGACGCAGAAATATAAATGATGGCCATAATAGGCACCAAAAGTTCTGTCACATGGGTGATTTTCCGAATGCCGCCAATGATAACCAAGCCGACAACAGCAGCAAAAATAATACCGAAAATCCAGCCCTTACCGAAGAAGAAGCTTTCATTGCCGCCTGTTAGGGCTGTTATCTGGTTTGTGAACTGGAGAGCAGATTGGTTTACTTGGAACATGGCACCAGCACCATAAGCGCCACCAATGCACATAATAGCAGCCAGCACTGCTAGAATTTTGCCTAGGCTGGGCAGGCCCCTGTTTGCTAATCCTTTTGAAAGATAATGCATGGGACCACCGGAAACCACACCGTTTTCGTCAATCTCGCGGTATTTAACACCAAGTGTACATTCAACAAATTTGCTGGTCATGCCAAAGAGGCCACTTAGTATCATCCAGAATGTAGCGCCCGGCCCACCAATTGAAACGGCAATGGCGACACCTGCTATATTCCCCAAACCCACTGTGCCTGAAACAGCGGCAGAAAGGGCTTGGAAGTGGGTGACTTCACCAGGGTCATTAGGGTCGTCATAGGTGCCTTTTACAATTCTCATGGATTGCTTAAAGCCCCAAATATTGGGGAAGCCCATGTAGAATGTGAAAAAGATAGCCCCGCCAATAAGCCAGATAGCAATGAGCGGTAAATCAGGGGCGCCTTCAATTAGCCAACCCATTGGGGCACCAAAAAAGACGATGTCTGAGATGAATTTACTGATCGGTGCCATAACGGCATTGACCGAATCAGAAAAAGTTGGCTCTGCGACCGGGCACATAAAACTGCTGCCAGCGCTGGTTATCTTTGCCAATTCAGCCGCAAGATTAGCTGGTAATTGTTCTGCAGTTATACCGTTTTGGCATAGTGCTATGGTAAGGTCGTCTTGAATTGTGGCTGCGTTTGATGCTTGTGACACCAATAAAAAACATGCCAAAAATGCCATGAGGCGTTTCATGTTATTCCCCCGAATACAATATGTTGGAAATTGTGCTGTTACTTTTCTAGATTACCCTTTGGGCAGTGAAACTACCCGATTAAATATATGCGGTATGCTAACGGTTATTTGGCTCTGGCTCAATGAAAACCTATCTAAAATACCGTAAACATTGTATACTAATAGAAAAAATACGCAGTATAATTTAACTTACGGTTAACCAGTTTGCCTTAGCGTGTAAATTGAACACTCATGTAACAGGATGTAGCCCTTGTCGGACAGCACTATATTATCAAGCGCAGATGTTTCTAAACTTCTTCAAGACCCTAATGGTGAAAACCGTGCGGCGGCGGCAGTAAAAGTAGCTGCGACCTTCGGTAACGCCAGTCTGACAGCAGAAGAACGATCTTTAGCGGAAAGTATTTTTCGGCACATGCTGAAAGATGCTGAAGTGCGTGTACGTCATGCTCTGGCCGACAGCCTTAAAGATAACCCCGAAGTTCCGCATGATGTGGCGCAGTCTCTTGCCAAAGATGTAGATGAAGTGGCAATGCCCTTCATTGAAACTTCTATCGTCTTAACAGATAGCGATTTGATAGAGCTGGTACGCACCCGTGGGTCCAGTGTGCAGCAGGCAGTTGCTGGCAGGGAAAGTGTTTCTGAAGGGCTGGCCGATGCGCTTGTTGAAAGCGGTGACGAAATAGCCGTTGCAAAACTGGTTAGCAATGAAGGGGCAGTGCTTAAGGAAAGCACTTTAGACAAAGTCCTCGATAAATACGGCGACAATGAGCTGGTGAACCAACCTTTGGCGAAGCGAAGCGAACTACCGATCGGTGTTGCTGAACGGCTGGTGACATTAGTGTCCGAGCAGCTACGGGACCATATTATGACGCACCATGAAGTGTCACCGGGGCTTGCAAGTGACTTGCTTCTTGGCAGCCGGGAAAAAGCAATTGTTTCGCTTGCAGAAGGCGAAACGCGCTCGACTGTAGAAGAACTTGTGAAGCAGTTGCACGAAAATGGGCGGCTGACACCAACACTTATGTTGCGGGCGCTTTGCCTTGGCGACACAACTTTCTTCGAAGTGGCTTTGGCTGCACGGGTTGGTATTCCAGTCCTAAATGCCTATGCCCTTGTTCATGATAAAGGCAACTTGGGGCTACAACGCCTATTTGATGCCGCAAAAATGCCCCAACAGTTTTTCAGCATGGCGCGGGCAGCGCTGGATGTCGCTGATGAAATGGTTCTGACAGGCGGCGACGACAGAGAGACATTCAAGCAGCTGATGATTGAACGGGTGCTTACCAGCGTGGAAGATAGTGTGGATACAGAAAATCTGGATTATCTAACTGGCAAGCTGCAAAAAGTAGAACCATCTGCGGCTAGCGCTCCTTAAGGAAAGACCCGGCGGATATGGCCGATTTACAATGAATAATGAAGGCGCCCTGTGCGCCTTTTTTTATGGCTGGTGATGAAATTAAAACGGATATGATCTAGGTTTCTGCCAGATCCCCAAGGGCTTTTCTGAGGGATGTCAGGCCTGTGCTGTATTTTTTCCAGCGTCCAATAGACCCGGCATAAAGTGGTTGGCGCACTTGCACCGAACTGGCGGTGGAAACAGGTGTATCATTTTCATGAAAGCGCAAGCAGGCTTCGTCCCAACTTAAGTCACAAAACTCAAGCAGCTTCCGCGTTTGGGCTTCTTGATCAAAGACAATGTCTTCATAGTGAACTTCCATGAAACGGTTGGCTGGTAAAGTCGCTTTCCAATGGGCTATCAGGTCATCAAAGCCCCGGTAAAAATGCCCCGTACTTTCCAAGTTATATGTATAGTTATAATAGGAATATTGCGTGGAAAATAACTGCCGGTAATTGCTAATGCAGCTATCCATAGCCCCACGGCGTAACACAATAATACGTGCATTGGGCAGCGCTTTGTGGATCAGCCCTGCATAGAAAAAATTCAAGGGCATTTTATCTGTAAAACGCGGTGCACCGCGGGCGAGCGCTTTGGTGTTGGCCACATAATGCCTGCCAATTGGGGCCATGTTTACAGAGGTTGCCGCAAGCAGTGTTTTAGCATCCAACACCATATTGTCTGTTGTTTGTGTCGCCCCCTTGACCAAGCCTGCAAAAACATTGGTTTCCCCTGCGGCGGTCACTTCCGGGTGAGAAGATAAAATTCTGTCTACCAGTGTTGTGCCCGTACGCGGCAATCCAACGACAAATATAGGCGCGCTTGTGTCAAAATCAGTGTCCTCACTGCTCTTTGCAGTAAAGGTCTTTTTAGAGGCTTCAAAAAGGGCGCTTTGCGCCTGTATATCCACAGCGAATTTAGCAGCATTCATCGTCTTGGCACGGGTTAGCCAGTGCAAGCTTTGGTCGTGTTCACCTAGGTCTTCGTATGTTTTGGCAATGGCGTGCCCCAAGTGCAGCGTGGCATCTGCATCTTTATGGTTTTTCTCAAACAGGGTTGTTAGCTTTTCTAATGTGCTGGTGTCTTTGGTTTGCTTACGAAGCGCAACAAGCCCAGAATAGGCTTTATAGGAGTTTGGTTCCCGCGAAATTGCACTTTGATAAGCCTCGGCTGCTTCTTCGAAACGCCCTGAAAATTGCAAGGAAGACCCAAGGTTATAATAGAAATTGGCAGGTTGGGGGTCGAGCGCTATGGCTTTTTGAAAAAAGGGTATGGCGCGCTCATGAAACCCTGTTCTGCTATAGACAACAGCTATTGTATCGGCTGTTATAGCATCCTGAATAGGGAGCTTGGCCGCATTTTCGATGGCAGTATGAGCTTCGCTTTGACGACCTAATAGTGACAAGGTCTTCCCATATGCCGCCCAAAAAGCTGCGCGCTTTGGTTCTAGCTCTGTTGCTTTGCCATAAAGCTCAGCGGCTTTGGTAAAATTCTTATGATCAAAAGTAATGATGCCTAACCCATAATAAGCACGGGCATCATTCACATCCTTATGAATTAAGTCGATGCATAATTTATGGGCTTCTTCATATCTTTTAGATTTAATTTTTTTAAGTATTTCAATCAAAAAGAAGGACCTTTGCTTGATTGGCACAGTATATATCACTGCGCACTATGCATTTTTAGGCAATTGTGCGGCATTTTGGCAATAAGTTTATAGAAAAATACCCTAAACATATAATTTTCGTTCAGTTTATAGTTGGTCATACCTTTGAGTTGACGCAGACTTTTCCTTAGCACGCATATTATGGGGGTTATCCCGGTTGATGGGCCAAAGATGTTGGTACCCGACCGAGGATGAATGGAAATTATACCTGTGTGGGAGACAGCATGGGTTCATGGAGGGGCATATGAAGCCAGTTATAAACCATAAAAGTATTTTAAAACGGTCTGCCAGTGCAGTTGCCATTTGTATGGCATCAATGGGCGTTGGTGAAATTGCTGCCGCGCAGGAAACACAAGACGCGAACGATATTGGCACTTTTGATGAGATTATAGTTACCGCAACGCGCCGTGCAGCTTCAGTTCAGGATGTGCCCATTAACATTGCCGCCATGAGTGGTACACAACTTGAAGAGCAGGGCTTTAAAGACATTACAGATGTTCTCGCATTTGTGCCCGGCATTAATGCTATTAATCGCGGTGGCCGGATGGGTAACCGGATTATTGTTCGGGGCTTGAATGCTGATAGCCTTGGTCAGGGAGAAGTTGAAGATAATGGCGGAACAGTTGCCACGTATCTTGGTGAAGTACCCATTAATATCGACTTGAAGCTGAATGATTTGGCCCGAGTTGAAACATTGCTTGGCCCACAAGGCTCCCTATATGGTGCTGGTACACTGGGCGGTGCAATTCGCTATATTCCCAACAAGCCAAACTTTGATGGCATGATGGTTAAAGTCCGCGGTGATACGTACCTTACTTCGGAAAGTAGCGGCCTTAGCAGTGATATTGGTTTCACAGTGAATATTCCAATCAGTGAAACACTGGCTATTCGCTCTTCAATGGACTTTTTGAATGACAAAGGCTTCATTGATTATACAAATGTTGTTGCTAATATTGGTGTTTCTGAGCCTGATGCACCGCTGTCTGAAACTGAAAACTTCAGCCCTGTTAAAGATGCTAATGGTCAGGAATCGCTTTCAGGCCGTGTTGCTTTGCGGTGGAAACCAGCAGATGCCTTTGATGCCACTTTAACCTATTATTTCCAAAATAATGATAATGAAGGCCGACCAACCAGTGGTCGCCTTGGTCACCGCAGGACTGGCAGGTACGAATCTCCCAGCCGTGTGCTTGAGCCAGACGAGCAGGAAAATGAACTTCTTGCACTGGAAATCACCGCAGACCTTGGCTTTGCCGAGCTTACTTCTGCTACGGGCATTGGCAAATTTACAGTGAATGGTCAACGAGACCAGACTGATTTGTTGATCAGCCTTGAATATTCATATGAAAGCTTCCCAACCTTTACATCACGTACACGGGAAGATTTGGAAGAAACATTCTTTAACCAAGAAATTCGTTTGGTTTCAACGAATGATTCTGACCTTAGCTGGATTATTGGTGGGTATTATAACAAGTTTAATACTGTAGGCACATCTGCCGAATACACACCAGGCTATGCAGCCTTTGCAGGTTTTGACCGTCCTGATGATTTGGAATATTTCTCAAGCGACACTTCAGAGCTTGTTGAAAAAGCAGTTTTTGGTGAAATTTCTTACCAAATTACTGACGACTGGCAAGTAACGGTTGGTGGCCGTTATTATGAATATGAACTTAAAACACTAAGTTTAGTTGATTTCCCGCTGTTTGATCCGGGCTTTACCATTCCTACATTTGATGCACTTGAGGCATTAGACTTTGACCCAGATTCTGGGCAGGAAGACAGTGGCACGCTCTTTAAAATCAATACATCTTACGCTTTCAACGATGATATGCTGTTGTATGCAACTGTTAGCCAAGGATACCGGATTGGTAATTCAAATGGCATTGGCCCTTGTGCAGAGTTTGACCCGAACGGCCAACAGGGTGCCTGTGCGCTTGCACCGGGCCAAACATTTGGACCAAACTCTGGTGATGTTGCTGTATTTGACGAGCGCTCATATGGCCCTGACAAAACAACAAACTATGAACTTGGTTTGAAAACCACATTGTTGGATGGTGCTGTTACCTTCAATACTGCCATCTATCTTGTTAAATGGGATGACCCACAGCTTGGTTCTGCCACTGTGAATGCCAGTATTCCTATTACCATCAATGCAAATGGTGCTGAATCAAAAGGTATCGAAGTCAGCGGTAGTTGGCGCGTAACTGACAGGTTTAACCTGCGTGGTGCCTTCAGTTATACGAAGTCTGAGTTAACAGCGGATGTGCCGTCTTTAATTCGCTCCATCGTAACAGATGGTGGTTTTGCTACCAGATTTGAGGATGGAGAAGATGGAGACCGCTTGCCGGGTTCACCTGAGACACAATTCTCGATCTTTGCGAATTATGACCAGCCGTTGGAAAACGGCAATTCACTGCATTACAACGTCAGCTATGCAGTGCAAGGTAATGTTCTTTCCAGAACAGGTGCACGTGGTTTCAGCCGCACATTAGATGGTTTTGGTGTCGCCAATGCCTCTGTTGTTTATGATGCTGAAAATTGGACAGCGACTTTGTATGTAGACAATATGTTCAATACATATGCTGAAACAGGTGTGCAAAGCACGCGCCTGAGTAATCAAACTGTTGAAGGTGCAACTGTGCGTTCGTATCAGGTGAATATCCTGACACCGCGCCAAGTTGGTGTGCGCATGACATACCGGTTTGACTAAAAATTAATACATCAAGCATGACTGTCATGCTTGGTAAATACTGATAAAAAAGGGGCTCGGTTGGGCCCCTTTTTTTGTGGATATGGAACTGCCTAAACCGACCCACTCCTCTTAGCCAACCACCCGCTAGGATATACGCTGTGGGGTGGTTGGCTAGGAGGAGTGGGTGGAAATGGCTCTTGTTGAGACGGATACGCTCTAGCCTGTGAGAGTTTCTATTGGGCTAAGTAAAGTGGCAGCCATAAAGCCAGTTTGGGCCACATAAGCAACACCGCTAGGCCAACAAGCTGCAACAAAACAAAAGGCAGCACACCCTTGTAAATGTGCTTTAACTTAACCTCGGCAGGGGCTGCGCCTTTCATATAGAAAAGGGCAAAACCAAACGGCGGTGTTAAAAAGCTGGTTTGCAAATTAACGGCCATTATAATGGCGAACCATGACACTGTAAGGCTGGGGTCTGGCAGGTGGCTGCCAAAATCCAACGAGGCAATTACAGGGGCAAACACTGGTAGGATAATCAGTGTTATCTCAATCCAGTCGAAGAAAAATCCCAGTAAAAATACAACAATCATCAAAAGCGTCAGCGTGGCCCATGGGCCTGTGCCTGTAGTTTCCATTACATGGAGGATAAGGTCATGGCCGCCAAGCAGCGCAAACACGAACGAAAAGGCCGTGGCCCCCACAAACAAGCCGAAGATCATCGTCGTTGTAAGCGCTGATTGTTCGAGCACATCCTGCATAATAGGCAGGGACAGCTTGCGTTTTACTATGGCGAGCAAAAGCGCGCCAAATGCACCAACCCCGCTGGCCTCTGTTGGGGTGGCATAGCCGCCAAAAATAGAACCAAGCACGCTTAATATCAGCAGAATAGGGGGCAGGAAGCTTTTTGCGATAGCAAGCAAGCTCATAGTAGATTGCTCTGTCTTATCGTCGTCTGATGTATGGGTCGGTGCTAAGGCAGGGTTTATTTTAACGCGGATATAGATGTACAGCAGATAGAGCATGGCAAGAAAAAGGCTTGGCCCAATTGCCGCCATAAACAACCCACCAGCGGATGTTGATAACAAATCAGCCATAACCACCAGCATGATGGACGGCGGCAGAAGAATGCCAAGCGTGCCAGACGCTGCAATGGTACCTGTTGCTAGCGGTTTATCATAGCCCCGCTCAAGCATGACGGGTAGGGCTAACAGTGTCATCATCACGACGCTCGCACCAATAATGCCTGTTGTGGCCGCAAGCACCACCCCAAGCAGTGTAACCGAGAGAGCAAGCCCCCCGGGTGTACGCCGTGTTAGATATTGCATGGTATGGAGCATTTCACGGGCAATGCCGCTGCGCTCAAGCATCGTACCCATAAAAATAAACATGGGGATAGCCACCAGCACAAGCTTGCTGACCACCCCGCCGTAAATACGGCTAACCACAAGGAAAAAACTGTTAGGGCTTTCAACACCAAGCGCCACAGCAAGCAGCCAAAAACCAAGGCCAACGCCGCCTAAAATAAAGGCAACGGGAAAACCAGAAAACAACAGGGGAATGAGAACCGCGAACATTAGAAATGGCAGCAGCTCAATGAACAGATCCATTAGCTCGGCTCCGTTTCTATAGTCACTTTGGCGAAATAGGTTTGCTCAGACAGGCGGGCCGGGCCAAACAGGAAAACAATGCTTTCCAAAAGGCGCGCCGTAGCCGCAATACCCAGTAACAAAAAGCCCAAGACGAGGACTGATTTTATAATCCAGCGGGCGGGCAGGCAGTGGCTGATGCAGATGCCTCGTTATACTCAAGGCTAAAAGACATATAGTCATACCCAAAAATCAAGAGGGCGGCGACATAGGGCAGTAAAAAAAACAGGCAGCCTGCTATCTCAAAGGCAGCGGCTCTTTTTTTGCTGAATTTTTCCGTAAATAACTCAATGCGCACATGGGCGTTTTTAGTATAGGCCCATCCTAGGCAGAGCAAAAATAAAGCGCCGTGTAAATGCCATTCAAGCTCTTGCAATTTGGTGGAGCCAATGACAAACCAGCGCCGCAAGGTAACATCGGAAATGATCACGAGCATCAATACCAGTATCAGCCACACAGAAACCCGTGCAAAACCTGTACTTATGGCTTCAAGCTTCCGGGATATAGAAAAAAGAAAATCCACTGATTACTCTTTCAAATAGCCAATATCGCCCCAGCTTTTATAGCGAGCGCGGAAGGTTTGCAGCGATTGCCACACTCGGGCAAAGTTGGGGTCATCTTCCGCCATGTCAGTGGCGACTTTGCGCCATGCGGTTTCAAGGGCGGCCAATATTTCCGGCGACCACATATGAATTTTAACACCCTTGGTTTTCAGCTTTTCAATGGCATCCGGCTGTAGGGCTTCGCCTTCCGAAATACCGTAGCGAACATTGGCTGCACAGGCCGTATTTATTTGGTGTTGCTGGGTTTCACTAAGGCCGTTCCAAGCATCCAAATTGAACATCAGCTCAAAGAAAGTGGACTGCTGGTGCCAACCGGGAAAATAATAATGGTCTGCAACTTCATAGAAGCCCATATTATAATCCACCACAGGCATTGCATATTCGCTTGCGTCAATAGTGCCTAGTTCCAGCGCTTGGTATATTTCACCGCCAGCAATGAGCTGAGGGGCAGCGCCAATTTCTTCTAAAACTTTGGCTCCAAGCCCAAAGAAACGAATTTTAAGCCCTTTGAAATCCTCAATGCTTTTCATTTCTTTTTTGTACCAGCCAGCAGCTTCTGGCGGTGTCATGCCGCAAATAACGCTGTGAATGCCGTGTGTATGGTAAATCTCGTCAAACAGTTGTTTGCCGCCACCATAGTCAAACCAGCCCATATATTCTGGCGCTGATGGTCCAAAAGGAACAGAGGCGAAAAGTTGCAAAGCAGGCTCTTTTCCAGCCCAATAACCGGGCGTTGACCAACCACTTTCAACAGCGCCGTATTTAACAGCATCAAATGTTTCAAAGGGGGGCGCGAGCACACCGGGTTCATAAAACTTGAGGGTGATATTACCACCAGAAACTTTGCCAATTTCTACAGTTACACGCTTGCCCATTGTACCGATTAGAGGAAGTGTGGAAGGATATGTGCTGGTGGTGCGCCACTGAATAGGGGTGCTCGGCCTTGCGTCTGGGCTAGCAGTGCCGGTTTTCTCTGTTTCAGGTTGCCCACAAGCAACAGAGACTAACCCGCTGGCAGCGATAAGGCTGCACGTTAGATAATGCCGTAACTTCATAATTCCCCCGCGCTCCCCGTATGCGTTTGATACTCGGCGTATCAGCCAAATTTTTTGATGGATTGGCCCAGTAACAAATAGAGTTTGCCCATGTCGGACGAAACCAGCGTCACAGACATGGTGTTGCCTTTATCGCCCATCATAGCCCGTTCCATCATGCCTTCAAAATCACGACAATAGCGCACGACATTTTCGCGGAATTCACTATTGGACTGATATTTTTCACCGATGGATTTGCGCGTTTTCCTGTTCCCAATTTTGAGTGTACGGCGCATGAAGACAGATTTGTCACCTGCCTGATACGCATCCCACACATCTTTTGGCAAATCGTCAGACAAGGCTTTATGCACATCGATGGATGCGGATTGCAGGCTTTCCATCAATAACTGCGATGTACGCGCAAAGTCATTTTTCGTTGCAGCAGCGATGCGTTTTTCAATGTCAGCAGTTTTAGAAATAAACTGCTCGGCCTGTTGGGCTATTTTGTCGGATTGAGTGCCAAGGCGCATGGCTAGCAGCGCACTTTCCTTTTCGGCCTGATCAGCCGTTTCCTGATAATCAGTCAGAACACGAGACAGGGTGCTTTGCATGTCTTCCTGCATAACTGTAATGCGTTCATTGGCTTTGTTGCTTATTGCTTCAATGGAACCGGAAAGTTCCAAATTGGCTTCTTCAACGGATTTTTTAAGCCCTGTATTGGCGCGCTCAGTTTGGTCCATCAATTGCTGGCTGGCGGCATCCATGCGGTTGGCAGCTTCCATGGATTGGTCAGCAAACTTTGAAACCTCTTGGCTCATGGTGTCAGATGCCTTGTTGAGTTCGCCAATAACACTGTCGGTTTCTTCTTGGATAATCTGGCGTTCACCGGCAAAGGCTTCTGCGGCAGCGCCTAAGGCCGCGCCAGAATCGCCCAATTCTTCGCGAAGATCTTTTGATTTGCTGGTTAAGTCCTCTACTGCAACCCCAAGCTGGCTTTGGGATGTTTCACCCACAACACCTATTTGGTCGATAAGGGAGACAAGTTCACCACTTTTATGGCCAAGGTTGTTTTGTATGTCATCGGCAGTGTCTTGCAGGGCACGGCCCTGTTTTGCAAACCGCTCTGAGGCTTCAATTACTCTGTCTGCGGCTTCTGTAGATGTGGCATTCAAGACATTACGCTGGTTTGTAAGGTCATTTTCCAGATGGGCCAGTTTCATACGGGTTTCGTTCAATACATCAGCAATAACATCGCTTTGTATCGTCATTTGGGCCTGTATGGCTGAAAGGTCTGTTGCCATTATATTCGATGTGTCTGTTAGCTCGGTGGATTTATCCGCGATACTATTGGCGGAGAGGGCAAGGTTTTCCCCTACGGCGGCACCCGCTTTGGCAAGTTCATCCATCTGGTCTTCCACCCCAGCCCGCAGTTGTCGGATATGCTGGAGGGTGCGCAGGGCTGTGTCCTCGGCCTGACGCACGGCTGTGTCACTATGCTCAGTGATGGAATCCATGGTTGAATTTAAGGCTTGTTTCGCCCGGTCCAGCCCATCCAACAGCAATCTGTCAGCACGCTCGGCATGGTCTGTAATAGCAGCACCAGTTTCGGCAGTGGTTTCCAGCGTGCGCTTATTCACTTGTTCGCTAGTTGTAAGCGCTGCTTCGCAATGTTGCTCCAGTGATGTGCCAGCTTCATCAAGTAGGGCTTTGGCTTTTTCTACAGTCTCTGAAACAAGCTCGGTCATGCCCTTGGCTTGCTCTGCCACAGAAGCACTAACGTCTTTTGTATGCTCAAGAGCTTCAGTGGCTGCTGTATTGACTTCACCGACATGAGATTTCAGTGTCGCGTTGATTTTGGCGGATTCTGTCGCTGCATGGTCAGCCATATTTTCCAAGAGCACCCCTTGCTTGACCATTGTCTCGGCCAATTCAGCAGAGCGGCTTTCCAGTTCTACTGCGCTGTCATGGAAACGCTCAATTTTGCTCTGTGAATTTTCCGTGGAGGCAAGCAGGCGTTCTTCAACCTCTATGGCTATTTTTTGCACGCCCTCTGCATGGGTTGTTACTTTTTCGCCAGCGACTTCTAGCCGTGTTTCAAATTCTTCTGTTGCTTTACTGAAGGATTGCAGGCTGCCATCAACGCGGTCTTTGGCGTGGTCAGCTGTGCTGGCCGCATTTTCGCCTGCGCTTTCAAGCTTTTCCGCAATACGGCCAACCATTGCTTCCAACGCATTAAAACGGCTTTCAACATCTGTGGTTAATCCGCCAATGGCGTTACGCTCGCGCTCTAGCAGGTCACAAATACTGGTTGTTCTGGCTTCTGTGTCAGCAGCGGCGGAAAACAAACTGCTGATTTGTTCTTGAAACCGATTTTCCAAATTGCCAATGCGGTCGGCTGCTAAATCAGCCACAGCATCAACACTTTCAAGTTCTTTCCGCAAGGTACGGTTCAATACAGCAAGGCGCTGTTCGGCCACTTCAACCGGGGAGATAGCGCGGTGTAGATTTTGCGCCATGGCAAGCCTGCGCTCCAAAAGGGGGTCTGTGCGCTGGAAGGCGAGAGCTACGAGCCAGAAAATTGCAATAGGGGTCGTATAACCAGCCAGTAAGGCAGCAATATCAGTGATGGATGCTGTGTTGTTAAAGGCTTCGCCCGCAGTTGTTAGAAAGATAAAACTGCCTGCTGTCCATAAGAGACTAAGCACACCCGCAACGATAACAGGGACAAACCGCCGTATATTGCGGGCCTGCGCCCTCTCTGCGGCAGCTGTGCCAGCCGTTTCATCGGATGGTACGGCTTCGTTTTCCACTGATTTTTCCACGGATGGGAAATTTATTTCTGCTTTTGACATCGCGGTCCCTTAGCTACCCATGATTTAAGGACAGGTTTACCTTATGATTACGATAGTTTATCGCTTAAATGCCAGTACCAAGACACTGTGCATTAATCGCCCGTTAGGGAACATATGACAATATTGGTTAACTGAAGTATAATAAATACCTATAAAATGGAGCCATACATGGCTGAAACTATAGGAAAAAAAGAGTTTAGCGGCAAAAGCAACCATAGCAAGCCGAGTCATGCTCAAATACGATATCTAGCGCGCGGTGTATCTGAGCCGGGTGGTAAATTACCTTTGTTTGATAACAGTGGGCAGCGAATCAAGGAACAAACGATTCGGGCTTGTATTGCGCATGGTTGGTGTAAGCCATGGTATCACAACTCAATTGACCCATCATGGCTGGTTTGTAAGCTGACTGATGATGGGCGCAATATCGTAGAGCATTTGGCATAAAGCATAGGTTAAGAGTCAGAGTAATATATGGCGGGGACGGAATCTAATTGGAATGAACACGTGGTGCTGGATGAAGCCCATTTGAAAGAATTTACTGGTGGAGATGCGGACTTTGAGCGGCAGATATTAGGGCTTTTTATGGACCATGCGCCGGGGTATCTGAGGCAACTGGAGCAGTCCGGTGCCGACGGCTGGCACACAATGGCCCACAAGTTAAAAGGGGCCGCCCGGAGCATCGGGGCGTGGAGGTTAGCTCGGGAAGCCGAAAGGGCCGAGCAAATGGGTGCTCTATGCCAAGTTGAGCCTAAACGCGGCAAAGCGTTGAAAGAGCTGACTGTGCGCTTAGGGCAACTGACCGCGTTTATTGACGAACGCAATGCTCGAGCATAAAGATTTTTTGTAATGTAGTGAAAACATTGGAGTTTTTAACTGCGCCAGAGTAAGAAGACTTACGGTTAACCTACATCATAGCTTTATATAGGCGAATTTATGAGTGACTATGATTTTGATCGAGTGAATATTCTTTTGGCTGAGGATAGCCAATTTATACGATCTCTTCTTGTGAATTCTTTGAAAGTGCTGGGTGTCGGCAATGTATACCCGGTGGAGCATGGTGGCGATGCCATTACGTTTTTGCAGCGTGTGAAAAACGAGCCAATGAAAATTGGCGTGCAAAATATTGATATTGTGATCTCTAATTGGGATATGCACCCCATTGATGGCATGATGTTTTTGCGCTGGGTCCGGCGACATAAAGATAGCCCTAACAGGTTTGTCCCCTTTGTCATGATTACAAGTTACACGGAACCAGAGCGAATTAAGCAGGCACGGGAAATGGGCATTTCAGATATTTTAGCAAAGCCTTTTACCATTAAAAATATCGGTGAAAAGCTTGTATCTATCATCGAACGGCCCCGGCAGTTTGTTCATACCAGTGAATTTTTTGGTCCTGACAGACGCCGTCAAAAGCTTGAAATTAAAGGGGCAGAACGCCGCCTTCTGACTGACAAAAGTGAAGGTGTGGAGGTTATCCGTGGCTAGCAATACTCCCGTCATTGTCCGTTTTTACCGTTTCCAGAATAAGCTGAAAGAAAAAACAGCTGGGCTTGCCCCCGGCAATGCCTCTATTTCTGTTGAAGCACTTGAAGCGGCACAAGAAGCCCTAAGTAAAATGTCAGAAGATTACCCAGACTGGGTTTCTTCCATCATTATGAAATTGCAGGAACAGCATGGGCGCTGTGTTGATACGCCTGAGATGCGCAGGGACTGTTTTGAAGAAATTAACCATATGGCCCATGATATGAAAGGGCAGGGTGGCACTTTTGGTTATCCGCTTATCACATCATTTGCAGATAGCCTGTATGGGTTTACTACGTCAGTTGCTGGCGAAATTTCTGACAGCCAAGTGGAGCTTATCAAAGCCCACCTAGACGCGATGCGTGCCGTTATTAGAGGCCGTGTAAGCGGTGATGGTGGCGAGATAGGCTTGAAGCTGACAGAAAGCCTTGGCGCTGCGATTGAAAGTTACGAAGCCGAGTAATCGGTAGAAGGCCCGCCTTATAGGCTCCTTCATTTCAGGCGGTATGCTTTTGCCGTCTGGCCTTTACCGCACAGTGCCGATTCTCATTTTCCATGCACTTTAAGACTTAAGTTTACCGTGTGTTTAACTTGGTTTATCCGTTCACCTTACGGGGAAAACACTTCACCGCAAGGCTTATCAACTTATCGCATAATGCGGTCTGTTGGCCGCAGGGAACCTTTTAAAATCGCCAATGTTTCTTATTCTTTACTTATCGACGCCACGACAGGCGGATTTAAAGCGAGGAATAGAAAAATGAAAAAGACACAAAAAACTCTTGCAGCAATGGCCGTATTGGCGATGGGCTTCTCTTTTGGAACGGCAGCGAATGCTGGCGAGAGCACTGACATGAAATCTTGGGCAACATCAGCTAGCAACACGATTAGCAATGCCATGCGGTATCCTACGGCGGCTTATCGCCAAAATAGAGAAGGTGCATCAGTCTTTCACATCACAGTGAACCGTGAAGGTGACATCACAAAATCAACACTTACACAGAAAAATCGGAGCGGGATTTTAAATTCAGCCGCTAAACGTGCGCTGAAGCGGGTGGACTTTCCTGAGCTTCCAAGTGGTTACGAAGGCGAAGAACTTACTTTTTCCTTACGGATGAATTATGCCATAGCGAATAGCGCAGAAGAGGCACGAAAGCTTCAGCGGGTCGGAACTGTAACTGGTCGTCAGGTTGCAGAAAATCGTTCAGCAACTGGCGCTACTCTAAAAATCCTCGATCAAGCAGACTGATGTATCCCCAGTGTGTTTGATCCAGTCGTGAGAAAGGGCTGCATGTTTATGCAGCCCTTTTTTATGGGGTATTTGGTTACGGGATATTGGGAAAGACTTTACTTTTTGGCAGCGCGTTTTCTAAGTCCCAATGCGTGGTCCATAATATGAAAAATGACATTTTGCTCAATGGTGCCACGCGCAAGGTGTGCCCATGGACCAACTGCGAATAAAGCAACATCTTCACCCCCATGGGTTTCAGATTTAAGCGGGTATGCCGCTTGTTGTTGGAACCTTGGCGATAGAACTTCTTCTTGGGTCAGTGTCTTGCGTTCGCCTGCGATTGCCCCTGGGCCATTTTGGTAGCCTAATGTCGTATAGGGCTTGCCGTCTTCTGCAAGAGAATATTCATTTTCAGGGATGTCATGCGCGGAAGACAATCCTAAAATAGGATTTCCGCGTTTCGGGTACCCTGATATGGTCAGTGTGTGGCTATGGTCTGCTGTAACCAAAATAAGGGTATCTTTGGTATCAACCATTGAAAGCGCTTTTTTAACAGCGGCAGACAATGCAGCCGTTTCAGTGAGGGCGGCAAAAGCACTACCCGCATGATGGCCATGGTCAATACGGCCCGCTTCGACCATCAGATAATAGCCTTTTTTGTTTTTTGAAAGCACTTTGATGGCGGCTTCCGTCATCTCAGAAAGGCTGGGCTGCTCTTTCGGGCGTATCGCGTTGAATTGCATGTGGTTATCGCTGAAAAGGCCCAAAAGATGGTCAGTAGAGCCATGGTCTACGGCAGCGAGTTCTGCACTGGATTGTACAAATTTGGCTGTTGGCCTGCCATCTGTCCATTCTTTGGCTATATTTTTGCCATCTGCACGAATGCCAGATGCTTCGCCAATCGGCAAAAAGTGAGACAGGCCCCCGCCAAGAGCAACTTCAAGCCCGTTCCCATCCATGTCTGAAACAATCTGAGAGGCAATATCAGTGCAGCCGTTGGCTTTGGCTTCTTCTGTCAAATGGACATCTGCTTCCCATGTACGGCCGGGGCTGTGCGCATAAACGGCTGCTGGTGTTGCATGTGTTAAGCCTGCTGTGCTGACAACGCCTGTGCTCATGCCAATTTTTTCAGCATAATAGGCAAGGGGGACAGGGGCATCTTTTTCCATGCCCTTACAAATGTAGCTCGGGTGTGTTGGGGCGGTGTTGATAACGCCAATTCGGGTTTTTGTGCCGGTGTTAAGGGCTGTAGCGGTGCCCGCAGAATCTGAAACCTGCGCATTAACATTGTATGTTTTAACCAGCGCAGAATAGGGGAAATTTTCAAAGCTAAGAAGGTTTTCTTCGCCGGTTTCGCCGCGAAGCTGCCCTTCATATATGCGCCCAGCCGTTAAGGTGGATATACCCATGCCATCGCCAACAAAAAGAATGACATTTTTTGCGCGCCGTTTGTTCTGGCGTTGGGCCGCAAGGTTTTTGACTGTGGCATCGCCTTGGGCAAGCCATGAATCTGTTGTGCCTACCGTGCTGTGAGGCACAGCAGAGGAAATGGGCTCTTTCGGTACGCCTGCACACCCGGTAAGGAGAGCTGCCATTAACAGAGCATATTTTTTCATTTTGCCACTTTCAAAAATTGGACTGTTTGGTCAAGATTTAAAGATGGCTTAAACAAGCCTTTAGTAGGGGCGATGTCAAGTGTCCTATTGTATTCCCAAGGAAAAGTGAAGACGTCGACCTTGCTTGTGGATTTTAACACTGTTTTGACACCGAGCAGTGCTAACCATTTACCGTAACTGTTTAACTGCACTGTCAATGCCGCTGAGTGTTAGCGGATGCATCCTGTCGTCCATTAAGCTTTTAAGCATTTGGGTGGACTGGCTGTAAGACCAATGTTCTTCTGGTACTGGGTTTAACCACACTGCTTTTTGGTAAACATTGGTGATGCGTTTCATCCAGATTTCGCCTGCTTCTTCATTCCAATGCTCAACTGACCCACCGGGATAGCTAATTTCATAAGGGCTCATGGAAGCGTCCCCAATAAATATAAGCTTATAATCATGAGGGTAGGTGTGCAGCACATCCATGGTTGGAATGGTTTCTGTTTGGCGGCGGGCATTATCTTTCCATACCTGCTCGTATAAGCAGTTATGGAAATAGAAAAATTCCAGATGCTTGAATTCGGTACGGGCTGCGGAAAAGAGTTCCTGACACATTTTGATATGAGGGTCCATAGAACCGCCAACATCAAAAAATATCAGGACTTTCACCGCATTGTGGCGCTCTGGGCGCATTTTAATGTCCAGATACCCATTGTGGGCTGTGGCTTTGATCGTTCCATCCAAGTCTAGTTGGTCTGCTTCCCCCTGGCGGGCGAATTGCCGCAGCTTTTTAAGGGCAAGCTTAATGTTGCGGGTGCCAAGTTCGACTGAATCATCGAGGTTTTTAAACTCGCGTTTATCCCACACCTTTATAGCGCGGCCATGCCGGCCTTCCTTTTGGCCAATGCGCACGCCTTCTGGGTTATAGCCATAAGCGCCAAAGGGGCTTTTCCCGGCTGTGCCTATCCATTTATTGCCGCCTTGGTGGCGCTCCTTCTGCTCTTCAAGGCGCTTTTTCAGGGTTTCCATGATTTCATCCCAGTCACCTAGAGAGTTGATTTTTTCCATCTCTTCTTTGCTGAGGTATAGCTCTGCCATTTTTTTGAGCCATTCGTCCGGAATTTCAGCCCCTTCATCCTCTGCAATGAATTCGATGCCTTCAAAAACTTTGGCAAACACTCTGTCGAATTTATCCAGCTTGGTTTCGTCTTTGACAAAAATGGACCGGGATAGATAATAGAAATTATCCACGCTGAAATCAGAGCAGCCAGCTTTGAGCGCCTCCAGCAGCATCAAATATTCCTTGATGCTGACGGGCAAGCCACTTTCTTTCATTTCATAGAAAAATTTTACAAACATTGGCAGCTCGATATAAAATTCATAGGGCGGCTAGCGGGACTGACGTTTGTTTAAAAATGCCAACCTTTCAAACAGATGTACATCTTGCTCGTTTTTCAACAGAGCCCCGTGCAAGGGGGGGATAAGACTGGACGGGTCCTTGGACTGAAGGACATCGAGAGGAAGATCTTCCGCCATCAACAGTTTTAACCAATCCAGCAATTCACTGGTGGATGGTTTTTTCTTCATGCCCGGCACATCCCGAATATCAAAAAAGATACTCAGCGCCTTTTTTACCAGATCATGCTGAATGTTGGGGTAATGCACATCAATGATGGTGCGCATAGTGTCCGGGTCGGGGAATTTGATAAAATGGAAGAAACAGCGGCGCAAAAAAGCGTCTGGCAGTTCTTTTTCATTATTGGATGTGATGATGATGATAGGGCGGTTTTTTGCTTTAACTGTTTCCCCCGTTTCATAAACGTGGAATTCCATCCGGTCTAGTTCAAGCAACAGGTCATTGGGGAATTCAATATCCGCTTTGTCAATTTCATCAATCAGGAGAACGACAGGTTTGTCACTCTCAAAAGCGTCCCACAATTTACCGCGTTTAACGTAGTTTTTAATGTCTTTGACTTTTTTATCGCCAAGCTGGCTGTCCCTTAACCGGGAAACCGCATCATACTCATATAGGCCCTGCTGTGCTTTTGTCGTAGACTTGATGTGCCACTCAATCAGCTCCATATCAAATGCTTGGGCTACTTCATGGGCCAACACAGTTTTTCCTGTGCCGGGTTCGCCCTTTATAAGGAGAGGGCGCCGCAGCAGTGCAGCTGCATTCACGGCTACCATAAGGTCTTCAGTCGCTACATATTGATCAGTGCCTGTAAACTTCACGGGACGCATCTCCTAACCATCAGTGTGTAAATTTCTTCTACTGGTGACATAGAGCATGGCAGGCAGAAGTCCAACAACTAAAGCGCTGTGTTGGTGACGTGCCATGCCATACTGATGAGCATAAAAATCAGGCCAAAAAACGCCATCCACACAAAAACAACCCCTACCGTTACCTATAAAAAGGAAAACAATAGAGGGTAATGACTGGCTGGTTTTGTACAGACGTACAGACCTGCGTAAACAGAAACTTTGCTTGCTAAAGCCGCGCCTTAGGCGTCATCATCCACAACCAAGCCTTCAAGGCTACGGTAATGTGAAATGATTGCAAGAATGGTCTCAGGAGGAAATTGTTTTATGACTTCGCCTGATTCCGTATCAATACTTTTATAGACAAAACGTCCTGTTTCTTCGTCTTTGTCTATGCGTAGCTTTGTACTTGGCCCATCGTTTGGCACAAATTCTTCGATCACTTTGGCTGCCTTTTCCAAAGGATCTTCCCCAATATTCAGACTTTCCTGCGGGTTGGCGCTTTGCACTGGGCTAATAGCCACTGCAGCTGCGACGTTACCGCCTGCGGAAAATTGTCCACTGCCATTCGATTCAGGGCTTCGCACACGTGAGGCATCAAGGCTAATAACTTGGCCTCCGCCTTTAATGTTGCTAATTTCCGTCATCGTTCTAACTCCAAGCAAATTCAATTGCTTTTTTTTCAAGAGATGCCTTGATCACATCCCGATAGAGGGAGTGAGCCAGTGAACCCGGCTCACTCCAATTTATTATCGGAAGAGACCGAGTACTGTCGAAGGCGCTTGATTAGCGATTGACAGTGCTTGTAGGCCGAGTTGTTGTTTCACTTGCAATGCTTGCAAGTTAGCTGATTCTCTAGCCAAATCAGCATCAACAAGGTTACCAATACCAACTTCGATTGTATCAGACAGCTTGTCTACAAAACTACGCTGCAATTCCAGACGTTTTGAACCAGAACCCAATGCTGAGAGGGCGGTGTTTACGTTTGTAATTGAAGAATCGAGGTTTTGTACTGCTGTAGATGCGATCGCTTGAGTAGAAATTGAGCTACCCGCAGTCAGCGAAATCGTTGAACCTGCCAAAGACAGATCCTGTGCAGCAACAGTAATAGTGTTACTACCGCTGTCATTGGTAAGCGCAATCACGGCAGAACCACTGTTTTTAACAACATTAGTGCCGTTAAACGCAGCATTGTCTACAATCGATGTGATTTGGTCACGCAACTGTTTGAAATCATCGTTCAAAGAAGTCCGGCTTGCTGAATCAAGACCTGAATCTTTCGAAGCAACCGCTTTTTCTTTAAGTGCAATGAGAAGGTCAGAAACTGCTTCGCCCGCTGCAATCGCAACATCAAGAGTGGAAGCGGCTCTGTCTAGTGAGGACTTAACAGCGTTTAGACCTGCAACGTCACCACGGAGTTTTTGCGCAATTGCAAATGTCGCCGCATCGTCTTTTGCAGAACCAACTTTAAGGCCTGTATTAATTCTGGACTGAACGCCCTGTAACGAACTACTAGTTTTGTTCAAGTTTTGCAGGGCAGCAAACGCACCTGCATTGGTGTTTACCGAGAAAGCCATTTTGCTTCTCCTTTTTGGAGTTTTTATAAGGCATTTTGCCTTTTAGGACTTTTTGTCCCAAACCTATAGAAGCAATACGTGTGCCATAATCGTATAAGGCGAGAAATAATGGTAACTAATTGAAACTAATATATAAAAGTACAATTTTTCTAATATCGGGATTCTTTTGAGGTGGGCAATATTTGCCGCATAGGCAGGAATTGCATAGGATATAAGGAGGGGGAGGAAAAAAATGCCGAGCAAGACCTTCTCGCTCGGCATTGGTTTTGTAGACTTATTGGAACAAACTGATCACAGCTTGAGGGCCTTGGTTCGCTATTGACAGTGCTTGTAGTCCAAGTTGCTGCTTCACCTGCAAAGATTGCAGGTCAGCAGAGGCTCTGGCTAAATCAGCGTCAACAAGGTTACCAATGCCAACTTCAATTGTATCCCGAAGTTTTGATATGAAAGTTCGTTGTAAATCCAAACGGTTGGCCCCGGCGCCAAGTGCGGACAGCGAAGAGTTTACGTTTGTAATTGAACTTTCAAGGTTTTGAGCGGCAGTAGATGCTAGGGGTTGGGTAGAAATAGAGCTACCAGCGCTCAGGGAAACGATACTGCCTGTCAGAGATAAATCTTGTGCTCCGATGGTTATTGTCCTGGAACCGTCATCATTGGTTATTGCAACAATATCCGTGCCACCGTTTTTCACCACATTCGTACCGTTGAATTCAGCGTTTGAAACGATAGACGTAATCTGATCACGCAGTTGTTTAAAGTCATTGTTAAGTGAGCCGCGACTAGCTGTGTCAAGACCGAGGTCTTTTGCAGCAACTGACTTTTCCTTCATTTCAATTAGAAGGTCTGAGACAGCTTCACCGGCGGCGATAGCAACCTCAATGGTTGATAACGCCCGATCCATAGACGACTGTGCCGCATTAATACCAGCTACATCAGCCCGTAAGGACTGTGCAATAGCATATACAGCGCTGTTATCTTTGGATGAGGACACTTTCAACCCTGTGTTAATTGCAGTTTGTACAATTCCGAGTTTTGCGCTTGTTTTGTTCAGGTTTTGAAGTGCTGACAAAGCGGACGCATTTGTGTTTACGGAAAAAGCCATTAGTCGTCTCCTTTTGAGAATAATTTGAGCCATTCTAGCTCTCGGGCTCATACTCGCAAGGGGTGTGCCAGTGGTAACATGTTGAAATTAAATGATTTTTTATAGTTTTTTCTAAGGACGGTAATATCGCATGGGTAGAAATTACCTACTGTGGGCGGGGCGTGGGCCGGTGATGCAAATTAAATTGGATATGATCGAGCGGGTGGCCGGGCCAAATAATTGGGGCAGGCGCGTGGGCGACTATGACTCTAATTAGAACGGATACGCTCTAGCTAAGGCAAAAAAAAGGGCCCCGAAGGGCCCTTAAAAGTTGTGATCACTGAGGACCACTTACCGGAATAGTGAAAGTACCGTTCCTGGTGCCTGATTGGCGATCGACAGTGCCTGAAGACCAAGCTGCTGTTTAACTTGCAATGACTGCAAGCTAGCACTTGTTCTGGCAAGGTCGGCGTCAACTAGGTTACCGATACCTACTTCAATTGAATCTGACAATTTGTCCACAAAGCTACGCTGCAGTTCTAGGCGTTTGGCACCTGAACCCAGTGCAGAAAGGGACGTATTAACATTAGAAATTGAAGAATCTAGGTTTTGTACGGCTGTAGATGCAATCGCTTGGGTAGAAATAGAGCTACCTGCTGTCAACGAAACCGTTGAACCTGCCAAAGACAGATCTTGGGCTGCTACAGTGATGGTGTTGCCGCCACTGTCATTGGTGATTGCAATAATAGCCGAGCCACTATTTTTAACGGCATTTGTACCGTTAAAGGCAGCATTGTCTACAATTGACGTGATTTGGTCACGCAACTGTTTGAAGTCATCGTTCAGGGAAGTCCGGCTTGCTGAATCAAGACCTGAATCTTTTGCAGCAACTGCTTTTTCTTTTAGTTCGATGAGTAGGTCAGAAACAGCTTCACCCGCTGCAATCGCAACGTCAAGTGTGGAAGAGGCTCTGTCTAGAGAGGATTTTACTGCATTTAGGCCAGCAACATCACCGCGAAGTTTTTGCGCAATAGCAAAAGTCGCAGCATCATCTTTAGCGGACCCAACTTTGAGGCCAGTATTGATTTGTGTCTGGATTGTATTGAGGGATGCAGTTGTTTTGTTTAGATTTTGCAGGGCTGCAAACGCACCTGCATTGGTGTTTACTGAGAACGCCATGATGGATCTCCATTCTGAGAGTTGTTAGAGCCTTTTGCTCAATGGATGCATTTTGCTTCCGCAGAGACTCACGCAGAGACTGTGCCAGTTTTGGGATATCATTAAAAATATTATTAAGGTGCTGTTATATAAGGATAATAAATAACAGTGAGCCATTTTTTGGCTTGACTTCGACTCGGCACTTATTGCCGGATTCGGGGATTTTTCATCGAGAGGGGAAAATTATGCCGACCATGACCCGGCAATAAATGCCTAAAGAATGGAGTCTATTGGTTTTGATGGTGTATTTTTATCATTTTCAGAAGCTTCCTGCTGCAACTTGTGCTGTGCAGCGAGGCCTTCCATGATGGTTCGGTTGATACTAATCAGGTCGCCAATATCTTCTGTGCCGCGCATAACAGCTGAGGAATGCTTGGATACCCATATGGAAAGAGAGATGATGCTGGCTCTCAATTGGTCAGGCAATGCATTGCCTTCTGCCCCGCAATCAGAGGAAAAAACAGACCACATGCGCCGGTTCCAATCCAAGGCCTTAACCATGTCATTGTCGCGTATGCCGCGTTCCTTGATACGCATCAAGGTATTGGTAACTTGTGCAAATAGTCTATATTCTACTTGGCTCGGACTTTCTGCAGATGTTTGTGCTTTTTGGTATGCTTGATACGACATTCCTGTTTCCGGTCTAGTTACGCAATTTTACTCGTAGTTAATATTGGGCCAATATTGGACCAATATTGCCCTTGGTGCTTAGCCACCCATCCTGCTTTTTTCAAAAACCATAAGTTTTTTGCAGTTATTCAAGGCTTTATAATAGTTTTGGTCCATCACATCACGGCTTATCCTAACGCAGTTTTCAATTGCTTCTGGCGTGCTAATCGCACTCATGAATTCTGTCATGCGCAAGACAAACTCGTCATAATATTTGTTCGTGGCTTTACCATCCATATACATAAGCATAATGGGAAAGTAGATCCGCGCGGCAGGACTGTTAATTTCCTCTTCCTGCATTATGTCTTTTTCTCTTAAGATCGACGCCTTATTATGGATGATTAAAGTCGACCTTCTATCACCATTTGCAATTACCGCGCCATTTATGACCAGCTTTTCATCTGGTTTTAAAGATAGTTTAAGAGCCATAACCTTCTCCCCGTTTCTTAATGAGTATCACTTATATAATAATAAATGGTAACCAGCATGGGCAAATTTCCATTTAACTCATTATACTATAAGGATATCATAAAAGGTAGGGCTAGCACTTTTTCTTGGCATTAGTTTTGCTGTGTCTATTAATTAAGTGCCCACAGGTAATTATGAGTAGTGAGAAAATACATGGACCGGTTACATGACTGATGAAAAGGACCAGCAAAAAGCGGCGGATGGCTTAGGTGTTATTGGGCCTAAATATCAGCAGCAGCCCCTTGTAACGGATCTATCGATGGACAGCCGCAGCTTGGTGCGTCCCTCCGCAGAGGAAATGGGGGAAGATGCTTCCAGCCTGACCGATCAGGAACTTCAAAAGCTTCTAAAAAAGGGAAGCCGCTATGCAGAGCAGGGCGATTGGGAAAAAGCCGTCCCCAATTTAATTGCAGCGTGGGAGGCTATGCCCAATGATATATCGCTTTTAACGCTTATTGCGCACGGGCTTTCATGCTTGGGTGTGCGTGAGTATGCGGTGTCAGTGCTGGAACGTGCCCTACGGTTTCACGAGCCGAACGAAGAAATTTGCTCTATTATGCTGTCGCTGGCCCTTGATATGGGCATGTTTGAAATAGCCGTGAAAGTTGGCTTGATTTTAGTGACAATGGCACCGACCAAGTCAAATTATTATGTTAATTTGGCCACAGCCTATACTGGCGCAAAAATGCTGGATGAAAGCATTGATATGCTGCAAAACATCTTGCCTATGTTTCCTGACGACCCTGAATTATGGAATGTGCTTGCAACACAGGTGCGCGAGCGGGACGGCGTTGATGCCGCAGATGTGTTTTTTGAAGAATCCCTGCGGTTGGACCCTGAAAATTATAAAACCACTAGTAATTATGCCATGTCCTTCACGCGTCGCAACCAACATGACAGAGCATTGGAGCTGATACTCAAATCCAGTAAGGTTGAGCCAAACAGCCCTGAGCCGCAGATTGGGGCCGCCGTCATATATTTCCTTCAGGGCAAAATGGATCTGGCGTGGAAAGCTTATGAATTTCGGCTTAGTAGTCGCCGAAAAATTTCTCAGACGCAGGTCTATACCCACGGGCTGCCTGTTTGGAACGGCGAAGACCTTGCCGGGAAAACGCTTTTTGTCACAGCAGAGCAGGGTATTGGCGACGAAGTGATGTTTGGTAATTACTTGCCTTATTTATACGACAGGGCAGATAAGCTGGTTATTGGTTGCCAGCATAGGCTGGAATCTCTGTACAAAAGGCGCTTTCCAAATGCCTTTGTTGATTTTTGTGCAGATAGAATACTTCAAGGCTACCGGTATAGAACTTTCCCAAATGTTGAGAATGCCATCAATGATGGACGGCTGTCTGTTGATTTTGCAATCACAGTAGGAAGTGCCCCTAAGTTTGAATGGACATCAGCAGAGAAAATTCAATATCACCCCGATGGGTTTTTACAAGCGGACCCTGAACGGCAGGCACATTTTGCAAAAACCTTCTCTGCTATCAGTAATAAACCAAAAGTTGGTCTTGCGTGGCGCAGCGGTGTTGTTACCGGGGAGCGCTTGGGCATGTATGCCACTATCGACGAACTGGGGCCATTAATGGCCTTTGCAGATAAAGTAGATTTCATCAATTTACAGTATGGGGACTGCACGTCGGAACTGGCAGCTATTAAAGAAAAATACGGTGTTACAGTGCATGATATTGAGGGCGTTGACCTCATGCAGGACATAGAGGCCAACGTTGCCATGATGGCTAACTGTGCTGTCGTGGTTTCTTCTTGCTCGGCACCAGGTATGTTTGCACTGTCTACTGGTAGACCAACTATATTAATGTCATCGGTTAAGCCATGGTGGTGTTTTGGCGATAAATCCACTATCCAATTTGCCAAAAATGCGACATATGTTGACGGGGGTACCAAGATAGAATGGCCTGACATTATGGCCCGTGTTGCTACAAACCTTGAAAAGCAATTGTCGATTTGATGGCTGACACTCCTTTCTTCATAGCGGAAGTATCAAGCAACCATGCCGGAGATCTTGGACGCTGTATTGCCTTTATAAAAAAGGCAGCTGAGATTGGCTGTGACGCAGTTAAATTTCAGCTTTTTCGTGTTGATGAATTATTTGCCCCTGAAATACTGGTGCGCAGTGAAGAACACCGCAGCAGACGCGAGTGGGAATTGCCGCTTGAGTTTTTACCTGAGCTTGCCGCTGCATCCAAGGATAACGGAATTCAATTCTGCTGCACCCCCTTTTATATGGCCGCGGTGGAACACTTATATGACCACGTAGATTTTTACAAAATTGCCTCTTATGAACTGCCGTGGGACGGGTTGATTGAGGCCTGTGCAAAAACCGGCAAACGGCTTATTTTGTCGACAGGGATGGCAACATTGCCGGAGATAGAGCACGCGGCTAAGGTGTTCTACGATGCTGGCGGAACAGACCTTGAACTATTACACTGTGTTTCGGGCTATCCCGTTTTACCAGCCCATTGTAATTTAGCAGCTATTGAAACTATCCGCGCTGCAACCCGTTGCACCACCGGCTGGTCAGATCATTCCAGAAACTCGGAAGTAGTGAGGCGTGCTGTGGGCCGCTGGGCCGCAAATACCGTAGAGTTTCACTTGGACATGGATGAACAAGGCGCAGAATATGCAGCCGGGCATTGCTGGCTACCGGATGAAATAGCCCCTGTTATTGCTGCATGTGCAGCAGGTGTTGAGGGGCTAAAATCTACGGCAAAAGTACCGGGTGTTGAGGCTGACGGCGACGGTGTTAAAACCCCGACTGCGGCTGAAATTGATGATAGGCCTTGGCGCGCAGACCCATCAGATGGCCTGCGCCCCACTGTAGAAGTGAGGGCGCAATGGGCGAAAAAATAGTCGCAATTGTTGGTGCACGCCTGAATTCCTCCCGCTTGCCGGGCAAGCATTTGCTGCCGCTCGCTGGCACGCCCCTGATTGAGCGGCTTTGGCAGCGGCTTTCTAAAATAGAGGCACTTTCCGAAATTGTTCTGGCCACTACTGATGATGCTTATAATGCACCGCTCCGTGACTGGGCTGAAAAAACTGGCCGCACCACCTTTTCCTTCGGGGGGGGGATTGACGATGTTGTCGGGCGCGTGGACGCGGCTGTTGGCCATTTTAACGCAGACATTCTAGTGTATGTCTGTGGTGATTGCCCGCTTGTTGAGCCAGAAACAATAGCTCGAATGCTAGCGGAAATGGTGGATAAGCCCGAGATAGAAAGCGTGCTGTTGGAAAACGGCAGGGCAGGGCAAAAGAATATCCACGAAGGGTTTGATATTTACCGCCGCAGCTTTTGGAACCAAATGGTTACTGCGGCACAGGAACCTTTTGAGCGTGAACATGTGGGCGCTGTGTACCATAGGTTGGGCAAGGTAACGCCAAAGGGCATCGCGTATGTGAAAGAGCCTGTTGCCTTCAGCCGCCTTGAGCACCGCATTTCCGTAGACACGCCCAGCGATTATCGCTTTATGAATAAAGTTTACGCAGATTGGTATGCTGACAATGCGCCAGACAGCATTGTAGACCTCAAGCATGTCATTGCGCGGCTGTGTGCAGAACCGGCTCTCAGAAATATCAATCGGCATGTGTATCAAAAAGGTCTGAATGACACCCCTTTAAAAGCTGTAATTATTACAGAATCTGGCGCTGATGTGGGATTGGGGCATTTGATGCGCATGTTGGCTGTTACCGCCGCAATGCAGGATTTTATGGGGGCCAAAATGACAGTTGTCATTAAAGGGCAACAGATTGAAGAGCCAGAGCTTTCTCTGGTCCCTCATATATGGGTGGATGATTTTTCAAGCGCGGCAGTAGCCACGGTTTTAAAAGATAATCCCCTCCATATTGTGGACTTGAAAGACCCTGGTAGTTTTCTGACAGAACGGCAGAAACTAGAGGTATCAAACAGTGTGCTGATTGGGGTTGATCTGCCGGAAATTCATTTGCCTGTGGCAGATATGGCATGGGTGCCGTCTTTTTACCTCAGCGAAAAAGCAGCCGCTCACGCCAATATTCATTATGGCTGGGACTGTTTTTTGCTGCGGGACGCGCCTTTATGGCAAAGGGGCCAAGGGGGCACCTCTAAAAAACTGCTGGTTTTAACAGGCGGTAGCGATGTGACTGGGCTGGGAGAGCATTTGCCAGCGCACTTAAGCCGCATACTGCCAGATGATATAAGTATCGACTGGGTACAAGGGCCGTATGCCGCAGCACCAAATGTGCCTGATGCAGAAGAGGGTCGAGACTTTACGCTGTTAGAAGCCCCTGCAAATTTACCGCATCTATTTGGTAAGTATGATGTGGTTCTTTGCGTGTTTGGTGTCTCGTTTTTTGAATGCATGAGGGCAGGCGTGCCGACAATTGTGTTTGATCCCGTTGGGGCTGCAAGTCCTACAGAATGGGCGATTTTGCAAAAAGAATTCCCCAATATTGTTGCCTCTGGCCTTGATGAAGCTGTTGGTAAATTGGTGGAGATGGTGTCGCAAGGTGTTGAAAATGCCAGCACGGAAAATATATCAGAAAAATTACAACAAGGGCCGGAACATTTTGCTCGCAAAGTTGCAGCTCTTATGGAAAATACAGCCCCGATCAAAAAGGTAGGATAAGCATGTCTGCGGTGAAAGGCGAACATTCAGGAGTGGTTCTAAGCGCGTATGAAGGCGGTAAAGTGATTGACTGCACTGAGTGCGGCTACAAGCATGTTGTGCCCTTACCTAGCCAAGAGCATCTTAAGCAGTTTTACGAGCAAGAATTTTATCAGTCTGAAAAGAAAGAGTACCTTGCTGCAAGCGCTGAGGATGCCGAATGGAAACAGTTGGAGTTTTCACGGCGCTATACCACCGTAGAAAAATACTTGCCTAAACAGTTGGAACGGCGGGTGCTGGACATTGGGTGTGGCCGTGGCACTTCGGCGCTTCTGCTGGCGCGGGAGTGGGGCTGTCGCGTGGTGGGGATAGACTTCGGCGAG
>JAESQS010000109.1 GCA_016765035.1 Kordiimonadaceae bacterium | reverse complement strand
TTCAGCCACGCAGGCTTCCGCCGCCCGCCGCACCGCTGTTTTTAAGCCAGAAAATGAAAAATCACAGCCCGGTTTATTTGTTAACGGCGTCGGTAATTTAAACCGGCTTGCATCCCCTTTTTGGGCTTCTTTTTCCACCGCAGGACCACCCGGGTACCCTAGGCCTAGCAGCTTGGCCGTCTTGTCAAATGCCTCACCAACAGCATCATCAATCGTGCTGCCATACCGTTCAAATTTCCCAACACCATGAGCCGCCAAAATTTGGCAGTGCCCACCAGACACCAGCAAAAGTAGGTAGGGAAACCTAATATCCTCCACAAGCCTTGCTGTAAGAGCATGTCCTGCAAGGTGATTAACTGCCACAAATGGCTTGCCAGATGCTTTGGCAATGGCTTTTGCCGTCATCACACCTACCATCAATCCACCAACAAGGCCGGGGCCTGTGGTTGCTGCAATGGCATCCATCTCGGCAAAATCCATATTTGCCTCGGCCATCACATCTTTCAGCAAATGATCTAGGTTGGAAATATGCTGACGGGCTGCAATTTCTGGCACCACACCGCCAAACTCTGTGTGGTCATCAATTTGCGAGAGAACTTTATGAGCCAAAACCTGCTTGTCAGCACTTACTATGGCGGCCGCCGTTTCATCGCAGCTCGTCTCAATGCCTAAGACAAAAGGTCGCAAAGGGACTTTCGCAGTTGCATTTGTTGGTTCCGGCATACTAAAAATCCGTCTTTAGGCTTGGGGCACGCTTATTAAGACTCTATAATCATTCAATCAGCTATTGTTCACTTTTTACTGTGGCTGATATGTACAGACAGGCCATAACATTAGGAGCATACAACTTGCAACAATCGATCAAAATTGGCACACGTGGCAGCCCTCTTGCCCTTGCCCAAGCGAACGATGTAAAAAGCAAGTTGGTTGCAGCCCATGCTGACCTTTCGCCAGAAAATGTGGAGATTGTGGTTATTAAAACCACAGGGGACCGAATACTCGACAAACCCCTTATAGAAGCAGGGGGCAAAGGCCTTTTTACAAAAGAAATTGAAGAAGCTTTGCTTGATAGCAGCATAGATTGCGCCGTCCATTCCAGTAAAGATATGCCCACCACCTTGCCGGATGGCCTATGCCTCACGGTGTTTTTGCCACGGGAAGACCCCCGTGACACCTTCATTAGCAAAAAATTCTCTCACTTTCTTGATTTACCAAAAGGCGCTGTGCTTGGCACTGCCTCGCTGCGGCGGCGCGCATTGGCTCTGCGGCAACGCCCTGACCTGAAAGTGATTAATTTTCGAGGCAATGTGCAAAGCCGTTTGCGGAAATTAGCAGAAGGCGACGCAGACGCTAGATTTCTGGCACAGGCCGGTTTGAACAGGCTCAACATGGCTTCTGTCGCGACTGAAAAACTGCCTTTGGACGAATTTTTACCCGCCCCTGCCCAAGGCGCAGTAACCATTGAAATTCGCGAAGATAATACAAAAATGGCCAGCTTGCTCAGGCCCCTCCATGCCCTTGAAACAGAAATTGCGGTTACAGCCGAGCGCGCTTTTCTTGCCGCCCTTGATGGTTCCTGTAGAACTCCTATTGCAGCCTATGCCTCTGTGCATGGTGACAGCCTTATCATTAAAGCCAAACTGCTCTCCCTAGATGGCAAACAAGTATTTGAAAGAAATGCCACATGTGCTGCAACCCTTGAGGCAGCGGCAACAACAGGCAATAATATTGGCCTTGAAATCAAAGCCGAAGCGGGGGAAGAGTTTTTCGAGCGGCTGTATAAAGAAGTGGGGGAAGAAATTTTATGAGAAGCTTTTTAATTACACGGCCTAAGCTTGAAGCCGAACAAACCGGACAAAAAATAGAAGCCAGAGGCCACCGGGCAGTCTATGCGCCCATGATACAGGTAATAAGCGTTTCTTTTGCCATACCAGACGATGCCCGCAGCTTGATTATCACCAGCAAAAATGGCGCGCGCTTTGGCTTGTCTACCGTTGAAAATAAACATCGTCCCATTTTTGCTGTGGGGGAAGAAACAGCCGCCGAAGCGATCAATATGGGCTTTACCAATGTAACAGCCGGGCCGGGCACAGCACGCGGCCTTATTCCTTTATTGCTGGAATGCGGCATTTCGCAAAAGCGCGACTATACTCACCTTTCAGGAACTGACATTTCATACGACATTGCCGGGGCGTTGCGGGACCAAGGACTAGATGCCAACCACACTGTTACATATCAAGCCCAGCCTCACCGAGTTCTCTCTCCCAGCGTGCAGGAAGAGATGGAAATGGGAGAAATTGATAATGTGCTCTTTTATTCTCCGCGTACAGCCACCACATTTGAAGAAACCATTTCTGAACTTGGTCGCCATGATTGGTTTTCTAAAATGAATGCTTATTGCCTTTCTGCGAATGTCGCAGCAAACCTGTTAGGACCATGGAAATCAGTGAGCCATTCAACACTACCAACAGAAAACGCCCTATTTAAACTATTCAAATAATACCATAAGCAAGCCTCCGAAGAAGGCACCAACAGCAAGGAATATCCCATGACGCGTGGGGAGAAAAAAACACCCAAACAACCGGCTGACAATGGTGACATTGTTGATGCTGAAGTGATCATTGAAACTGCGGAACCCAACGAAGCGGCTTCCGTGTTTTCTACACCTGTTGACAAGAGCGCCCCATCCAAAACACCAACGGCCAAAACATCAACATCCAAAGCAGGCTGGATAAGCGCTACTATCCTTGCCGCTTTTGTCGGGGGGCTTTTTGCAGCACCCTACGCGCAGTCGGGCTTACGCATTCTTGGCCTTATTGCGCCAGAAGAGTTTCCCCGCGCCACCCCTACGGACGCTGTAAATTTAAGGCCTCTTGAAAAGGCTCTTGATGCGCTGACAGCACAATCCTTGCGCCACCGGGAAATATTAGCGCAGCACGAAAATACACTATCCAGCAATGCAAAAGAAACCGAGCAGTTGAAAACTACCCTGTCCCGCGTTTCTGTATCAAATGCTGATAGAAACAACTCTATTAGCCCTGATGGTATGGGTGCAGAATCTGGCGCTCTGCAAAAGCTGAAAGCTGATATCGCGCGGCTTACCGAAGACATTACCCGCCTTGCCACCCTCAAAACTGGCACTGCCCCTGATATAACAGAACTTACCAGCGCACTGGCATTGCTAAAGGCAGAAAACCAACAGATTGCGGCCCGTTTCATCGAGGTTCAAAAGGAATTGGCACAAGTGCAAGCTGGCGCTATTGATGCCTCCCCGCGTGGGCGGCTGTTGCTCTCCATTGGTCAGATTAAAGAACGTGCCCTAAAGGGGTTTTCTTTTGATACCGAACTGGATGCATTGCGCCTTGATATTGCAGCCTTATCAGCCCTTGACCAACAACTGATTGGGGCAGAAATAGGTGTGTTAACGGCAGCCGGCGCAGGCATAAGCACCTATCAAAAAATAGTAGCAGATTTTGATGCCATAGCAGTCACAGCCATACAGGCGGCACAAAAAGAAAAAGGCGGTTTTCTAACAACCCTGTTTACCGTCCGCCGAACTGACGCAGGTGCTACGGGTAATGATGCTGTGTTCTTAACCGCTGAAAAACGGCTTGCGATACGCGATATTGCCGGGGCAATCAACGCCCTAAACACCCTCGAAGGGGCGGCTTTACCTGCAACAGCAGACTGGCGTAACAGGGCGCAAACACTGGTTGCTGTCGAAGGCGCATTTAACCGTGTTATGGCGGCCATTACAAACAGCGCACCAACTGGTAGGGGCAACAAGTGACCCGGCTGTTTTTGTGGTTTGGCGCTATGCTTATCGCAGCCTATGGGGCGGCATGGTTTACCAATAACCCCGGAGTTGTCACAATCGACTTTCAGGGCGCTCGTTATTATACAGATTTTGCGCGGCTGGCCCTCATTGTAGGGGCGCTGGCGTTAACCACAGGGTTGCTCGTATGGCTTATTGGCTGGCTTAAACGCGACATGCCCCTTGTTGGCAGCAACCAAATAATAAAACGACAAGCGCGCGGCATAAAAATGCTGAACCAGTCGCTGGTAGCCCTGTCCGCCGGGGACCATAAACTTGCAGGGCGCTTAGTGGGCCAAGCAGAAGTTTTATTGCCACCGCAACCCATGGTGCACTTGATAGCAGCCGAAGCCGCCCAGCGCGGCGGGGACCATGCTGCTGCTGCCAAACGGTATAAAGCTCTGGAACAAACAGAAGATGGTCGCCTATTAGGCCTAAGAGGCCTGTTAGCCGAAGCCCGGCGCACTGGCCGCGAAAGTGAAGCGCTGCGCCTCGCCCGCACCGCCTTTGGTGAAAACCGCAAAAGCCCATGGGTTTTGAAAACCCTGTTTGCTTTGGAAGTTGCTGCTGGCAATTGGACAGAAGCCAATGGTGCCCTTAGCAAAGTGCTAAAAGAAGGATTGCTGGATGCCGACACCGGCAAGCGCCACCAAGCAGCCCTCGCCTACGCTGAAGCCACCGAAGAAAACCTTAAAGGTAACCGTGCAGCAGCCCGTAAGGGCTTCAAAAAAACGCTTTCACACCGCCCAGAATTTTCTCCGGCAACGGTTGCTCTTGCCCGCCTAGAGCTTGCCGATAATCATAAGAAAAAAGCAGAGAAAATACTAACCGCTGCATGGCAGCAGGGGCCGCACCCTTCTTATGCCAAACTCTTTAAAGAACTTGACCTTAGCGAAAGCAAAGCTGATTGGCTAAAGCGTGTGCGCGCCTTCATCACCACCCGCCCTGAGCACCCCGAAAGCCTGCTATTGCTCACTGATGCCTTAATGGATGCCACTGAGTATGAAGCAGCGAAGCCTGTACTTGATAAACTTATTAAAGACGCACCTAGCCGAGAAGCATGGCAATATAGGCTGGCCCTTGCCCATGTACTGAAAGAAGACCCAGACCCCATAGAGGCCGCTTTGCACTATGCGGAAGACGGTGCTTTATGGCAGTGCAATGACTGTGGCCACAAACCCCACGGCTGGTCCCCACTATGCGCAAATTGTGACGCCTTTGACACAACCGACTGGAAGCAAAAGGGCGATTTAATCACCCCTGCAAAAGCGTTTGATGCCGACACCACCATCGCCTTAATTGCCGATACTGAATGATACCGCAATAGAGCATATCCGTTTCACTATGCATCAGCGGCCCACTCCCCCGCTTACTACTTGGCCCAACCACCCGCTAGGATGTACTGTTGGGTA
>JAESQS010000108.1 GCA_016765035.1 Kordiimonadaceae bacterium | reverse complement strand
TTTACTATACATCACCAGCCCACGCCCACTACCCAACCACCCCACAGTATATCCTAGCGGGTGGTTGGGTAGGGGGCGTGGGCTGGTGATGTAACCAATTAAGATGGATACGCCCTATCGAACAGAAAGAAAATTAAACGGCTTATTGATAGCGCGCCATGACACCGGTAAAGCTGGTGGCTTTCTTCATGTCTTTTGCAACTTTTTTGCCCTTCAGCCAGTTTTTGGCAAACTTCCGCGCTTTTTTGTGCGGGGTTTTCTTGGCAAGGAAATCTGCAAAGGCTGCATTGTCTGCAATGCCGCCTCGTAGTTCAGTGCGCATGGTGCGGGCAAAAGCAAAAAAGGCGTCTTCCCCCATGAGGTTGCGCATACCAGCAAGCACAAAAGTTGCCAGCGTTTCTGCTTCGGTGTGCCAGCCATTTTTGCTGAAACCTTTAAGCGGTTTTTTGCCTGCTGTCGGGTTTTTTGCCAAAGCCGCCTGTACGGCAGTGAACTGGGTATTGTTAAAGGCCGCAAGGTCACTGTTGCTGGTGGCGACGGCAAGAAAGCTGCCAAAACTGTTTTTCCAGCTTCCTGCGCCATAGCCGGTTTTCACACCCCACAAAGCGGGGAGCGCCTTGCCACCCAATTTTTGGAAGGCGGTGGGTGTGAAGGCATTTTGTTCCAGCATGATCAGCCCTGTGGTGCCTTTGCTGCCATAGCCGTCTGGCACCATGCTAATGTTTAAATGTGTGCCATTGGGGGCGCCTAGCAGTTTTTGCAGGCGTGTAACCTTGGGCGCAACAGCTGATAACATCGCATCTGAAGCGGCACTTTTACCGCTAAAGCTATGGATGGAAACTGGCCCTGTGGTCACAGTTTTATACCGGGCGATAGGCAGTATCATTGGGGCTGTGGGGTCATCATTTTTCAAATCCCACGATTGTTTGTCACCAGCGGGTTTTATCTCGTCTGTATATAGGTTACCGGCCACACTGTAAGCTGCATCAACCACAATAGTTGCTGCTTGGTAATAGGCGGGCTGTGCTTGGGCAGCGGTGATCGCACCTTTCGTAGGGGCAGCGAGCACAGGGTAGGCAAAACTGTCAGCGCGCAGCATTGTAAAGTCTGGGTTTAGGGTTTCGGCCACATGGCTTAAGGCTGTCCATGATAAATCATCGATGGAGCCACCATATTGGATGATAACTTCTGTCTCACCGCCAGCGGGGACGGGGGATGCTAGCGTGATAACCCCTGCCGTTAGTTCCAGATATTCATAGCCTTGGATTGCGGTTTTAGACGATGTTTCCCTAAGCCCTACGCGGCCTGAGCCTGTAACGCCAGAAACAACAAGGCCGGGGTTCAGCACAAAAGGCACCTGCCGAAGTGGGCCTGCCGTATTATTGCGTACTCTGATCCATGCAGCGCCCACCATTTGGCCGTTGCTATGGCCCAAGTGCAGTTTCACAGAAACATAACTGTTGAGGATCTTTAGATATTCAGTGGCTTTCGCTTCTGTCCCAAATAACGTCAGGGAAGCAGCAACTATCAGACTAAGAAAACGCACAGGAAATTCCTTATGGAAGTATGAAACAGTTACGAAACATAGTGCAGGAAGTCGCCATCAATAATCAATAGCTTCGTGCCACCGGTGGTGATTGACCTGTGAGAGCTAACCTCGTCAGATACCACATAAGACATGCCTGCAGTCATCGTGTGGCGTTCGCCTGTTTTCAGTTCACTGGTCACTTCGCCCTCAAGACAATGCACGATATGGCCTTTTTCGCACCAGTGGTCTGCTAAATAGTTCTCGGAATATTCCACTAACCTGATACGCAAGCCATGCAGTTGTACTGTTTGCCAGTAGGCTACGCCAGTATCACCCGTATGCTCGGTTTTTGAGATGCTGTCCCAATTGATATTTTGAAAGGGGATGTTTTTCTGTGTCATTTGTCTTCCTTGGCTATAGCGAGCAGGAGGAGGTAAGCAGAATTGCACGGAAGGGTCTACAGGCTTTTAGTGCGGGGCAGGCATGTGAATAGCGTGTGTTTAATAATTGGTGTTGGATCAGCCTGAACTGAATTTAGTCAGGGCTGCAAAAACGGCTGATCAGGACGTCGGCCATTTCGGCGGCGGCTTCCACATGGGCCACATCAATATCAAGCCCGTAAACAACGAAGATAATTTCCCCAGTGTCTTCTTGTACAGCCGTGCGGGCGCTGTCTGAAAAGGGGGTGCCAAAAGGGCCTTTTTCATCGCATAATAAAGGCAAGCCGTGCAAGTTGATGTCGCCTTTGCCAATGCCGCTATAAAGCTCGCCTTCTTTACCAATGCGCAGTGTAAAGTCACCGACAATTTGGTCTGCGTCATAACAAGCCACGGGAATGCCCGTCATCAGCGATATCAGGTTGCCGCAATCAACCACATTATTAACTTGATGCAGGGCTTTGCCAGAAAGAATGCGGCGTGTCAGGGCTTCGGATGATGGGCGATACTGGCTGGGGTCTTTGCCTGTGGCTTTAAAAGCAGCTCTAACTTTGGCGATGATAGGGTCTGTGGAGGCGGCTTCCCCGAGCAATTCTTGCATCCGAACTTCGGCCCCGTCTTCCATGGCGGTGGTAAGGGCGGGACCCGCCGGAAAAACAGCAACATCGAAATCCAGAACCCCAATATGAGTTTCCAGCCCAAGTTTTGAAAAAGCCGTATCTACTATTAATGCCACTGTGTGCTCCCTAGCCGCGGGCACCCTACTGGCTTTTTAGGACGCATGGCAAGGCTGGCTCGTGATTTTTAGTCCCTGGAGCGCATGTGTTTTTGTCAGGGACAGGTACACCTCCACCCTTTCACCAATTATTTGGTTCAACCTCCGGCTAGAATACACTGTACGGAGGGCTATGCCCTGTAGCAGGTATAATGTTTTCCATGTGATATGTGTCACAGCCGCCTATGCGAGAATCTTTATTCTTTAGTCTTGTTTTTCTCGGGGGAGACCGTGCGGTACATTCCAATTTTGTCGGTCTGCTTTGCTTTCTCCCTTGGGGGGTGCGCAAGTGTGCACCTTAATAACGCTGATAAAACTACCGGTAAAACACACCGCTATTTCGGCTTTGTGGAAGTGGTTTTACCCAAAACTGAAAAGGGTATTCGTGCCGTTAGTGTGAAGTCGCTGGGTGTTGCGATTGAAAATGGCATCAGCATTGGTTGGCGCGACAAAGAACAGGTGCTTGTGCCGTTAAAGGTTCAGGCAGATGGCACAACACCAGATGAAGCAATTTGCAGCATGGTGGTGATTATCAGGTCAACAGCTGAGGCAAAACACGCAGCCAAAATGCTACAGCCACTTAAAGGGGAGAATATATGTCTGACATCTTTCGAGTGAATTTCCAGAGCCGCCTGAAACAATGTGGCCAAACCGCAGCAGTAGGGCTGCT
>JAESQS010000107.1 GCA_016765035.1 Kordiimonadaceae bacterium | reverse complement strand
ATTGAAGATATTGAAAACAACTACCCAAGCTTCCGCTTTGTTGCTTCTGCCAACACACATGTTGGTCCAGATTGGAACGTGCTGGTTCGTGCGAGCTTTTATGGTTCACATTATGACGAGCGTGGAACAATCGATGCAGCAACACAGCCTAGTGCCGAAATCGATGGCATCATCTATTTCGATCTAGAAGTTGGCTATCAGTATAATGATAACCTACGCTTCGTTGCGGGTGCTTCTAATATCTTCGACACATTCGTTGATGAAATCGGCCTAGAAAATGCAAACCGTTTAGCGAATGGTCTTCAGTACCCTCGCCGTACGGCTGCGAACTACGAAGGTGGTTCATGGTACTTTAAAGCTACCTACAAATTCTAAGTGTAATGCCGGGCGCCTAGGCCCAGCTAACATTTGAATTGAAATCAGGGCTGACTGGATATTTCCAGTTGGCCCTTTTTTTGCTCTTTAAAACAAATAATGACAACCTGTAATGGTTTGCATAATATTCCAGCCTGTGTTTGGTTCCACACAAGATAGCAAATGCACAGATCGATATATTTTACGCTTTAAAAACCGTTTCTTCTTTTACGAATATGGGACAGCCTCAGCCCCATAACGCCCAACCCCATAACGCCAGAGACTATAAGTATGCAAATTCAGCCTCCGTACCTCCTTTTTCTGGGCGACACCAATGATCCCCTTGCTGTTAAAACATCACGTGGCGTAGCACAGTGGCGGCCAGAAAAATGCCTCGGTGAACACGCGATTGATGGCTGTAGTGTTTCCTTAGGCCTGCCTAATATGTCCATTAAGGAAGCTGCCGAAAAAGGCGCCAAAACTTTCATTTTAGGGCTGGCAAATGCTGGCGGCACCATTTCTGAAAGCTGGATTCCCTCCATCTTGGAAGCAATGGAAAACGGCATGGACATTGCCAACGGCCTCCATCAGCGCCTCACAGATATCCCAACCATAAAACACGCTGCCAACCGCCTTGGCTGTGAGCTTTTTGATGTGCGCCACGCCTCGGAAAATTGGCCAATTGCCAATGGCACAAAAAGACCCGGCAAGCGCATTCTTACCGTAGGCAGTGATTGTTCCGTTGGTAAAATGTATACCAGCCTTGCCCTTGAGAAAGAATTGCTAGCGCGCGGGAAAAAAGCCTCCTTTTGCGCCACGGGTCAAACCGGTATTTTAATATGCGGGTCGGGCATTTCAGTTGATGCTGTTATTGCTGACTTTATCTCAGGCGCGATTGAAGCCATAGCCCCAGCAACAGATGAAGACCACTGGACAATCATTGAAGGGCAAGGCTCGCTGTTCCACCCGTCCTTCGCTGGCGTCAGCTTGGGCTTATTGCACGGCGCACAGCCTGACATTATCATCCAATGCCTTGAAGTAGGCCGCACACATATGCGCGGACTGCCTAACACGCCCCAGCCAGACCTTGCCGACTGTATTGCCCTAAACCTGCAAACTGCCAGACTAACAAGCCCCGCAGTAAAACTGGGCGGCATTGCAATAAACAGCAGCAGCCTTTCCCCAGCGCAAGCCGAGGACTATTGCGCTGAATTGGCAACGCGTTTTTCTGTCCCCTGTACAGACCCCTTGCGCCACGGTGTTGCTACAATTGTGGACGGGCTTTTTTAATGGAATGCACGCTTACAATTCAAAAAGAAGTTTGGCCCCTCAAAGAACCATTTAGAATATCGCGTGGTGTAAAAACCGAAGCGCAGGTCGTCACTGTAAAACTCGAGCGCAGCGGCATGGTCGGGCAAGGCGAATGCACGCCCTACCCCCGCTATGATGAAACACCGGCATCAGTCCTTCAGCAAATAGAGGCTGCGCGCCCCCAACTGGAAACAGGGCTTACACTAGACCAGCTCCAAACGCTGATACCCGCAGGCGCAGCGCGAAATGCAGTGGACTGTGCCTTGTGGGATTTGCACGCCAAAGAAAAAGGCACTTCTGCCTCTGCACTTCTGAACCTCACACCGCCAAAAAACCTCATCACCGCTGTTACTATTCCTATAGGCACCCCTTTAGAAATGGGCGCAAAAGCGAAAACACTAAGCAAATGCCCCTTGCTAAAAGTAAAGCTTGGCAACACCGATATTTTGGAAAGTGTGCAGGCAATTCGGGATAATGCCCCCAACGCACAGATTATACTGGACCCAAATGAAAGCTGGTCTTTGGGTTTACTAAAACAAATGGACCAAGCTTTGTCAGACATGGGCGTGGCAATGCTGGAACAGCCACTGGCTGCCAGTGACGATGAGGGCTTGCTCGGCTATGATAATATTGTCCCAATATGCGCCGATGAAGCCTGCCACACTGCCGAAAGCCTTGAGCATTTAAAAGGCCGTTACCAGATTATCAACATCAAGCTTGATAAAACCGGGGGCCTAACAGGCGCATTGGCCCTGCTCGCTGAAGCACAGAAAAATGATTTTGATATTATGATAGGCTGCATGGTAGCCACCTCGCTTGCCATGGCCCCCGCTATGCTTCTTGCGCCCCACGCTAAATTCATCGATTTAGACGGCCCTGTGTGGATGCGCAAAGACCGGCCCCTAGGGCTCGAAATCCAAAATGGCATTATCAAAGAGTTTCCGAATAAACTCTGGGGTGGCTAACACAAGCTACCAAATGCCCCCTTTAGGCACAGATAATTTTACTTTATGCCATTTTTTAGCATAAAATTACACATTTCACCGCAATAACAGGGCGTTTTATCGCATAAAAGTTCCCTTTCAGGGATGGTCGGCTCATACCTATATTCATATAAGTGCGACCATACGACGATTGGGATATCTTCGATGAAATTAACAGAACTAAGCCTGAAAAATCCGGCTGCGATTATAGCTATGACCGCAATGGCGCTCATTCTTGGTGCAGTCATGCTCACACGCCTGCCTGTTCAGCTTTTCCCCGAAATACAACGCCCGCAACTTAGCATCCAAACTTTTTGGCGCGCCGCTAGCCCGTCAGAAATTGAATCCGAAATTGTAGAACCCATTGAAGACGTTATGTTGGGCGTGCCGGGGTTAGAGGAAATGCGCTCTTTTTCAAACCCTTCATCAGGCTTTATATCGTTGGAATTTGGCCTAGAGACCGACATGGATAAAGCCCTGTTGGAAGTTATCAGCCGCCTTAACCGCTTGCCCCCATTGCCCGCTGATGCAGACCGCCCCCGCGTGGTATCTGGCGGCAACGGGGGTGGATCAGGGGAAACTTTAATTTACCTTTTTGCACAGCTTCGCAGTGTTACGGCGCTAGATGTCGAAAAGTACCTCCCTTTCATTCAGGATGAAATTGTCCCACGCATTGAAGCCATTGAAGGCATCGCCTCTGTGAATGTGGAAGCTGGCGGCACGAGCGAGCAGCTTCAAATTGAATTTGACCCCGTGCGCGCTGCCCAGCTTGGCATTAACATTACAGATATTACCCGCAGTGTGGGGCGCACAACTGACAGCTCCGGCGGGTATCTGGACGTTGGCCGACGCCGATATTTAATGAACTTTCAAGGACGGTACGAACCAGAAGAATTACGCGCGCTTATTCTTGATTGGCGCGATGGCTCCCCCATCACACTTGGTGATATTGCCACTGTAAAAGTAGGTCCCCCACCCGCAAACCAAGTTGTGTACCAAAATGGTAGCCCTGCCATTGGCCTTAGAATTTCTCGTGCAACAGGGGCCAACGTGCTTGCGACCATCAATGAATTGACAGTCCTAGTGGAGGAACTAAATGCTGGCATCCTTGCTGAAAAAGGCATTGTAATTGAAAAGTCCTTTGACCCTTCCGTCTTTATCAACAGGGCCATCAGGTTGCTTTCAGGTAATTTAATGATCGGCGTTCTGCTCGCAATTGGCGTGCTTTGGTGGTTCCTCCGCCAAGCAAGAGCCACATTATTAATAACCTTCACTATTCCAATCTGCTTATTGTCCACAATATTTGTGCTGGGACTGTTTGGCAGGACCGTGAATATTATTTCACTAGCAGGGCTCGCATTTGCCACAGGCATGGTGCTGGATGCCGCCATTGTGGTCCTTGAAAATATCATCCGACTACGAGAAAGAGGCGAAAAAGTGGGGGTCGCTTCCTTGCTTGGTGCATCACAAGTGTGGGGCGCACTACTGGCCTCCACTGCAACAACAGTGGCAATCTTCGTACCTATCCTTTTT
>JAESQS010000106.1 GCA_016765035.1 Kordiimonadaceae bacterium | reverse complement strand
GCCGAAGACCACAATGACGCATACATTGGCTGGATTGGAAAAGCATGGCTTTGTCGAGATGCGGCCTAATCCGGCGGACAAACGATCCAAACAAGTTTGGTTGATGCCAGCAGGACAGGAATTTCGCAACGAAGCGTTTGAACAACTTGTGCCTTTGCTTGAGGTTTTGGGAGAACGGTTTTCACCTAAGAAGGTTTTTGAGATGTTGCCAGACTTGGCAGAGTTTCGTGCGGTGATTGATGCATTGCGAGACGAAATGAAGTAGGGGGCTTATCGGAGCCCCTCCATTTTTTTGCCTTTCCAATCTTCTTACCAATGGGATTGGGTTTTAGGCATCGCTCTGCCAAGAAATATTTTACAATGTTTCACCAGTTCTCAAAATAGTTAGCCATCGGTTTTTATAACCACTCGGCGTAACGTTCCCTCAAATTGGTTTGGTACGCTGTAAAGCGACCCTACTGGTGTGTTCAGGTCACGCCCGATATCAACACCTTCGTGAGACATTCGGCTTTGGATTGTTTTTGGCATTTCTAAAGAGCCTGCCGCAACATCATCAATGTATAAGGTTGCGCGGCCCTGTAAATCATCTGTAGCGATGAATCGCATTGAAACGACTGTCGGCCCTGCTGGTAACACTCGATCTGAAATGAGCTGATACATTGTGCCGTGTGTGGGAATATTGGCGAAATAATTGTACTCAAAAACCAACTTATTGTCCTTCACGTGAAGCGCAAGGCCGGAGTCATGATTGCCGTAAGCAAAGAGTACACCGTTTTCTGTTCCCAGCGGCCGATCGATGGTTGCGGTGATGGCGTAATCCGTTTTGAGAATGTTGGGTACTGCTTGCTCTGAGGCATGTTGAGTACGGGGGTAGAGCACTAGCTCGTCAAAATTTGCTTGTTGTGATCGGTAAAGCAAGATTTTTGCGGCATTGAGAAAGCCGGGATTTTGTGGATCAATCATAGTGGACGCATTGAGCTGAATTTCTTCACCTCGGGTGGCCCAAAGTTCTTTTAGGCCTTCGAGCTTCTCAGGGTAATTTGAACTTAAATCCCGAGCGTGTGAAAAATCTTCGTCCAAATTGTACAGGGCCCAAACGTCGTCGTCATAATCATCACCCTTTTTATGGATAGCGGTCGCCATCCAGCCTTCGTGATAGATCCCTCTGTTATGACCCATCCGATAAAATTGTGTGGTGCGCGCTCCTTGATGACTGTCAGCATCGTCTAGCGCATATAGCATGCTGCGGCCATCGAACGGCAGTTGGGAAATACCATTGAGTGTTGTCGGCAATTCGATATCCAAAATGTCGAGCACGGTGGGTAGAAGGTCGGTCGCAAAGTGATATTGTGTGCGCAATTGGTTTTGTGTTTTGCCATCGTTGCCGGAAAGGCCAGAGACGATGAGGGGCACGGTGATGCCGCCTCCTGCAGCGTCCTGTTTGAAATAGGGAAATGGAGTGTTGCTTACTTGCGCCCAGCCGAGCGGATAGTTGGGAAGGGCGCCGGGGCCGCCAATTTCATTTACTCGTGTTGCGAGGTAATCAGTCGTTTCTGGAATGGCGTTATAATAAGCAGTGTGATTGATTGAACCGTCAACACCACCTTCTTGGCTTGCGCCATTATCTGACAAAAGAATAATGATGGTATTTTCACGCAACCCCAGTTCGTCGAGTTGAGACAGCAGACGCCCAATTTCATGGTCAGTTTGACGAAGCATCGCTGCGTAGGTTTCCTGAAACTTTGCAAAGACTGTCTTGTCCACCTCTCTCAGATCGTTCCACGGCGTTATGCGGGCATCTCGTTCTGGGAGGGTTGCCGTCGTGGGAATAATGCCAAGTTCTTTTTGACGTTCAAATCGAGCTGCACGAATGTCATCCCATCCTGCAGCGTATTTACCAACCTGCTCATCTAGGTAGCTTTGTGATGCCTGATGCGGCGCATGCATGCCGGGTGTGGCGAGATACATGAAGAAGGGACGGTCGGGTGTATAGGAGCGGTGATTACTCAGCATGGTGATTGCATTGTCGACAAGGTCTTCAGTCAGCACATACTCTGGATCAAAAGTGCGTTCGATTATCTGGTTATCTGTCGCGAGTTCAGGTGCAAATTGATCGGTTGATCCCAGCAAGAATCCATATAACCTGTCGAAACCTTTACCGCTTGGCCAATGACCGAATGGCCCAGCGGCCTGTGTTTGGCGCGGGGGTGTAAGGTGCCATTTGCCAACAGCGTATGTGGACAAACCGTCGTTCTTCAAAATTTGGGCAAGTGTACCGGCTTCATGATTGATGCGGCCGCGAAAGGCGGGAAATGAGGGGCCAAGGTCATAGCGGGAAATGAGGCCCATCCCAACCCTGTGTGGATCGCGACCTGTTAACAATGCAGCGCGCGTTGGCGAGCAGGTTGGCGTGACATGGAAGTTGTTGAACGCAATGCCATTGGCGGCGAGGGCGTCGATATTAGGTGTCGCAATTTCCGATCCGTAACTGCCTAGATCACTGAAGCCAACATCGTCGAGTACAATCAACATTATGTTGGGACGTTCTGAAGCTGCCGCTGGTCCTACCGCAATAGAAATGAAGCCACAGCTTGCGAATGCCAGTGGGAGGAGGCGTTTAAAGGATATTTGCATCATGTAATGCTCCAGCGTTTACAGCTCGGAAGGGGTGCCGACGGTGCACCGTCTATGACCTGAAGGCCAAAATCAAAGCTAAGTTGACTATTGTCATCAACTACAAATAGTAGTAGTTTTTACTACTGTCTAGTCAAATCTACGTTTACGCGGAGCAATGCTCGGTGTCTTCGGTAAGCAGAATTCGAGATCCCCATGTCCAATGAAATTCCCAAAGAAAATATTCTTCTTAGTATCGCGCAAAAGCTGAAAGTAGTTTTATCTTATCGATACATGAAGGGTGCTCTTTGGGGCATAGGCGGGGTCCTTGTTGGCCTGCCGGTGGCCTTATTGATCTTCCTCCTGTTGGCGCCGGAACCAACCCGTTACGGGTTGAAAGCGGAACAGTTTGCTGGAAACCGCGAAGACACATCGACCAGCCTTGAACATACTCCCAATGCAAACGCGCCAAATATCGTTTTTATTCTGGCTGATGATCTTGGATATGGTGATGTTGAGGCCTTTGGGGAGACGCCGATACGAACCCCAAATTTAAATAGGCTTGCCGCTGAGGGCGTGCGGTTTACGGACTTTTATGCTCCTGCACCTGTTTGTTCTCCCTCACGCGTGGGGTATTTGACGGGACGTTATCCCTTGCGAACAGGTATGAGCTTTCCTATCCAACCAGGGCACAACCCAAGCCTTCAAACCTGGGCGGTGTCGCGCGCGCGCGCGTGGATGTCCGCACTGGGTGCCGCGGATATGAAGTCGGGTGATAACCTGACAAATGGGTTGCCGCTTCATGAGATTACGATTGCTGAAGGATTGAAACAAGCCGGTTATGCGACAGGTGTTGTAGGCAAGTGGCACTTGGGAGACTTTAATTGGTGGCCGGAATATCATCCCTTTAATCATGGGTTTGATTTTTTCGTTGGGTTCAATGCCTCAAACGACGATTGGCCGGTAGCCTTTTATCGTGGCACGGAAAAAGAAATTGATGACATTGGTTTAAACCAACAGCAGTACACACAGCTTTTCACAACAGAGGCGGTTGGGTTCATCGAACAAAATCAGGAAAAACCCTTTTTTCTTTTTCTTTCTCATAAAGACCCACATCAACCCTTCTTTCCTTCTGACAAATTTATCGACCGTTCAGAGGCTGGGCGCTATGGGGATGCGGTTGAAGAACTCGATGCAAGCGTTGGCACCATTTTGGATACCCTCGACAGATTGTCCTTATCGGACAATACGGTGGTCATCTTCGCCAGTGATAATGGTCCGTGGTATGAGGGTGATGCTGGCGGCTTGCGCGGCCGAAAGGGCACAAGCAATGAAGGAGGATACCGTGTTCCTTTCCTTCTGAGATATCCTGAGCATTTGGAAGCTGGCTCGACACACGCTGGCCCTGCAATGGGGATCGATCTATTGCCGTCCCTCTTTTCAATGGCGGGTGTGTCGCTTCCCAAAGACCGTATCATTGACGGACGCTCGCTTTTTGATTCCAACAATAGGCTCATTGAAAAGGGAGAAGCGCGTGAACTTTACTTTGCAGCGGGTCTTGATTTTGAAGCGGTGCGGCGCGGCGATCTCAAATACATTCAGAGAAATAGCGGTTATGTATGGCCGCTTCCTCTTGATAAACCCATTGGGCTGGTTGATGCCATGGCTCCTCGTTATGTCCCGGTGGACGGTGAGCCGGTCGATCAACTCAATTCCTGGCCAAAGCTCTATAATTTGGACATTGATGCTGCGGAAGCATATGACATTTCAGATGCCCACCCCGATGACGTTTCTGACCTAGATGGAGTTCTACAAAATTGGCGGAAAAAATTTGTTGCCAACCCAACAGGGTTTCAACGCTCGAAATAATTCATAAGAAAAATGAGTTTGGTTGGTTGGAAAAAAGTATCGAGCCGGCATGTACGTGCTATGGATGTTCGACGGCATGGATGGCAATTCTTTTTCGACTCTCTTGCTAGACGGTCACGCTCATTCTTTACAATATGCAAGCCCGCAGGAGGGCAAAGAAATGCCTAGTAGGCCGCGACAAGTTCGATCTCGAAAGACATACAATAAACTAGTAGAAGCTGCTGGCTTACTTGTTGCTGAGGTTGGAATAGAGCGAACATCCTCAAACGCAGTGGCAGCCAAGGCAGGTTTGACGCCACCAGCTTTCTATCGTTACTTTGCAAACAAGTATGAGATATTGGCAGAGCTCGCTCACGGATTGATGGAACATCAAAATACATTGCTTGTCGCCTTGTTAGAAGATGTAGACGACATTCATGGCTCCGCACAAATTCGAGCGCGGGTTGGACGGTTGCTATCAGATACCATTGATCTAACGGATCAAATTTCTGGAGGAGCCGCTATCATGCGAAGCATGCGCGCCATACCGCAGCTTGAGGGCATCCGATTGGAATCTCATTCCTCCATGGCGGCTGTGATGACCGATGCAGCAATTGCTCGATCCCCCAAGCTTGACCGGGACACTCTCTATCGGCAAAACCGTTTAGCTATTGAAATTGGATATGCGGCAATCGAACTCGCGTTTGATGAACCGACGCTTGCCCGGGGCCCCTTGGTGGAAGACTGCGCAGTAGCAATTGAAAGCATGCATAGTGGGCTTTTTAGCTAACCCCCGCTGGGCAAAGTGCTCACATCACAACTAAGTTTGGTTTTGATGTATCCCCTGTCTTTACGATATACTTTACTATCATAATTAAATGATATACTTTGCTACCGTAACTGAGTGTCGGAGGCGGTAGACAGTTGCTGCCTACTGCTGACTTTTCCCAATGCCGTATTTGGTCGGCCACGGAAGCTTGCGAGGAAAGTATGTCTTTAGATGATTTCTGTGCAGATGGTCCCAAGGGGCAAGGGCTATGGAAGCGCGCGGAGCAAGTGCTTCCAGGGGGCGGCGTCTACTTAACGCGCAGCGCTGACTTTGCTGGACGTGGGGTTGTGCCTGGCTTTATTGAAGAAGCGGACGGTTGCCGCTTGGTGGATGTAGATGGTCGAAAATATATCGACTTCTTGGGCGCCAATGGGCCTAACCTGCTGGGCTATTGCCACCCTGAAATCGAAGAAGCTGTACGGAGGCAAGCAGCAAAGGGCGTCAGTGTAAGTTTCTTTTCTCCCTCCATGATCGAAACTGTTGAAGGGTTGCTCGACTACTTTTCTGGATTTGATTGGGGGCTGTTGTCAAAGACAGGTTCAGAAACCTTGACGTTTGCAACGCGGGTCGCGAAGCAGCATACCCAACGTGACCACCTCGTTGCCTTTGACTCTGCTTACCATGGATCAGCCCCCGAATTGGCCATACTACCGCCGTCTGGGCCGCTTACGCGTGCGGGAGAAAATGTTCATCGCATTGCATGGAATGATGCAGAAGCTCTTGAGGCGCTTGGTCGCCGGGTTGGTGACAAGATTGCGGGTGTATTGCTGAACCCTCTAGACCAAAACCCCAGACAAATCACTCAAGATATCAGCGATGATTTTCGGAATGCAATATCAGCATTCTGTGACCGTTATGGCTCACTGCTCATTTTGGACGATGTTCGCCATGGGTTTCGGCTTCATCCTGAGGGGTCACACAAATATGTCGGTTTGGAACCGGACATTTTGTGTCTTGGTAAGGCGCTGGGCAATGGGTATGCACTGTCTGCGGTATTGGCAAAGGAAGAATTTAGATCAGCTGCACAATCGATCCTCTACACATCTACTCATCATTTTGAGACATCTCCTATGCGTGCAGCCTTGAAGACATTGGAAATTTATCAACGAGATAACGTATTTGAACACATCTCTCGGGCCGGGGAGCAATTGCGCGCTGGCTTTGTCACAGCGGCTGAGAAAAGTGGGCATGCCATTTCATATTCTGGTCCTGTAACAATGCCGACCTTTCTTTTTCAAAACGATCCAAAATGTAAAAAACTGCGCCTCTTTTCACGCAAAGCTGCAGAGAAGGGTGCCATTTTTCATCCCTCTCTCAATTGGAATTTGAGTTTGGCACATACGACGCAAGACATTGATGAAGCGGTTAAAATCGCGGCGGCGGCGATGAGCGAAATGCCAGTGTGATCTATTCGTCCACTGGTAACGCTGGCGAAGTCGGCTGATCAAAGAGGTTTAACTTATGGCCTAAATTCAGTAAGCGTTGAAGTCAGATTGTCAGCTTGCGGAACTCTTCTTAACGGTATATATTACTATCGTTATGAAGAGTAGGAACACCAATTCATATTTCGACGATGGGATTTCAGATGAAACGGATAGTCAATAAGGCAAAGCTTTCAAAAGAGAGGGCGATTGTCTCCTTATCAATGCTGATGATTGCTGTGTTGGGTTCAACGGGACCTGCTTTGTCAGACACATCCCGTCCCAATATCGTCGTCATGTTGAGTGACAATCTTGGCTACGGTGAAATTGGAGCCTATGGCGGTGGTATGACACGCGGGGTACCGACGCCAAGGCTGAACCAATTGGCGCGCGAAGGAACCCGTTATACCAATTTCAATGTTGAAGCTGAATGCACTCCTTCACGCTCTGCGCTAATGACTGGCCGGCTGCCCATTCGATCAGGAACCGGCCGTGCAGGTATTCCTGGCTTCCCTCAAGGATTGGCTCCGTGGGAATACACCATGGCGGAAATGTTATCGGAAAAAGATTACCGGACAGCCATTTTTGGCAAATGGCATCTGGGCGATAGCAAGGGGCGCTATCCAACTGATCAAGGTTTTGACGAGTGGTGGGGTTTCCCTTTCAGCACAGGGGTTGTCTATCGCTTTGATGCGCTTGGGTATGAGGGAAATGAAGATCAATGGCCCCACATTGTCCGTTCAGTTCGAGATGGGCCGATAGAAAATGTCGCCCTGTATAACCGCGAAATGCGGGGACGCATGGACGAACTGATTGCTGAACAATCGGTAAATTACATCAAGGCAGCAGGCGAACATGAAGAGCCTTTCTTTTTGTATGTTGCTTGGTCACTGATGCACCATCCCTATGTTCCCAATCCAGAGTTTGCGGGTAGTACAGGCGTTGGCGATTTTGGGGATATGATGGCCGAGCATGATTTCAGAGTTGGGCAAGTGTTGGATGCGCTTAAAGAAGCTGGCTTATCCGAAAATACAATCGTCATTTACGCAAGTGACAATGGACCTGACCCTGCCGAATATCCAACTGTCTCAAACTCAGGGGCTTATCGTGGCTATCTTGGCAGCGCCTACGAAGGGTCCATCCGTACACCGATGATCATTCGGGCCCCAGGGTTTGCGCCGGGAAACCGTTCCACTGATGAGTTGGTTTCGATTCTTGATTTTTTCCCAAGCATCGCAACATTAACTGGCGCGAGTGCACCTAAAGACCGGGCTTACGATGGTGTAGACCAATCTGGTCTCTTTTTTGGGGATACGCCAACGTCCAACCGCGATCATGTGATTACCTTTCTGGGCGAAAAGCTGATGGCTGTGAAATGGAAACAGTTCAAGGTGTTTTTCACTGGTGATGATCCAACACCGACCTCTAGAGTTCACGACGACCTTTGGGCACATAAGATTTACAATGTTCAGCAAGACCCCCGGGAAGAGGTTGATATTTTCGGACAAAGCACGTGGATGCTGCCCTTCGCCTATGAACCTGTCTTGCGGCTCGCTGGCAGTCTCTATCAATATGGTGCGGTCAAGACTGGTGCTGATTTCCGGTCAACTGTGGAATTTACAATTCCTCCCGCATTGAACTCGTCGGAAGATGTGCGACGTGTTCTTTTGAAACTACAGGAGCGTCAGAAACGTGACACAGAATAGAGAAAAACTCTCCTCTAGTTTGGCACTCCTCAGCAGGCCTAAAACGAGAAGGGTGCTGGTGCATCTGCTACACCTCATCCTTCTTTCCGCTATTGTGGGTCTGGTCTTGTCGATAATGGGCATTCAATTATTGGACGTCGCTGTTCATACAATTCGATTTCTGCGGTCTGTTGGAGATATGGGTTTGGGAATGATTTCAGCGACCTTTTCGATCATTTTGCTAGGTGCTGTAATTGTCCTACCTTTAAGTGCAATCTACTGGGCAATCAATCGGTTGACGGGTACCGAGTAAACACGAATGCGATAGGTGGCGTTAAATGGTTCGGATTTTGTGGTTTGCTGTACCGCTCGTCTTAGTTGTGTCTGTAGCCCTATTTTTTGATAGGCAACCAACCATAGAAATTGTGGAAACTTGTCCGGCTTCAGCGCAAGCTGGAGGGGAGATTTATGTTGCGGGTGGGTCGTTCCTGATCGGCGACACTAAGTATTATGCCGAAGAAGGGCCTATATCTGAACGCCATGTCGAAAATTTCTGGATTGATGTAACAGAAGTGACAAACGCTCAATTCGCCAAATTCGTAGCTGCGACAGGTCACGTGACACAAGCGGAACGCGGACTGGTCGGCGCAGCTTTTTCCGAGGTTCTGCCAGAGTTTCGCATGCCCGGTTCTATGGTTTTCACGCCTCCTGAAACCATACTCGATGCGTCTCCCTCAGAATGGTGGGTTTTTGTGCCGGGCGCGACGTGGCGAACTCCGTTCGGGAAGGAGAGTTCAGTAGAAGGAAAAGGCAACTATCCCGTTGTGCACATTACCCATGAAGATGCGACTGCCTACGCCAAATGGGCGGGAAGGCGTTTACTTACTGAAGAGGAGTGGGAGTTTGCGGCAAGGTTCAACGAAAACCGAGAGGCTGAAAACAAATTGTCAGCGACTGAACAACCCGACGGAAACATTTGGCATGGCATATTTCCGGTCATCAATACGGCCGATGACGGGTTTGAAGGTATGGCACCTGTTGGCTGTTTTACCGCAAATAATTTGGGCGTCTTCGACATGATTGGCAATGTTTGGGAGCAGACTTCCAGCGTCTATTTCCCTGGTCACCGCCAAGATATAAACGCTACATTGCCGCTTGAAGGCTTCGACCCACGCCAACCCGATGTGCCTGTGCATGTAATAAAAGGCGGTTCGTATTTGTGTGCCAATAATTTCTGTCTTCGCTATCGCCCTGCGGCCCGCGAGGCGCAAGATGCGTACTTAGGGTCATCCCATATAGGTTTCAGGACCGGCAGATCAGCCTCCCTATCCAAAAATTAGCCTACAGATACAGAGCTACTTATTTCGTCCGCCCACCCAACGATACAGCTTGGCACCAGACGCCAGATTGTTTCAGCTTTTTGCAAAGCTTGTCTGCCTGAGCGTTCGAGGCGATTGGACCTGCGATGAGACGCTTGTAAGCGCCCCCCTTGCTCGAATTGTTGAAGTCACGCACGTAGGGCTCGAGATTGGCCAGCAGAGCCTTGTGGTCTTTTTTCAGAGCCGCCCAGCCTTTTTCCACATTCTCTAACGCTTTATAGGAGGCGAGGTGTACACCGTAGTTTCCGGTTGTTGCGGGGGTGGTCCGCTTTACCGCTGATTTTGGTGGCGCGATTTTGGTGTAGGCGGTTTTTTTGGGCTTGCTGATTGAAGCTGTCATCGGACCAAAAGCGGCTTCAATATTTGCGAGGCGCTGCTCTAATCCCGTTTCTTTCGACACAAGACGTTCCATGGAGGGACGCACAATCGAATAATCTATCCGCAGGTTTGCCAAGTCGCGTTCTAACCGGTCCATGCGCGCTTGCATCGCTTCGGTATCAGTCCCGATTGTGGGCGTTGCCGCTGTTCCTGCTGCAGGGGTTGTTTGGTCCATTACGCACGCAGATAGAAGAAGGGCACATGCGGGGGCAAGCAAGACATGTGTCATGCAATGCCGCAGTCGTCGCAAATCTTTTCGGAATGCTGTCATCGCAAGGGTGCCCCAATTTTTCTAGGTTAACTGTTAT
>JAESQS010000105.1 GCA_016765035.1 Kordiimonadaceae bacterium | reverse complement strand
AGGGGGCTCGGATCTGTAACTAACTAAAATGGATACGCTCTAGGCCACCAGAAAATCGCTTTATTCCACGAGAGAGCTCACCTCAAAGGCAAATATGCATATTCAATGGTGCTGTCAAAAAATGGCCAGCGAGATATTCCCGGGCCCAGATATTCACGGACCCAGTTAGTTTTCTGCACAAAAACTGTCAATCTTGTCAGTTCATCCCACTACAAAGATTTTCCTAAGGTTACTTGGAAAATAGAAACAAATTTAGGGTCCGTAGAGCTCTAGTCTTGTAATTTAAAGGAGCAGAAAAATGAGTGATAGAATAAAAGGCTCACGCTTTTTTACACGAATATTAGTGGCTCTTACTTGTGGCACCATGGCATTTGAGATGGCAGGAGCCAGACAGCAATCTGACACGGTCATCTATCCAAAAAACAAGCAAAGCGCTGAACAGATTTCCAAGGATCAGGCCGAATGCCATATCTGGTCGGTAAACCATACCGGGGTCGATCCTTCTAGTCTCCTCGCGTCAGCAGCTTCTGTCGCCGTTCCGGCGGCGCCTCAAGCTAATACTGGACCAGACGGTACAATTATACGCGGCGCTGCTGCAGGCGCTGCGATTGGTGCCATTACCACGGACGATTCAGGCAAGGGCGCAGGTAGAGGTGCCGGTGCTGGTACGGTGGTAGGCCTTCTCAAGAAAAGCAGAGATCGTCGAGAGAAGCAAAAGGAACAAGATCAATACATCCAGCAAGTCCAACAAGCGCAAGTCCAAGACCAAGCGGCCATGGCAGCAAAAATGGAACGCTATAACGCTGGCTTTAGCGCCTGCTTAGGTGCCCGCGATTACACTGTTACCATAATAGGAAAATAAACATGAAATCTTTGATTGCAGTTGCCATTATCACGCTGCCTGTCTGGCTGTTGGCTTTTAACCCTGAGCCATTAAATGCCCAGGAGAGCCAAGAACATCAGCTAAACCTACTGCGCCAAATGAGTGATATTCGGCGGAAGATGACACTGTCGCGCACGTTAAAATTGTCAAATGAAAAATCCACAGGCTTTTGGGCTGTTTACGAAGACTATGAGCAAGAGAGAATAGCGCTGGATGACCAATTTTGGAAAACTCTTCTGGTTTATGTAGATGCGTATCGCAATTCAACTGGCCTACCTGGAACATTGACAGATCAGCAAGCGAAGGAACTTCTCGATCAATTTTTTACAAATCAGTCTGCACGGCTTGCACTGAAAATTGAGTACAGAAAAAAGTTTGCTCAGGCAATTTCCATCAAGAAACTGGTGCTACTTTTTCAAGTTGAGAACAAACTTGAAACTCAGGAGATGGCGCGAATTTCTCAACAAGTGCCCCTCATAAAATAATGAGGGGCCTCACAGGCTCATCAACCCTGTCCTCTCAACAAACCAGGATTTTCTATGAAAGATATTCTTAATTTCCGGCTTTTTTCCCTAATGGCCATGTTTGGATTGGGCTTGTCTGCCTGCGAAGAAAAACCCCAGGACAAGCCGGAAGTATCCCGACCTGTTAAGCTGCTGACGACCACAAGTCCGGAAGCTGGTAGCATATTGGAATATTCAGGCGTTATATCCGCGTCCAGAAGTACCAAAATTGGTTTCGAAGTGGCAGGCCAGATCATTGACTTTCCAATACGAGAGGGTGAACAGGTGCTGCAGGGTCAAATACTGGCAGCATTAGACTCCCGGGATTACAAGGCTGATATGGACAGTGCTGCGGCCAGGCTGGAGGCTGCAACAGCCGACTTTAATCGCTACCAGCAATTACTTAAAGACGGCTGGGTCTCTCAGCAGCGGTTTGAAAAAGAAAAGCTCACATTTGAAGCAGCCGATGCAAATTTTCGAAGCGCGAGAAAGGCATTTGAAGATGCCACTCTTATTGCACCCTACAGCGGCGTAATCGCACAGAAAATTGTTGATGACTTTGAGAATGTTCGTGCGAAACAGCCAATTTTGGAGCTGAACGACATAGCGTCACTCCAAATAATAGTAAATGTGCCTGAGCGGGATCTTATATTTGCATATTTCAACGTGTCACTAGAAACAGCCACCAAACGAGCCAAGCCAACCATAATCGTCAGTTCCCTTCCAGATATAAAAATTCCAGCATACTTTAAAGAATTGGAACTAACGTCTAACCCCACAACACGAACCTTTGCCGTCACTCTGGCATTTTTACCATCTGGCGATCACAACATTCTGCCGGGTATGACCGCCCGTGTTGCCATCCATTCTCGGCATGGCAACACGGGCAAAGTATCATTACATGTGCCTGCCAGCGCTGTTGTCGCCAACATGGACGGGTCATCATCCCTGTGGCTGTTCGATGAAGAAACGATGACAGTCCACCAGGTGCCTATCAAGATTGGTCAATTTCTCGGCCAGGAAATAGAGATACTATCAGGGATTCACCCTGGACAAACAGTGGTCATCTCTGGCGTGAGTCAATTGCGCTCGGGCATGAAAGTTCACCCCCTCAATAAACAAGAGTGATCCCTGATTATGAATATTGCCCGTGTTGCGATAGAAAAACGCGTCATAACCCTCGCCCTCACATTAATTCTTCTGTTCGGAGGCACGCTTGCCTACACCGATCTCAGTCGGCTTGAGGATCCTGAATTTACGATCAAGGAGGCGCTGATTATCACACCTTATACAGGTGCGACGGCTGCCGAGGTCGCCGAAGAAGTCTCTGATGAAATTGAAATGGCAGTCCAAAAACTTGGGCAGCTTGACGAAGTAGAATCGCGCTCCGAGCGCGGATTGTCGACTGTTACCGTACGGATCAAAGACAAATACACCAAAGATGATCTGCCACAGATATGGGATGAATTGCGGCGCAAGGTTGGCGACATCCAAAGTTCATTGCCGCCAGGTGCTGGCACTTCAATAGTCGTTGATGATTTCGGTGATGTTTGGGGTGTCTTTCTGGCGATACACGGAGAAGGCTACAGCGAAACCGATATCCGGGAATATGCGCAACTCCTCCAGCGTGAACTTCTTCTAGTTCAAGATGTTGCAAAAATAGAGCTATATGGAGAACGAACAGAAGCCGTTTACATCGAACTTGACCGTGACCGCATATCCCAGATGGGTATTTCAACAAATCTGATTATTCGCGAGCTTCGGCAAAAGAATGTTGTTGTTGATGGCGGCAGCGTCAAAGTTGAACGTGAGTTTGTTGCAATGGCTCCATCTGGTGTAACAACAACCGTTCAAGACATTGGAGACATCCTTATTTCCGGGTTGGAACCGGACAAGCAAATTTTCTTGAAGGATGTGGCAACTGTGCGCCGAGGATATGTTGAACCGACATCGAAATACCTTCTATACAATGGTCAAACAGCGGTCGGCCTTGGCATATCAACAGTATCTGGCGGCAATGTAGTTAACATGGGCACAGCCATCGATAAAAAACTAGACGAGCTCAAATCCCAAACGCCTGTTGGCATGGAGATATCAGCTATTTCATATCAGTCTCGTGCTGTAACAACGGCCATTGAGAGCTTTGTTGTTAGCTTGGTTGAGGCAGTAGCAATTGTTATCGGCGTGTTGATATTCTTCATGGGAATTCGCAGCAGTCTTATTATCGGTTTTGTGCTGATCCTTACAGTTACCGGCACTTTTATTTTGATGGGGTCACAGGGCGTAGCTCTTGAGCGGATTTCGCTCGGCGCACTTGTTATTGCTCTGGGTATGTTGGTGGACAACGCAATTGTCGTTGTTGACAGCGTACAAGTCAGAGCTGCACAGGGCATAGACCGAAAAAAAGCAGCGGAAGATGTCGTTGCGCAAACTGCCATGCCATTGCTTGGGGCGACAGTTGTCGCCGTCCTTGCCTTTGCAGCCATAGGAACATCGCAGGATAGCACGGGGGAGTTTACGCGCTCGTTGTTTCAGGTAGTTTTGATCTCGCTGATGCTAAGCTGGGCCACCGCGATTACGGTGACGCCACTGCTATGTGTCATGTTTTTGAAGTCACCGGCACCGGGTAGCGAAACTACAGCAGCATATCAGGGAAAGTTTTACACCTATTACAGACGGCTTCTTGACTACTGCATAAGATATAGAATGTTGACACTTGGCGTCGTTATACTGGTATTTGGATCATCCCTGTTTGGTTTTCAATTTGTTGATCAGAGTTTCTTTCCAAATTCCACTCGAACGCAGTTTAGAGTGGACTACTGGTTGCCCCAAGGCGGCCACATTGATGATACTTTGGAGGATTCCAAAAACATTAGCGCTTACCTTGAGGGCGTGCCCGGCGCAACAAATGTAACATCGCTGGTCGGCCAGGGTGCTATGCGTTTTCTGGTAACCTATGCACCTGAAAAAACCAACAGCAGTTATGCACAGTTTTTGGTTGATGTAGCAGACAGTTCAAAGATTGACGCCATGCTACCCGAAATAGAATCCTATCTCGCCGAGCAGTTTCCACAAGGCCTGTCCTACGCGACCAAATTCTTATTAGGGCCGGGAGAAGGGGGTAAAATACAGGTCCGTTTCTCCGGCCCTGATCCAGTCATTTTGCGGCAATTGTCAAAAAAAGCGATAACAATATTGAGCGATGATGGCGGTGCCAAAGCTATCCGAACGGATTGGCGACAGCAGGTCAAAACCATCCAGCCGACAATAGCCGACGATCAGGCCAATCTCAGCGGCATAACAAGGGCAAATGTAGCGACTGCACTGAGAGATACTTTCCAAGGCCGTACTGTAGGCATATTCCGTGAAGGAGACGAACTCCTGCCAATAATATTTCGGGCGCCTGAAAATGAAAGAGATGATGTCGCCAATATCCACAACTTGCAGATATGGAGCCCCGCCGCGCGGCAAATGATACCATTGCGGCAAGTCGTTTCTGATTTTCCAGTTAAATTTGAAGACCAGCTTGTCATCAGACTTGACCGAAAGCCCACACTCACTGTGCATGCAGATCAAAAAACTGGCACGTCAAACGAATTGCTGGCCCGAATTATGCCTGCGATAGAAGCAATGGAACTGCCGGCTGGATTTACGATGGAGTGGGGTGGTGAGTATGAAAGTTCCTCGGACGCACAAGCCGGCCTTGCAGCGCAATTGCCGTTCTTCTTTGTGACGATGGTTCTGATTGTAGTGATGCTTTTTAACGCAGTTAAGCAGCCGCTCATCATTTGGCTCGTGGTTCCTTTAGCCATCATTGGTGTGACAGTTGGTTTGCTGGTTACCGGACAGCCATTTGGCTTCATGGCACTTCTTGGCTTCATGAGTTTGTCCGGAATGCTGATAAAAAATGCGATTGTTTTGATTGACCAGATTGATCTGGAAATTAGGGAAGGTAAAAAGCCGTTGCAGGCTATCATCGATTCCGGCGTTAGCCGCTTGATGCCTGTCGGCATGGCGGCTGCGACCACCGCCCTTGGTATGATCCCATTGCTAGCAGATGCCTTTTTTGTCTCCATGGCCGTCACAATCATTTCAGGTTTAGTGTTTGCCACGGTTTTGACCATGGTAGTGGTCCCGGTTCTTTATGCGGTATTTTTTGGCATCAAGCCCGATGAAAAGCGCATAAACCCTGCACCGGCAAACGACTAAAAGGGTATTGGCAATCAAAACGTCTACCCCAAACATGGCCCGACAAAACCCAAAACTGACTTCCGGCGTACAACACCTAATGGCTGTGCCTTATTTTATCCTGTTGATGGCCTTGCTTACTCTGCTGCTACTGTCGTCAACAGTTGGCACGCACCCGACCGGTCTCAGCATTTTGACTTTGTTGGTTTTGGTTGCGGGCACCAATGCATCCAACGCGGGCCGACGGCCAAGGAAAAGAGCGTTGGTTTTAGGCTTTTTTTGGTTGGTTATACGGTGGGGGGGACCATATCTGGGTCTGGAAGACAGCGAGATGTGGTCAAAACTGCCGTTCCTCGTATTCCTGGTTGATGTGACGGGCATCATTCTGATCAGGGTTGCCAACCGTGCTATCCGAGTTGATTTTAACACAATTTGCGGCGCTATTTGCGTCTATCTTTTGAACGGAATTTCCTGGGCGGTGTTGTTTGTCCTTATGGAAGGCTGGTGCCCAGGTTCTTTTTCAATTACTGGGGACACCGGCAGCCCCTCTTTCCAACAATTGATCTATTTCAGTTTCACAACGATCACGACACTTGGCTACGGCGACATCTCACCGATAAATCCGCTTGTTAGAACACTGTCGGTCTTTGAAGCCATGGCCGGCGTTTTTTATGTTGCCATCGTGATGGCGCGGCTTGTAAGCGTTTATGTGGATAGGCCTTGAAGAGGCATATATGCTATCTAAATCAATCCAACAATTTGCCTATCTTCTCCAGAAGGCTTTTATAATTTGGTGTGTTTTCCGGTTCATAATTGAGGTTTTTAAACAGCCCGGTTAGCTGCGTGAAATACTCGCGAGCCTCCCTTTTGTCTTTGAAGCTATATTCCTTGCCAGCGCATTTATGGACTCTTTCAAATGCAAGTTTTTGCCGATCCAGAGAAACTGAATTGTCCACTGAATCGAAGGCATCTTGCTGCAAATATACCATATCGACAAAAAGGGCCTTCTGCTGGATGACAAAATCATCCAACGTCACGCCCGCCTCGCCTGTAACTTGCATCATCTGAAGGACTGCGTCACCACGTTCAAGAAGTTGTCGGAGTTGCTGCACCCAGTTCGGCCAATCTTCTCCAAGGTTTTTTCGGTACCAAGGGGCTAGCTGGTCACTATAGCGTGACCATGAAAGCAAGGGGTCTACCGCCGGATAGAAACGCTTGTAAGCCCGGTCTGCAGAGAGGCCCAGAAAACATTTTACAGTGGAAAGGGTCGACTGTGTTACCGGCTCCGCAAAATTGCCCCCAGCCGGAGAAACGGTGCCAATCATGGTCAAGCTCCCAACCGACCCATCGTTTGTTTCTAAAACGCCAGCACGTTCATAGACGCCTTTGATCGACGATTCCAGATATGCAGGGAAGCCTTCTTCCCCAGGGATTTCCTCTAGTCGACCGGAAGTTTCACGCATGGCCTGCGCCCACCGTGACGTGGAATCTGCAATTAGAAGGACATCGTAGCCCATCTGCCGATATTATTCTCCCAGTGTTATTCCAGTATAAATTGAGGCCTCTCGTGCAGCCACGGGCATCGAAGACGTATTGCAGATTATGATCGTTCGGTCCATCAGGGACCCACCAGTTTTCGGGTCAGTCATCTCTGGGAACTCGCTGATGGTCTCAACGACTTCACCCGCGTGTTCGCCGCAAGCGACGACAACGACAATATCAACCGAGGAATGTTTGGAAATAAGGTTTTGAAGAACTGTTTTACCGGCACCAAACGGTCCGGGAATACAAGCTGTCCCCCCCCGGGCAATCGGGAAGAAAGTATCAATCAACCTCTGCGTGGTAATCACGGGCTCACTGGGGTAAAGCCGCCGAGAATAATTTTCGGTAAGGAGGCGTGCGCTGACCGGCCGTCGGACCGGCCATTTTTGCGACAGTGTCACAGACCTCTCTTTACCCGATGCATCT
>JAESQS010000104.1 GCA_016765035.1 Kordiimonadaceae bacterium | reverse complement strand
CGTAAAATATCAGGTAACTTGCCCATCTGACGAGACAAGGCAGATACCACTGTGTTGGTGTTTTTCCCATCCACTTTCACCTCGCTCACCAAAGGTTAATGTGACAGAAGCCCGGACACGCTTCCGAGGCCGGATACCACCATGATACTGCAAGTATGAGAAAACTGTTGCCGGGGGTTTGTCAATGGATCGAGCAATCTCACCCATAGAACTCCCCCCTTTCCATAGCTGCCAGATTATTGCTTTTCTTTGATCATTCATCGGGTCAGGATGTGCCATACGCTTCGATCCTTTTCGCTGTTAAGGAATTAATCATATGTTGCAGTGACCCGTTGAATCCATCCGCTCTATAAAGGGGGGTATTACCGTGGCAAAGTAGCGGATGTTTTTTCGTTCAAACTTTTTTTTCTGAGTATTCTGGGATGAGTTTAAAAAGGTGAAACCAGGTGAAGCATATTAAAGATCCATCAAAGTTGGACAAACTTGATATTAAAATCTTATCGGCCTTAAGTCGTGATGGCCGCATGACTAAATTACAGCTTTCCGAGGAAGTTTCTCTTTCTGCTACACCGTGTTGGGGAAGAATGAAAAAGCTTGAGAAGTCGGGAATTATTAAAGGCTATCATGCGGCTTTTGACATTAGGTCCTTAGCGGGTTTTTTTATACTCGGGTTGAGGTCACTATCAAAAATCATACAATGAATAGAGCAGTAAAATATGAAAAAATTATTAACTCTATGCCTGAGGTGATTGAATGCGAAGCCGTACTGGGAAATATAGATTATAGTCTGAAAATTTTGTCCAGAAATGTAGAAGACTATCAACAAATTATCGACCGGCTTCATGAAATGGAAGACTTTGAGCTTGATTACCGATCGTTCCCTGTTTCAAGGGTTATTAAAGAAGCTAATCAAGCAAATGTGCTTGAAATATATGAAACCTTTGTTCGAAAATTGTAAAAGCCTCCCAATAAATAAACATACGATTGTTTACTCTGTGATCAAGCCTATTTTTGGCGTTGAAAATAGATTTATTCCACGAAGCGTAGCTAATGTTTAGACTTTCTCACTATCTCCAGTCGTTATAATTCTCTGCAGAAATTATTTAACTGGAGGATTGTATGAAGCAGCCATATCTACTTATTTTAGGATCTGAAAAAGTCATTGAAAACGCCAAAACTGCGGCGGGAATAGCCTATTGGCGTGCGGAGGCCTGCAGGGGGCAATTTCGGATGGAAGGGGGAACTGTTGACCTTGGGCTACCAGATCTGGATCTGGATGAGGCGGTTGCGGCGGGGATCAAAACTCTGGTGATCGGTATCGCCCCTGTTGGTGGCAAAATTGAGGAAAGCTGGGCCCCTGTTATTATAACAGCCCTGGAGAAGGGTCTGGACGTGGCGGCGGGTCTTCACGACCGGCTACAGGATCATCCCGAAATCAACCAACTTGCCAAGGCCTATGGCCGGAATTTGTACGATATCCGTCAACCAGGCAAGAAGTTTAATGTGGGGACCGGCGAGAAACGCGCGGGTATGCGACTTTTGACCGTTGGAACTGACTGTGCGGTTGGTAAGAAATATGCCTCCCTGGCCATCGAAAAAGAGATGAAGTCACGGGGCATTAACGCCGACTACCGGGCCACGGGGCAAACCGGAATTTTCATTGCAGGAAAGGGGGTTTCGGTTGATGCTGTGGTGGCAGATTTTATTTCCGGAGCCGCAGAAACCCTGTCACCTGCAAATGACACTGACCATTGGGATATTATTGAGGGGCAGGGGTCACTGTATCATCCATCTTATGCAGGGGTCACCGTCGGACTTATCCATGGCAGTCAGCCGGATAAGCTGGTGTTGTGTCATAATGCCGGTCGGGACCATTTGGAAGACATGCCGAATTTTCCTATTGTTGACTTTGATGTCAGTATGGAGGGGTATCTGGCCATCGCTCACCTAACCAATAAGAAGGCCACCTTTGTCGGTATTTGCATCAATACTTCTTCGTTATCAGAAGGTGAAGCAATGGACTATATGCAGTCGGTTGAAAAGAAATTCGGGCTACCTTGCTGTGACCCCGTAAGAAATGGTGTGGCATCAATTGTTGATAATTTGGGAGCTTAAATCATGGTATCACTGACAATCAAAAAAGAAGTCTGTCCACTGGAGGGCAGCTTCACAATTTCCCGGGTAACTATGACTGAAAGTTATGTGCTGGTGGTTGAACTGCGGGAGGCGGGGCATGTTGGCCGCGGTGAATGTGAACCCCATGAATCTGACTTTTCACAGATGGATGTGGTTGAATCGATTATTGAAGATCTGAGGCCCCTTATTGAAAAAGGCCTCTCGCGAGAGCAACTTAATCTTTTACTGCCTGCGGGACCCGCCCGCAATGCCATTGACTGCGCTTTGTGGGATCTTGAGGCCAAAAAAGCAGGTAAGCGCGCGTGGGACATTGCCGGGGTGAAATTGCAGCAGCCACTGGTAACCGCTTATACCATTTGTCTGGAAGCGCCAGAGGAAATGGCTGCCAAGGCCGCGAGACATAAAGACCGGGCCCTGTTGAAATTAAAGCTGGGGGCGAAAGACAGTCTTCTCCGGGTTGAAGCCGTGAGAAGAGCCGCACCAGATGCGCGGCTTATCGTTGATGCCAACGAGGCATGGTCATATGAGGAATTAAGGTGTCTGGCGGAGCCGCTTGCTAAATATGGAGTGGAATTGATTGAACAACCTCTGCCCGCTGGCGCGGACCACGTGCTTGAAAATTACCGAGGACCTGTGCCGCTGTGTGCAGATGAATCCTGCCTTGATCGAACCTCTCTGGCCGACGTTAAAACACGGTATGGCTTTATCAATATCAAACTCGACAAAACAGGCGGGCTGACAGAAGCTCTGAAACTGGCGGAAGACGCTCAGGCGCTGGGCTTAAGGATTATGGTCGGCTGCATGACCGGAACGTCTCTTGCCATGGCCCCGGCCATGATCTTAGGGGCGATGGCGGAGTTTTGTGATCTGGATGGCCCGTTGCTTTTGGCGAAAGACCGCAAGCCGGGCCTTTGGTATGACCAAAGTTTGGTTCATATCCCCGAGAAACGCCTGTGGGGCTAAGGGAAGATAAGTTAGTTCATCAGAGTTTTCCAATAGTGTTGAGCATGCAACCAGTGTTTTTCTGATTTCATCATAATTAAAATTATTCCTGAGGGAGCTATGACAGAGTTAAGTGAAGAAAAAGCCACCGTTCAAGTTTCACCGAAGTCCCCGAGTTTGCTGGATTCCATTGTACCGCTTTGCGCTCTGATTATTTTACTCTCAAGTTCGGTCTACTTTTTTGGCGCGGACTCTTCGTCCGGGGCGAACCAGATCGCCCTCTTTGTGGCAAGCGGTGGCGCTATGCTGGTGGCCATGAAGAATGGCCATCGGTGGGCCGCTCTTGAAGGTGCGATCGCAAACGGTGTTTCCGTGACCGTCAACGCCATATTGATTCTGCTGATGGTGGGCGCGGTCATTGGGGCCTGGATTATATCCGGCACCGTCCCGGCTATGATTTATTATGGTCTTAAGCTCATAGACCCGGGTGCTTTGAAACCGGGGCCCAAATTAATACTAGGCAATCTTGGAAAGTCATAGCGACCCCTACTTGGGGCGAAGAAGGGGCGTATTGGGACGCTCGTTGTTGTAAGTCCAGAGACACGTTTTGCTCGCACATTGAAAAAACGTGTATCTTCTTTTTGCGCCGCTATCTTTCCTACTAGACTGTTAGTGATCAGTTGATTAAGGCTCATGCCAGTTTCTTTAGCAAGTCTTACTGCGTCTTCTTTCAGGTCATTAGGAAGCCCGAGTGCAATACTGAGGTGGTCCCATTTGTTTGGACAGTTTGGCAGCTAGATTAAGGTGTATCCTGTTTCATATTATGCTGCCAGTTCGTGCGCTTTATTAGCTTGGGATATCCCAAGCTCATAAAATTGCTGTCTTGATCGCGAGTAAGCTTCTGGAGTGGCCCCCATTTCGACCGGACAGTCTGATATAACCATGGAGACTTAGGACTATTCCTAAGCATATGCTTATGTCTTACAATAATACTTACGCGACACAGCCGGATATTGAGGTTATGCCGCAGGGTGGCGGTCGTCGCCGGAGGTGGTCAGCGGACGCCAAACTGGCTATCGTTGAAGAAAGCTTTGAGGCAGGGGAAACGGTATCGCGTGTTGCCCGCCGTCACGGCGTTGCGCCGACGCTTTTGTACCGTTG
>JAESQS010000010.1 GCA_016765035.1 Kordiimonadaceae bacterium | reverse complement strand
GAAACTTTGGCTCTGCGGCTGCGGCCCTTTCCCTACCAACTTTTGCCCTGCTATATGGCGGCGCTGAAGGATGGCGCGCCGCGATCACCCTAACCGGTATCATTGCCATTATATATGCAGGGGTTTTCTATAAGTTTGCCCGCAACACGCCAGAAGGGGCCACCTATTTCAAGCCAAAAAAAGCCGGCGGCCTTGAAGTCTCCACAAAGGGCGACTTGATTTTTTGTTTGATAATGCAAGCACCGCTGGTCCTGACACTGGCCTTACTGACATGGAAATTAGGCTCTGCAAATTTGCAAATACTCTCCGGCTTAACTGAGGTGATCATCTATGTGTTGTTGGCGGCTCTCTATGTCTATAATGCCTCCAAGATTTATGCCGTTAACAAGCCTATGCTGGAAACGCCTGTGCCTGAATTACAACGCTACAAATTCAAACAGGTTGCAGTTTTGAGCCTTGCCTATGCAGCTTCTTTTGGGGGTGAAATCTCTGTCATTTCCATGCTACCGCTCTTTTTCATGGACACCTTTGCCCTGTCCCCAATCACAGCAGGGCTATTTGCCGCAGGGTTTGCCTTTATGAATATTGTTTCGCGCCCTGCCGGTGGCTGGATGAGCGACAAATTGGGCCGCAAACGCATATTGGTTATTCTATTTGTAGGTGTAACACTTGGCTACCTTGGCCTTTCACAGATCACCTCTGGGTGGATGTTGGGGGCAGCCCTTGCCATGACCATGGTTTGCGCTTGCTTTGAGCAAGCGGCAGCAGGCGCTGTATTTGGGATTGTCCCCCTTGTGAAGCGTCGCCTTACGGGGCAAATTGCAGGCATGGTTGGCGCTTACGGTAACGTTGGTGGTGTTATCTTCCTGACCATATACTCCTTCGCCAGTGCAGAGGTTTTCTTCCTATCCATTGCCGCGACAGCAGCCCTTACGTTCGTAACGATCGTGTTGTTTTTTGAAGAGCCTAAAGGCCACACGGCAGAAGTCCTGCCAGACGGCACAGTAAAGTTAATTGAGGTTTCCTGATGCAGATATTTTATGACTATGCTTAGATGCAAACACAGCCTGAATATACTCTCAGAGATTTGACCCTATGGCAGAAAACCAACTAACCGTTCAGGTCGGCCAATATAGCCGCAAAGGCGCGCATGATACCAACGCAGACAGCTATGGTGTTATGTGCCCTTCTGGCCGCACGCTTGAGCTTAAAGGTATTGCCGCAGCCATAGCAGATGGCATGAGTACCAGCACCGCAGCAAAAGAAGCCAGCGAAACCAGCGTGAAAAGCTTTTTGTGCGATTATCTGGATGCCCCGGAAAGCTGGGCGATCAAAACCGCTGCGAGCCGTATATTATCAGCAACCAACAGGTGGCTTCACGGCCAAAGCCATAGCCGTTTCGAAAACGGTATGGATATGGTCACAACCTTCTCTGGGCTTATATTACAGGGGGGTGAAGCGTCTATATTCCATATTGGAGACAGCCGTATATACAGGCTGCGCCAAGGGGAATTAAAGCAATTAACCCGAGACCACACTTTGCGCAGCGCAGGCGGGCACGAGCATCTTGCAAAAGCCTTGGGCGCCGATGTGCATATTGCCGTTGACCACCGCAGTGAAGTCCTGAAAAGCGGTGATGTCTTTCTGTTCACGACCGATGGCGTGCATTCAGTCTTAAGCAACCAGCAGCTACAAGAAACACTTGCCACACACTGCGACGACCCTGACACCTGCGCAAAGACCATCGTCGAAAAGGCTGATATGGCTGGTAGCGCCGATGATATGAGCTGCCAAATTATTGTTGTTGAAGAGGTCGGCCAAGCAAAAGAAGACACCCACCTGAAAGCCCTTGCAGAGCTGCCATTTCCACCGCCTCTAAAAGCAGGAATGACCCTAGATGGGTACCGGATTATACGGGAGCTTTATGCCAGCCCGCGCTCGCAAGTATACCTTGTGGCAGATGAAGAAACTGGCGGTAAATTTGTGCTGAAAACGCCTTCGGATAACTTTGAGGATGATGCCACCTATCTCGAATTATTTTCTCGCGAGGAATGGATTGCACAAACAGCAGCAAGCCCCAACATCGTTACGGCCCCCACAAACAATCGCCCCAGAAACTTCCTTTACACGGTTTTTGAATATATCGATGGGCAGACACTGCGCCAGTGGCTTAGTGACAGACAGGAACCAAGCCTGCCTGATACGCGAGACATAATCGCACAAATCATCAGTGGCGTGCGCGTTTTGCACCGCAAGGAAATTATCCACCAAGACCTGAAGCCTGAAAATATATTGATCGACCAAGATGGCACTTTGAAAATCGTAGATTTTGGCTCTGCCTATATTCTTGGCTTTGAAAATGGAAACGATACGCCCGAACGAGCCTCGAATTATGGCATGGGCACCATTGACTATCTGGCCCCCGAAGTCGTACTTGGCGGCAAGCCAAGCCCTGCGTCAGACCTCTATTCTGTGGCAGCCATTGCCTACCATATGCTGACAGGAAAATTACCCTACGGCACCGGCCTTAATGGCAAACAGGATGTACAGCAGGCCACCTATGTTAGTGCACGCCGCTTGAACAAAAACGTGCCTTACTGGATGGATAAAGCGCTGGAAAAAGGTGTTTCCGTTACACCCGAGAACCGCCAACTAGCACTTTCCGAGTTACTGCAAGACCTAACCGCCGCAAACCCACGCTTCGAGCGCCAACACACAGCCTTCATCGAAAAGAACCCTGTGGTCTTCTGGAAAAGCTGCACAGGTATTTTGATCCTTATAATAGGGGCACTGCTTTTCTAGAGTGTATCCGTTTTAGTTGGAAACATATCTGCCCACTCCTCGTTTACTCTCTGGCCCAACCACCCGCTAGGATACACTTTGGGGTGGCGGGGAGGTGACGGGGAGGTGACGGGGAGGTGACGGGGAGGTGACTGGGAGTGAGCCAATAATGCTCTAATTGAAACAGCGATTATCCAACCAATCAATCAGGTTTGTGTAATAGATCTCTCTGTGCTTTTGCGTCCAAGTCCATACTTGGTGGCGCATACCTTCAATTTCCATATATTTGTGCTCTTTGTTATATTTTTTCAGTTCAGCAACAAACCAGCGACTGTGCTTGGTGTGGGCAATAGTATCGCGGTCCCCGTGCATCACCAATATGGGAATACTGGCATCCTTCACATGGTCAACGGGGTTTACACCCTTAATAGTTGGCTTCTGAAGCTCTCTTAAAAACCGGTTTTGCGAAAAGCCTGCGCCTATACTGTTCAAGTCAGACACCCCCGCCCCCGCGATGGCACATTTGTAAAGGGGATTAGCCCTTACAGTTGCCGCAAACGCAGCATATCCACCATAGCTATAACCGTGAATTGCCAATCGCTCGCGGTCTGCCAGCCCTCTTTTAACAAGGTACAGCACAGCATCGTCTACGTCATCCTGCATTTCATGCCCCCACTTGGCATCCCCGGCCAACCAAAGATCGAGGCCCAGCCCCGCTGACCCGCGAAATTGCGGCTGAACAACCATATAGCCCTTGTAGGCCATCAATTGGGCCCATTCGTCATATAGCTGGCTATCCCTGCTCCAAGGCCCACCATGGGGCATAACAACCGTGGGAAATGGCTTTTCCCCGCTGGTTGGCAGTGTAACATAAGTCCTTATTTTGCGCCCATCGCGGGCTTTGTAAGGCACATATTTTACATCAGACAGCATCTCTTTTTTCAACAAAGGTTTGCGGTTTCCAAGAAATGTCAGCTTGGATTTATTCTCTAACAAATAATAAGCGCCGGGGTTTTTGGCGCTTTGGGTGAATACAATAATAACATTGTCATCCTCTGACCGGCTCTCGAGGGTAATATTATCGCCTTCAAACAAGGCACCAATGCCGTCATATAGGGCTTTTTCTGCTTCATCGATAAAATATCTTTTCAGATATTTTCCAATATATGAAAAACCAAGGATACGCCCCCTGTCGGCATCCTTCTGACTGCGGATCACACCCTCCACATCATAGGTTGGGTGCCCAAAAAGGCGCTCTGAATATGCCATTGTATCAAGATCAAGGAAGTAGAAACCAACTGTATTCTCCCCCCGATGCCCAGCAATAATAAATTGATTGGGGTTTTCTTTGTCAATGCCAACGACCCCATAGCGCTCCCGGTCTTTAGACGTGGTGGTATTGATCAATATCCAATCATCTTTACCCTTTTTTCGGGCCCAGGTTTTAAAGCCATTCACTGCAAAATCATACGCGCTTGCAAACCGTACTGTGCCGTCAAAATCCACACCGTAGCCACCCGGAATTTTACTGGTGCCCCGATGCACAGAAACCTTTGCTCCAGTCCGAATATTGAATTTCACAATGTCAGGGATGTCATTATCATTAATGTCTGTGGAAATAAGGATCCAGTTTTCTTGATCTGGCAACCTATTTACGAAAGTGACTTGATGATCTTTGTCAATTTCCACCCAGTCCCCTTTTCCATTTGATTTAATGATCGCCTGACGCCGCTCTTGGTTAAACCTGTTCGCACGCCTCAAGTCCCGGTATGCATCAACGTAGAGAAACCCGTTCGCAACCCAGCCAGCCTGTAAAATTTGGGTTTTCCCTCCACCGAACCTAATGGGTTCAGCATCTAGTTTGCCTGTTTTATATACTTCGATTACATAGGGGCCTTCTTTACTAGCCGCCCTTAAAACCATGATTTCCTTACCATCAAGAGACACATCAACGGACTGAATCACATCGTCCATCGTCCAAGCAATCATCGCGCTATTTTCGGCAGCGTTTGAGAGGCCACCGAAAGGTAGACAGGCGATGAAGCTGGTTAAAAATAATGCTTTTAATTTAATGGCAGGCATACTCGCCCTCCCTACTTAACATTCCATAGGCCCTTAATATAAAGCCACCCTAAAGGAAAAAAGCCCCGCCCCACAGGTGTGAGGGTGGGCTTTTTATTTTGTTTAAAACTTGGCTTCCAAGGTCAGGAAGCCTGTACGGCCATTCAGATCATACCCAATGCCCAGCGGTACATTTGCCAGACTGAACACACCGTCATCATCAACTTCTGGTGGGGCTGTATTAAACACATTCTTAATACCAAAGGTAATCGAATAGTTATCCCAACCATAAGAGACTGACATATCATGCACGTCATAATCTGTTGTGAAATAGATCGGACGACACGACACTGGCAAGCCATCACATGGCACAGCGTCTGGGTCAAATTCATCAGGGTCTTCGCTGCCGCCCTGAATGAAGTGGGAAGCCCAATTGAACCTGAATTCATTATAACGAAGCGTCAGAAGACTGTTAGCTCTCCAGTGTGGCGCATCAGTTTCGCCGGCAATATCATCCGTACTATCAAGGATATTAAAGAAACGTTCTTTGGTATAAGTCGCTGCCAAATCAAGAGAAACATTTAAATTTTCAGAGCCAATTTCAAAGTCCTGTTCATAGGTCAGATTAAAATCAATGCCCTTAGATGTTTCCTGCCCCGCATTGATGAAAGTTGTATCAATTGTATCAAGGTTTCCTGTTTCATCACGCTCAATACGGCCACAAAAACCACTGGTTGCGTTTGGCTGATCAGCATTGTCGTAACACTCATCAACAACAAACAAATAGCCAGGCTCAGAGATGCTATTTTTAATGTCTATATCAAAATATGTCACGGCAAACCGCAAATCAAACGCATCCGTGAACGGTTGATCAAAAACAACCCCATAGGTGAATGACCGAGATGTTTCTGGCTCAAGCAACGAACTACCGCCTGTAGAAATTTCAGCGGAGCCAAGGGCAAAAAACGCGTTACCTGTACCATCTTCTAAACCAAGCGACCTTGGGTCTACACCGTCGGCCGCACAGGCATCAAGCACACGGTTACTCCGTGTGTCTTGATCAGACAGATAAACTTCAGGCGAGTTTTGCTGTGCCAAATCTGTAGCTTCACGAGCATTGTTAGGTACAACACAGGGGTCAGTGAATGTCTGGAACCCTGTTGCACCCTCCAAAAAGCGCTCCCGCAGATTTGGTGCACGGTAAGAAGTTCCGTAGGTACCACGTAGCATCAGGTATGACGTAGGACGATACAATAGCTTCGCCGAGTAGGTGAAGTGTGGATCAAAGGAACTTTCGTCCGTGACACGACCGCCCAGATCAAGAGTGAGTTCTTCAGCCCACGTTTTATCCTTCAAAAACTGGACGCTTGTTTCTGCAAAAAACTCGTGCAGGTCCCGCGTACCAGACGCACCTTGGTCAGTGAAAGAGGCAAAGAGTGTACCGTTGGCAGCAATGTCGTTTGGTACTGACAGTATGCTGTCACGCCGAAATTCATAGCCAAGCAACAACGGCACAGCAGAACCATTTGGCATCGTAAACATATCACCCTGAATAATACCACTGGCTACTGTCTGTTCGATTTTAGTTTCAAAAGACCGTATTGTGAAGAGATAGTCAGCTTCGGCCTGTGAACTGAATGTCCCGCCCCCTTCACGGAAAAGAGACGCTGCATTCGCCACGAAGG
>JAESQS010000103.1 GCA_016765035.1 Kordiimonadaceae bacterium | reverse complement strand
TTTTCTGGCGCTGATTTGGCAAACCTTGTGAATGAAGCCGCTTTGCTTGCGGCGCGCCGCGGTAAAAAAATTGTTGCTATGCAAGAATTTGAAGACGCCAGAGATAAAGTCATGATGGGTGCCGAGCGCCGGTCAATGGTGATGACTGACGACGAGAAAAAGCTAACTGCCTACCATGAAGGCGGCCATGCGCTTGTCACAGTTCATTGCAAGGCATCTGACCCGATCCATAAGGCGACAATCATTCCGCGGGGCCGTGCCCTTGGTATGGTGATGCGCTTGCCTGAGCGGGATGAATATTCCCAGAGCCGCGAAAAAATGCATGAAAACATTGCCATCGCCATGGGGGGCCGTGTTGCTGAAGAAATTATATTTGGCTATGAAAAAGTAACGTCTGGTGCCTCTAGTGACATTAAGTATGCCACAAGCCTTGCGCGCAACATGGTGACCCAGTGGGGCATGTCGGACAAGCTTGGGCCGTTGCAATATGCAGCGAATGAAGAAGAAGTTTTCCTTGGACATTCCGTTGCCAAACAACAGAATGTTTCTGGTGCCACGGCTAAAGTGATCGATGAAGAAATTCGGATATTTGTTGAAGCTGGTAATGACCGGGCAACTAAAATTCTTACGGACCATATTGACCAGTTGCATATTATTGCCAAAGGGCTTTTGGAATATGAAACGCTGTCTGGCGACGAGATTAATACGTTGCTGCGCGGAGAGCCAATACGGATTAAACCTAAGAAAACAGATAGTTCGCCTACAGTGCCGCCTGCGGCACCAAGTGCAGTGCCAACAGCAGGTATTGACCACGGTGAACCTCAGCCAGAGAGCTAATTGAGGTGAGCCTTAATAAGCTTAAAGACTTATCCGACGGGGCAAGGGTTTACCTTGTGCCCGTCGGTCCCGTTTTTAGGGATGATACGGCAGTGCCTTTTGCTGGTACGGGCCTTATGTTTTCAGCCTTTCGAATATTAGCCCGCGATGCAGGGGCAGTGCAGCTTGATATTCGCGCGCCTCTAGCAGACCTAAAAGTGTGGCTAAAAGACCTGCCGCGTGCGGTGTCAGAGCAAATATTATCGCAGCTTTCGGCGTTGGCGCTGCCGCGCGAACCGCTTAAAATGCCCGGTCTTGAGCAATCCCTTACATTCTCCCGCCCTTTAATTATGGGGGTGCTGAATGTAACGCCAGACAGTTTCTCTGATGGCGGGAAATTCACTGACCCAGCCGTTGCTGTGGCGCAGGCAAAAAAATGCGTGAAGAAGGCGCGGATATCATAGATATTGGTGGTGAAAGCACTCGGCCGGGGGCAACCCCTGTGTGGGAGGGGGAAGAAGCAGAGCGTGTGGTGCCTGTGATTGAAGCGTTGCAAAGCGAGGCTATTCCTCTTTCCATTGATACGCGGCATTCTTTTGTGATGGAAAAAGCCACAGAAGCAGGGGCGCATATCATCAATGATGTCACTGCCCTGACCTATGACCCTGAAAGCCTTGCCGTTGCGGAGGCGTGCGATGCGCCCCTTATTTTAATGCATTCGCAGGGCGAGCCAAAAACCATGCAGGATAATCCGGCTTATAAAAACACGTTGCTGGATGTGTATGACTATTTGGCGGACCGCATCAGCGTGTGCGCAGAGGCAGGCATTGATAAATCCCGGCTTATACTCGATCCGGGGATTGGGTTTGGGAAGCGTATGGTTCAGGATAATCTTGCCTTAATTAATGGGTTGCCACTTTTCCATACTCTTGGCTGTCCCCTTTTATTTGGCGCATCGAGAAAGAGCTTTATCGGCGCTATTACGGGCGAAGAAGATGCTTCTCGGCGACTGCCCGGCTCATTGGCTGCTGCCATTAAAGCAACAGAACTTGGTGCGCAAATCGTCCGAGTTCATGATGTGGCGGAAACGCGGCAAGCGTTAATGATGGTGCAGGCTTTTAGGGATGCTGCAATTATGGACGCAGCGCTTTGAACTCGATATGGTGTTTGCGGGGCTAGTTGGTCCTAGAGGTTGGTGCAGGGGAGTAGAGTATGAGCCGTAAATATTTTGGTACAGACGGCATTCGCGGTACTGTAAATCAGGGTTATATGACACCTGATATTGCCATGCGGGTTGGTCTTGCTGCCGGGCGGACTTTTACACGGGGTGATCATGTGCACCGGGTGGTTATTGCCAAAGATACGCGCCGTTCAGGCTATATGTTTGAGCCTGCCTTGGCGGCGGGTTTTGTTGCTGCAGGCATGGATGTATTCATGGTAGGGCCAATGCCTACGCCGGCGGTTGCCATGCTTGTTAAATCCCTTCGTGCGGATTTGGGGGTAATGATTTCTGCCAGTCACAACCCGCATTACGATAATGGACTGAAGTTTTTTGGGCCAGATGGCTATAAGCTTTCAGATGCGCAGGAAGCTAAAATCGAAGAGTATGTCGACAATGGCGTGAATGACATATTGGTCGGGGCCGAACGGCTTGGCCGGGCAACCCGCATGGAAGATGCCCGTGGTCGTTATATTGAATTTGCCAAATCTACTGTGCCTGCGGGCGTTACGTTTGATGGGTTAAAGGTTGTTGTCGATTGCGCGCACGGTGCCGCATACAAAGTGGCCCCTAAAGTGCTGTGGGAGCTTGGTGCTGAAGTTGTAGCAATGGGGGTTCAACCTAACGGCTTTAATATCAATGAGGATTGCGGCTCCACGCACCCACAGGAAATGTGCGACCGTGTTGTTGCAACAGGGGCTGATTTAGGCATCGCCCTTGATGGGGACGCGGACAGGCTAATTTTATGCGATGAAAAAGGCAGAGTTATCGACGGTGACCAGATTATGGCACTGATCGCTCTTACATGGCATAAAAAGGGGCTTCTTAAAGGCGGCGGCTTGGTAGCGACTGTTATGTCCAACTTGGGGCTTGAACGGTGTTTGCAGGCAGAAGGTATAAAGTTGGAACGCACGCAGGTGGGTGACAGAAATGTCGTGGAGTGTATGCGCCGTGATGGCTTTAATGTAGGCGGTGAGCAATCGGGCCATATTATTTTGAGTGATTTTAGCACCACAGGCGATGGCTTGGTGTCAGCCCTACAAGTGTTGGCTGAAATTGTTAGGTCTGGCAAGCTGGCATCCAAGGTTTGCCGGCTTTTTGAGCCAGTGCCGCAGCTTCTTAAAAATGTGCGATATAATGGGGGTGACCCTCTTTCTTCTGCCACTGTACAACAAGCTATAGAAAGTGCTGAGAATGCACTGGAAGGCAAGGGGCGCTTGCTTGTTCGTAAATCAGGCACAGAACCTTTGGTGCGGGTTATGGCGGAAGGCGATGACCAAAAACAGATAACCCAATTGGTTGACGGTATTTGTAGCGAGATTGAGGCTGTCGCTTAATGCCCTCGAAGCCAAAAGCCTCTCTTTCAACAGTAGCAGGGCGTGCGACCCCAAAAGCAGGCCCTCGGGCAAACAAGGCTCTTGGGCGTGTGCTTGTTGTGGCCGGGTCTGACCCATCTGGCGGGGCAGGCGTTCAAGCCGACATAAAAACCATTACAGCGCTTGGTGGCTATGCTGCTACGGCTATCACTGCGCTTACCGTGCAGAATACACTGGGTGTAACGGATATAAAGGCAGTTGCAGGGGCTTTTGTTGCCGCACAAATGGATGCTGTTTTGTCCGATATTGGGGCCGATGCCTTAAAAACTGGTATGCTGTTTAATGCTGCCATCATTCGGGCAGTGGTAAAGACTATTAAAAGGGCAGGCTATGCAGGCCCTGTGATTGTGGATCCGGTAATGGTGGCCACTTCTGGGGATGTTCTTCTCAAAAAAGATGCCATCACTGCCCTTAAAAAGGATTTACTGCCTATAACCAGTTTACTGACACCCAATATTCCGGAAGCTGAGGCTTTATGTGGTTTTCCAGTTAAAACGGGCGCTGATATTTTAAAGGCCGGAAAGGCCATATAGGCAATGGGCCCCAAGGCTGTGCTGATCAAGGGCGGGCATTTGCCTTCTGAGCAGTTGGTAGACACGCTTATGATAGCAGGCGGAGAAGAAATGCAGATAAAAAGTACCCGCATTGAAAGTAAACATACCCACGGGACGGGTTGCACAATGGCCAGTGCCCTTGCTGTGGGTTTGGCGCGGGGGGAAAGCACGGAATTGGCCTTTAGCCATGCCCACGCATTTGTGCGCTCTGCTATTCTGCACGCGCCGGGCTTTGGTGCCGGGAATGGCCCGCTGGGGCATAGTGCAGCTTGGGCAAGCCAGAAAGTTTAGTGATGGACTTATTTTACCGAAAGCTTGCCTGCAGCGGGGATGATGCAGCCGCGAGCAAAGAAACACTGTTGCTGCTGCACGGCTTGTTTGGGTCTGCGGATAATGTGGGCGGTATCGCGCGTATCTTGCAACATGATTTCAATCTCATTGCCGTTGACCACCGAAACCACGGCAGAAGCCCCCATGCGGACCAGATGGATTACAACGTCATGGCAGCGGATGTGCTGGCTGTGATGGACAACGAGGGTTTGGAAAACGCCTATGTGTTTGGCCATTCAATGGGCGGGAAAGTGGCTATGCAATTGGCGCTTACGCACCCCAGCAGAGTGAAAAAGCTAATTGTTGCAGACATAGCACCTGTAAAATATGAAGCCCACCATGACAGCATCCTTGCAGGGATGAAAAAAGTGGAGGAAGAAGCCCCAGAAAGCCGTAAAGAGGCCATGCGTATACTTGCTTCTTATGAAAGCGAAGCTGATATTATAAGTTTTCTGGCAACCAATTGGCGGCGTGATAAAAATGGCCAGTGGGGGTGGCGGATTAATCTGGATGTGATTGCTGGTGACTACGCCAATATAGCGGCGGCAAACAGCGGCAGCGCTTATGCTGGTGATGTGCTTTTCCTTCGGGGCGGCACCTCTGATTATATTAAAGCAGAACACCGGGAAACCATCCTTAAACTGTTCCCAAAGGCCACAGTGCGTACCATTGAAGGGGTTGGACATTGGCTTCATGCGGAAAAACCTGATATGGTAGCGCGGGCTATGAATAGATTTTTGACGTAAAATCAATTTAAAAAGTGATTAGAGAACTGTGTTGAGTAAACGTTTTAAACCGGTCTTTTTAAGTGCCGTTGCTGTTGGATTTATCGGGGTGAGCACAGCTTATGTTGTGTTGCCAACAGGGATTTCTGCCTCCAGCGCAGTCACGCCTATGTCTTCTTCTCAAAAAAACAATACCCGTCTTCGCCATAATAACGGGCCTAGCCCTTATGCCGCTGTGAATAGCTTTGACGCCAAGTTTACCGTCGCGGTTGCCAAGCATAAAATACCGGGTGCGGTCTATACTATTATTGAGGGCTCAGATATTTCCCGGCAGGGTGCTGTGGGGACGCGGGCTGTAGGCGCGCGTTTGCCAGTATCAAAGAATACAGTTTTCAGAATTGCTTCTGTTTCCAAAACATTTTCAGCAGAACTGGCTGCCTTATTGATTTCAGAAGGAAAATTTAGCTGGGACGATACTGTGATTGATGCAGTGCCAAACTTTAAGGTGCGGTCCAAAGGCCATGCGGCACGGGTGAAGGTGAAGCACCTTCTGAGCCATAGCGTTGGGCTAACCCCCAATTCCTATGACAATATGCTTGAGGATGGTTGGACGCTTGATAAAATTATCCCGCGGTTTGGCACATTAAAGCCAATTTGTAAGCCTGGCACTTGCTATGGATACCAAAATATCGCTTTCAGCTTTATCCAGCCCATCATTGAAAAATCTACGGGGGCCAGCTTTGAAAGCTTGATGCAAGATAGATTGTTTAACCCTCTGGAAATGGGCGATAGTTCCATGGGGCTGGAAGGCTTTTTGTCTGAGGCAGACCGGGCTGAACCTCATGTATATAGCCGCAAGGGCTGGCATCGTGTGACGGTGAAACCGCATTATTATAATGTGGCCCCCGCCGCTGGCGTGAATGCAAGCGCGGAAGATATGGCTAAATGGGTACGGGCGCAAATGGGTTATAATAAGGATATTTTGTCCGAAAGCCTGCTGGAAACCGTAACTGCAAAGCGTATTAAAACCCGCCGGGAAATGCGGAAACGTAATTGGCGCCCGCACCTGAAAGAGGCGCATTATGGGTATGGCTGGCGTATTTATAAAATTGGGGGCGAAGAGATAATTATGCACGCCGGAGGCGTGTCA
>JAESQS010000102.1 GCA_016765035.1 Kordiimonadaceae bacterium | reverse complement strand
TGCAAGCCGCCTGCCGGTCTGAGTGATCGGACGGCAGTTTCTGCAATAAGGCCCCCTGCTGGGATATCGTCGGTGAAATATAAAGACCGCCGAAATCGTAAGCTGTCGCTTTCTGATGGGGTTGGTGCGAGCGTAACAGCGCCTGTTGCTTCATAGGCCTGATTGCAAGCAAGAACCATTTGGCGCAATTCCTCTGGGCTAAGAGAAAAGGCTTCGTCTACAGCACCTGCGCCAGCCCCAAGGCAAATATGCTTTTCGATGATGCAGGCCCCCAAAGCCGTTGCTGCAACAGGCACAGTATTGCCTATGGTATGGTCAGAAATGCCGGTGGGCAGCGCGTATGTTGCACGAAGGGCCGCTATGGTGGCAATGTTGGCATCTGCATAGGGCGTGGGGTATCCGCTGATGCAGTGAAGTAGCGCCACTTGTGTTGCCCCTGCTGTTTTTACGGTTTCCTGTGCTTCTTCTATTTCCGCAGGGGTTGCCATGCCGGTTGATAGAATCAAAGGTTTGCCAGTTGCCGCTACCTTTTTTAAAAGCGGGATGTCTACCAGTTCACACGAGGCTATTTTATAGGCGGGGCAATTCAGGCTTTCCAGCAAGTCCACGGCGCTATGGTCAAAAGGGGCGCTAAAGGCTGTGATGCCTACGGCTGCGGCTTTGGCAAACAGTGCTTCATGCCAAGCAAAGGGTGTTTGGGCCTTTTCATATAATTCATACAGTTTTTTGCCCTTCCAAAGGTCTTCCTGCACGATAAAAGCGGGGGCATCACTATCAAGCGTGATGGTGTGGGCTTCATATGTTTGGAATTTAACGGCGTTTGCACCTGCTTCTTTGGCGACATCAATCAGCGCAAGAGCCTTGTCCAAGTCACCCATATGGTTGCCGGAAACCTCGGCAATTATATAAGGTTTATGCCCGTTTCCAATGGGCCTACCGTCAATTTCAAAAGCTGGAGTTGCCATATTTTACCTATTTGCCCTACTGGGGTGCCAGTGAAATACTCAGTGACCCTAGGTCTATAAAGTGTCAAACTAATCAATATGTTGCAAAGATATTTTTCAAGCACGTCTTTCCACAGAATGAGTTACCCCTATGACAAGCGGTATGAATAACGAGCTGACTATCGCAATTGTCGCCCATAATGCAGAGGCGACAATTGAACGGGCGGTTCGGTCTGCACGGGCGATGGGCGATTATGCAATCCTGCTGGTGGCAGACGGCTGCACCGATGCCACTGTTGAAAATGCCCAGCGTGCAGGGGGAGCGTATTTGACTGTCGCACTGCTAACCCCCAACCAAGGTGTTGGTGCTGCACGGGCACATGCGATTGGCCAAATACAAACACCGTACGGCCTGTGGCTTGATGCGGATGATGAATGTATGCCAGCGCGTGCGGAGGACATGCTTTTGTCGCTTAAGGCGGGGGCAGATGTGGCGCTGGATGGGGGTGTGCTTGTATCAAGTGCTACTGGGCAGATGATCAAGGAATTGCCTATTCCTGACTTTATGCAGGGAAAAGACCAAGCGGTAAGATGCTTTGAGCGAAACTGGTTTCCCATCCTTGCAGGCGGTTTCAATGTTGCCTTTGCTCGGATTGTTGGTTTTGACCCACACTTCCGCAGTGTGGAAGATTATGACTTTCTGCTTCGGGCCATTGCGCATGGGGGTGACATCAGGGCGTTACCTACTCTTGGATACCGCTATTATCATGCGCCTGACAGCCTTTCCCGCAAGGTTGCTGCAACACAGGAAAATGTGAAAAAGGCGTTGCTTAAACATAGTTTTGAGCAAGTGGCAGAGCTGCTTGCAGTGTCTAGCGTCAGCGCAGCCGAGAAATGCTGCCTGCAAGCAGGTATGGCGCTTTATAGGCATGACTTTAAAGCCGCGAAAAAATATGCCGATTCTATTGGGTCTGATGACAGTATTGTTGCGCCTTACGGACTGACAGCCTCTTTTATGAGGCACTATTTTACCGCCAGTGCGTCGGCCAAGCTGGGAGACTGGCAACAGGCTAATGCTGCCTTGCAAGGACTTGTCGAGGGCGTGTTAGTAGATGCGGAGGTACCTGCGGACGTATGGAATAACCTTGGCGTTACGCTGCATCATATAGGGGAAAAGGCGGCTTCAACGCAGGCGTTTGAAAAAGCTTTGCAGGTGATGCCTGACTATTTGGATGCAGTGGAAAATTTGCGCGCGCATGTGCCACAAAATTACACAGTGCACCCTTTGCGCCGCCAAGCCAGCCGGAATAGATATTCCTAAAACATATACTGAGTGCCGCCTTTGCCAGTAATGGCAGGTAGGGGAGGCTTATTAAACTTGATAAAGTTTAGTAGGCTGAGAATTCACCAGCCACTCCCCAAGCCACTAAAATGAGAAATAAGGCGAGTGAGGCAAAGGTTAAAAAAGCCAAATGTGCCGGGGCAAGCATTATGGCGACACCTTCAGGCATATGGTTGCGCCGGGTGAAGGAAAGCGCAAACAACGGCACGCTTAAAACCAGCATCAAGCCCACATTCATAATGGTGCGCCAAAGATTGACCAGATAAGGCATATGCCATTCGAAAATGGCGGAAGGCCACCACAGATAATCGCATAGTAACCCTGCACAAATCATGAGAGTGCCAAGGGTGCCAAACTGCCCCATTTTTTTCCATGCGCGGCTTATCCCGCCTTTGATGTAAATAAAACTGGAAAGCATAAGGATGACGGCAAACGGGAAGGCACCAATGATGTAGCTTCGGTTTCCGAGCACACCAATATGCCGGTGCAATATTCCGTCTAGTAGAAAATAGCCGCCAGATTTGTAGGGGCTTAATATCAAAGTTTGGCCTTCTGCTGACACATAGTAAAAAGGGATTTGTTTTATATAATCCGTGGAAAATTCAACATCACCGACAGCTTTGTACACTGTCACTAACCTATCGCTGGGCTGGGACAGGCGCAGGGTATTATGCTCGATGGTAGTGAGCCTTTTTTGTAACCATTTGGAAGGTTTATCATCGCGTACATAATAGCCGGAAAAAGGCTGGTAAGGGCGCAGTTGGCGTGCCGCATAGGCCCGATTATCAGGCTTTAATGGCAAGAAGTTTTTGTTAGCCAATTCTAAAACGGCTTGCTTATAAGCGGCTGTTTTTCCTGTAAGCTTTACAAAAGCAATCCCTGTTTCCGGAAAGCCCATCAATGTGGGTGTATTATTTTGGCTCAAGGGGCCGGTGCCTATCCAGCGCTGACCGCTTTCAGAGAGTAAGACTGCCCCGAACGTGTGGTTGGGCGCTAGAGGGTGCATCCGCCAGCTATGTTTCCGCGCCAGCAAATCATAGGAGGCTTTGGGCAAATAGCGTTTGCCGTTTGCTGTTTGGTTGCGAATCATCAGGCGGGATAATTCCGCGATAAAAAGACCGCTGCCGGTGGCATTGGCAACCATTTGCAGCGGGGATGCTGGGTATTTTAAATTCAGGTCCGTTTGTTTCAAGCCGAGCGGGACCAGTATTTCTTCTGTGAAAAGTTGCAGGATGGACTTGCCGCTTTTCTTTTCAAGGAAGTGAACCAATATTGCCCAGCCTACAGGATCATGGTGGCTGATTTGTCCTGCGGTTCGGGCTTGGAGTGCATATTGGTGGAGGGGCGTGGCATTCAGGATGGTAGGGACTGAAAAGCCGCCGGTTTCCGTCATTAAATGGGCTGGGGTGATGGCTACTTTGAACGGGTTTTCCTCAATAACATCAGGGATGTCGAAAGAAATTGATTTACGCAACTTTATTCCATGTTTTTCGCGTAACCGTAGGGTAATCGCAGAGAGGGAAATTTTGATATACGAGCCTAATATAACATGATTTTCTGCCATTTTCTTTGTTAAGCCAACAGTGGAAATACCGTTGACAAAAAAAGTTTCATTCGAAATTATTTTTCCAGAAAGAGTTTTGGGAATACTCTCGGGAGTGATAACAATAGTTTGTGCAATGCTGCTTGTACCCAAAGTACACAGGCATATTAGTGTTATAAAAAATTGAAGGCGTAGCTGCATAAAGTGCATCCTGTTAATGGGCAGACCATATAAGCACAAATAGAGTGTGTTTGACTAGAAAGTGATGAGAGGTCGGATAATGAATACTGCTAAATTCGTACCGCTTGAAGGGTTTGAATATAGAGACCCTGAGCAAATGATTGAGCGTTCTCATGCATTTTTTGATTTGATGAAAACACGCCGAACAGTGCGGAGCTTCTCGGATAGGCCCGTGCCTAAAGAAGTTATTGAAAATGCTATTTTAACGGCAGGCAGGGCACCATCAGGTGCGAATAAGCAGCCTTGGCATTTTGCCGTTATTGCGGACCCATCTGTCAAAGCTATAATACGGGCTGATGCTGAAGAGGAAGAACGCGAATTTTATGGGGGCAAGGCCTCTGATGAATGGCTGAAGGATGTGGAGCCATTTGCAACAAATGCGAATAAAGATTTCCTTGAAATAGCTCCCTATCTAATTGCCGTGTTCCGAGAAAATTATTCGACCGACCCGGTATCAGGAAAGCGGCACAATAATTATTATGTACCGGAAAGTATTGGTATTGCCTGTGGGTTTTTGCTGACTGCATTGCATCAGGCCGGGCTTGTTACCTTAACACACACACCATCCCCTATGGGCTTTCTTAGTGAAGTGTGTGGGCGGCCTATTAATGAAAAACCAGTTATGCTGGTGGTTGTGGGGTATCCGCAAGAGGGTGTTAAAGTGCCCGTGATTTCAAAAAAATCTCTGAAAGAAATTACTACCTGGATTTAGGGCATATCCGTCTTAGCTAAAACCATATCCTCACTAAGGGCGGGTCTGAACCTATTTAAATCGATACATTTTAAAAAGCGATTGCCATACCCACGCCAGTAAGCATCTGTGTTTTGGTGCCACGGCCTTCTGTGACGATGGGGCTTTTTGCAGCGTATCCTGTTAATGTCCCAACGGAAACCAAACCCAGCAACCGTATTTGATCGCTCATTTCATACGAACCAACAAGGTTCACATTCAGCTCTGAAAAACCTACACCTGTTGTATATACGGGTAAATTGAGCGCTGATGCCTCGGATTGTGTTTTGGTTAAGCCGTAGTTTGTTTGCATAGCGCGGCGCGATAGCCAGCGTGCACGCGCTGCCAGCATTGCAGAAAACTTACCTGCTTTATAGATGCCGTGCCCAACCGTTAGCTGGACACTGCCTCCAAGGTTCGCCCCAAGGCCATGCCGGTATTCAACAGAAACAAGGGCTTCCTGTGTTCTATAGCGCACAAAAACACCCATTTGCACAGTATCAGATATGTTGCCAAACCCAACGAGCACAGAATTTTGGCGTTCATTTCTGCCAAATTTCATATTCACGATAGGGCCAACCTCAAGGGGGCCTTTCCGATATGCCACATAACTTAGCCGACTGCCGTTTAATTGAAGGCGGCTTTTATAGCGAATGTCGATAAGCGGGATTATACGGAATCGGTAGTTGTCAGACCCTTCATAATCAGGGGTGAAACCAATACCAAAACCAAGCCGGGCACTCAGGCCTTTTACATTTAAATCATCTGGCCAGATCAGGTCTATGCCTTCCTGCACAGCTTCAACAGCGCTACTGAACCCTTCCCCAATGAAAGACTGAGCACTGACTGGAAAGGCAGTGATTGACGCTAGGAATACAGAAACGAAACAATGTTTAAACACAGATTGTGTCCTGAAGTAGGTGGTTTTCTGACAAGGCTCGGAAATGTTGTTGGTCCGAATATTAAATATAAAAAAGGTAAAGGTAAGGCAAACAACAGGAATAATTTATCCAAAAATTTTCATTACTTTTAATTTTTCAAGGGCCTACGTGCAAGGTACAAAAAGCGTGCCAGTTGCAGGGACCAAGAGAAAAATACACCAATAAGCGTGCCTAAAAGCAAGCCTTTCATGCCCATCCCTACGGGAAAGGCCAGAATGTAACAGGCTGGTAGCATAATGCCGGCAAAGGAAAATCCTTGCAAGTAAGTGGGCCACCAAGTTTCTTTGTAGCCGCGAAGGACCAACGATGTAACCATTTGCGATGCATCGGCTACCAAGCTTATGGAATAGATGGCTGCAAAAGGCACCAGCATGTTAATAATACGCATATCGTCGGTAAATATTCCCAACATCCGGTCAGAATAGTTGTAAATAAGCAGCGCAATACAAACGGTGATGACCAAGTTTAAAATAATCCCGGATATCCCGGCCAAGGCAGTGTCAGCCCTGTCTTTTCTGGAAAAGGCAATGCCTACCCGTACTGTGGTGGCGACACCGATACCGATGGAAATCATCAAGGGTAGCCCCAACACTTGGTAGATAACACCGTGCGCGGCCAGTGGTACTGTGCCCAGCCAACCGGCGAAAACGGCAAGGCCGGAGAAAGCCAATACTTCTGACGCTAAAGAAGTTGCAGAGGCATAGCCCATCTGGCGCTGGTCACGCCAGTCCTGCCATTTTTGACCGTGCGGTTTACGCACATCATATTGTTGCAGGCTTTTGGTCCACCAAACAAAGGATAATGCTGTGATCGCCAGAAAAATACGGACAGCAGTGGAGGCCCAAGCAGAGCCTTCTGCCCCTAATTCAGGCATGCCCCAATGGCCAAAAATGAGTGCGTAATTCAAAACTACATTGACGATGTTGGCAAAAACTACAAGGTAAAAGCCTATTTCTGCGCGCTTGATGCCTTCCAGAAACATGGTGCAGTTTACGAAAAATAAATGCGCAGGAATTCCAAGGGCCAATATGCGTATAAGGTCGCCGCTCTTGGCGGCATCCTCAGGGGTTTGGCCAAACAGCGTTAGCCAATATTCCGAGGGCCAGACAACGATAAGCACGCCCAAACCCACGATGGCTGTGAAGGGCAGTGTTCGGCGCCAGACTATGCCTGCGCCGCGATAATCTTCCGTGCCAAAAGCATTGGCAGTGTAGACCATCACTCCTGACAGAAGGCCCAACCCCACAAAAAGGGCAAACATCACAACGGATTGATTGGCCAGATTAAGCCACGCTAAATGTTGGGTAGCATAATGGCCGACCATTGCAGTATCTGCAACGCCAAGGCCCAAAATGCCTATACGCATCATGACGGCTGGAAAGGCTAGACGTGCAAGCTCGCTGAAGTGGCGCTTTAATCGCTTCCTCATCCATTTTGCCGTTAATTTTGTGCCGGCGTCCTGCATGGAAAGTTGATCCTGTGAATGAATTGACTGAAACAGAGAGGGCGACACCTCTCTGTACCCATAAGGGAGTTTAATTCTAAACGATTGATAGCTCTGCTGGAACCCATCTCTTGCAACCAATATATGATGTGAGACGGGGGCGTAAGCGGGATTGTTCCCCGTCTTAAGTCAGGCAGGTGTTTATGGTGTAACCTGATTGACTATAGAAGCAGGTTTTTTTTGTCTTCTTTGGTGAGCAGAAAAAGCCAATAAAAAAGGGGCTCTAAAGCCCCATTTTAACTTTAGATATAGCTGAAAGCTATTTAGCGAAGTTCAAGGTTGCCAGCAGACATGCGACCACGACGGTCCTCTACCAACTCATAAGAAATTGCTTGGTCATCATTCAGACCATTAAGGCCGGCTGCTTCTACTGCAGAAATGTGTACAAACACATCGTCGCCGCCTTCGTCAGGCTTAATAAAGCCAAAACCTTTTGTTGCGTTAAACCATTTTACTGTACCGTTAGCCACGGGAAGTCTCCTAGATTGTAGCGAGTCTTGAATGGCGCCGGACAGTATAGTGTAACGGGTCGATACCAAGTCAATCAATCGCAGTCAGTTCGTCTAAATCATACTTGAAGAGAAAACCTCCTCAAGCGCGGTTAACCATAGGTTCGAGTTATCTAATGTCCAGCAAGAATAAAAAAACTTTCAAATAACTGTGACTGACTGTTGCAGGAAGGCATCAGTCTTAGGGCGTGAGAAGACCCAAGTCTCTGTTTTCATTGATATTTACCAGACTTTCTCGCCATGTTTCCTTTATCGGGACAGGCGCAATATCTAGGTGTTTCAACAGACATTTCATTTACAGCGCTAATATTTTTGGATTCGGTAATTTTTACATAAAAAGGCAAATATAGATCTTCGAAGAATCCCCCCTGTTTTAATGACATTAAATGCGCTATCTGCTCGGTTTCGATCAACGGCATATCAACAGGTAAAACTACCAGCTTAAAAGGCGATTTTTGGGTGTTGATAAAAGCGGCAATGTTAGCCGCAGGCCCTTCACCGGGGGCATAGTCTTTACGGCCATCAGGTTCGTTTGGCCGCCCAAGAATGATTGTCTCGGAAATATCAAGAGTGTGCAGCAGCGCCCGAGCGTGCTGCAACAGGGTTAGGCCCTTGTGGGTAAGGAGGGCTTTATCAGTTCCCATTCTGGTTGATGTGCCTCCTGCGAGGATGATACCGAATGTTTTCATGGGTGTTTCAATTTCCAGAGTGGCTTTGGGGATGGACCAGCGATGCATAGTACCCCAGCGATGCATATTGCCCAAAGAGATGTATATTAACCAAGGTGCGCTCTAGATTATATGTCTGAAATCAAAAGGCCACCCCTTAACCGAGAGAACTAGGAGCGACCATGAAAGCGATGCTTTTAAAGCAGTTTTTACCTCACAAACGCGAGGTTAAAAACCGCTATACACGGGATTAGCCTAGTGTAGATAGCTGCCATGCAAGAGTGCCGGCAGTGCCAAGCAAGCCAATCACTGTTCCCAGAGCGCCGACAGCGCGGGCAGGCATTGGTTTGTCTTTGCCTGAAAGCGCATATGCATGGACCAACCGTGCAACTACATAAACAATAGCCAACCCAGTTACAGCGTTCGTTGGTCCTCCTGCACTCTCAAGGAAGCCCAGCAGGATTAAAAAGAGCGGGGCGCTTTCAATGAGGTTTCCGTGGCGGCGAATTTTAAACAAAAGCTCTTCACTGCCCCCGTCGCCCAAGGTAATGCCTGCTGTTTGACGTGCCTTACCCACTGTCATCATAAGCACAACTGTTAACACTGCTAGTATCGCTGCGGTATAGCCACTGATTATTGGTATTATCACGGTATTCCCTTCCCCTGACGGTTAAAGACGTACATCGTCAGGCTTTATCATACCTCTAGGATGACATAAATAAACCTGATGACTGTTGGTCTTTCATTCCTATTTTTTGACCTCATAAAGACTGTAAATACTAGGTGCTGAGATTACCTATACACAAGATTGTTACATTAGGTTTTGATGCAGGGAGTTTCTTGTATTTTTGCAGTATTAATGTCGTTAAGTCTTTATATGATACAAAGGATTGGCTTGCGGGAAAATATGTAGCGAGCAAATAGACATGTAATATTGTCTGCGTAATGTCCGCGCTTAATAGAGTTTGGAGCATAGCGAATGGTGGATACAAACAGCTTTCTTGGCGCATCGTTGGTTTATCTGGCGGCAACAGTTGTTGTTGTCCCGGTGTTTAAGCGCATAGGGCTTGGCGCTGTGCTTGGCTACCTTGTTGCCGGGGTGGGTATTGGGCCATTTGGGTTGTCCCTCGTTGGTGATGTTGATGTCACGCTCAGTTTTTCTGAGTTTGGGGTGGTCTTGTTAATGTTTGTTATTGGCCTTGAGCTGAACCCCACCAAGCTGTGGCAGATGCGAAAGCCCATTTTTGGGCTGGGCAGTGCGCAAGTATTGCTTTCGGGGGCTGCGCTTGCGGCTGTTGGCCTCATGCTGGGGTTACCGCTGGTGACAGCTTTGGCAGGGGCTGCGGCGCTGGCTTTTTCATCCACACCTATCGCCCTTCAATCATTGCAGGAGCGACGGCTGACAAAAACGGTTCTGGGGCAATCTGCCTTTTCCATTTTGTTATTTCAGGATCTTGCCGTGATCCCGTTGCTTGCCATAGTACCCCTTTTTGCAGTTGCGGGAGTTACAGACGGGGGGTTTAGCTGGTTGGGCCTAGGCAAGATTTTAGCTGTGTTTTTCGTGATTATTGTTGGGGGGCGGTATTTGCTACGGCCTGTCTTCCGCTATATTGCAGCGACACGGTTGCGCGAAGTTTTTACCGCCTTTTCGCTCTTTTTAGTGATTGGTACCGGCCTGCTGACTGAAATTGTTGGCTTGTCGATGGCGCTGGGGACCTTCATGGCCGGGGTGTTGCTGGCAGAATCAGAATATAGGCATGAGCTAGAGTTGAATATTGAGCCTTTCAAGGGCTTGTTGCTTGGCCTGTTTTTTATGGCAGTGGGTATGTCCGTTGATGTGTCCTTACTGGTTGAAAAGCCGGGCCTTATTCTGGCTATTTTGTTTGGTTTTATGGCCGTTAAGTCTGTGGTTCTTATTATATTGGGGGCAGTGGCCGGGCACGCTAGAGGTGAGCGTATATTGCTTTCTGTATTATTGGCGCAAGGGGGCGAATTTGCCTTTGTGTTAATAGCGCTTGTGCTTTCCGCTGGCCTTATTATGCCAGATCATGCGGCTTTGCTGGTGGTTGTGGCTTCGTTATCAATGCTGGTTACCCCTGTTATTTTAGTTCTGTATGACAAAGTAATAGAGCCTGTAGTGTCGCGCACGTTGGCGATGGAAGATGCCATAGAGCCAAATGAAAACCACGTTATTATTGCGGGCTTTGGGCGCTTTGGGCAAATTATAGGGCGCTTGCTTTTGTCCTTGAAAATACCTGTGACAGTGGTGGACCATGACCCAAACCATATCGAATTTTTACGGAAATTTGGCTATAAAGTATTTTACGGAGATGCATCCCGCATTGATATGCTGGAAGCCGCTGGTGCAGCTGAAGCAAAGCTTTTGGTTCTTGCTACCGGGGATGCACCCACGCTTCTAAATACTGCTTATCTGGCTAAAAAGCGCTTTCCTAATTTACCGGTTTTGGCGAGAGCAAAAAACCGGGGAGATGTGACTAAGCTACAGGAGGCTGGCGTAATAGGTGTGCGCCGCGAAATGTTTGCTGCCTCCCTTGAAATAGGAGAGTTAGCGTTGCGTGAATTGGGCTTTGGAGAGGGGCAAGCGCAAAAAACGGTTGAAAAATTTAAAGGCTATGACGAAAAAATGCTGCAAGCCTCTGCCGTTTTTCAAGGGGACGAAAAATCCCTGATCGACTATGCCAAACGGTCCCACAAACTGCTTGAGCAACTCATGACATCGGACAAGGAAGAACTGTCAAAAGTTGATAAGGGCTGATAAAGATTGCCAGATTTTAAAAGTTGTCCCCAACTCTTTAACGGAACAGTAACTATGCGCCAGCTAAAAGTAGCAATACTGAAAGATGAAACGCCGTTTTTAAATGGTGCTTTTGATGTATCAGATGAGGACTACCCCATTGTGGTTGGTTTGTTGAAAGAGGTGGATATGACAAAGGCGCAGGCGGCGTCTTTATTGTCCGGGTATATGCACGCTAAAGACGTTGGGCCTATATCGGAAGACATGGGCAAGCTGGCAATGATTGCAGCGGTATTTATGTTGGAAGCCGGAGAGGTGGCAATAGAAATTCCGTTAGAGACTGATACAGCGTAATTTTCTGGTTTGCATGGAATCAGATAAGTGGCCATTGGGCTTTGCAGTCTGCGCCTAACAACTTGTAGTTTTAGCACCTTGCTTTTTTGGTGTTTGTCTTCGGGGCTAGTTTAGAGGTTGAAAATCTGGCATACCCCATGCATTAGAGAGTGGGGCAATAAAATTGAACCGGCTTAAGTTGGTATAAAATAATGTGGACGGAGGGGCGTTTTGGCCCGTGGGATTATTATAATTGAATGTGGTTTGACCTCTGGCCTTGGCCGGGTGCGTCGTTCGCTGACACTTGCCGCCGCGCTGCGGGACCAAGGGCTTGAAATCATAGTGGTTTTATCAAGCGTCGAAGGGCAACACCTTGTGGAAGACCTTGGCTTCGAAGCCAGCCTGCAAATCCCTGATGATATAAGCAAAGATTTGGTTATCATTGATACATGTTCTGACACTGCGGAAGAGATAGGCGAGATTTGCCGGGCAGCCCGCTATAGCCTTGTGATCGATGATTTAGCAGAGCGCCCTGTCGTTTGCGATTATCTTGTTAACCCCAATTTATACGCAGATGGACTTGATTATTCAGCCTACACTATTGGACATGCTTTCCTTGGGCCGGATTATACCCTCGTTGACAAGCGGTTTTTTGCTTTTGCAAAACCTGCGCGCGAGCGTTGTGGCACTGTGGTCAGTTTTGGTGGCACAGATGGCGGCACCCTTGCTGTTCCTGTCCTTAAAGAGCTTTTGCAAGCTTCCGATGAACCAATATGGGTGCCAATCCCTGGGTACGTTGAAGTAGATAGCGCGCTGGATGCCATGGCGCAGGCCGAGAATACAATAGAAATTGTGCGCAATGCTGACATGCCTGCCTTACTGGGCAAAAGCCGCGCTTTCATTGGTGCTGCTGGGGCCACCACACTTGAAGCATTGGCAAGTGGCTGCGCTGTTAGTGTGGTTGCGACGCAAGATGATCAACATATTAATGTTGCATATTTAGCGGCCAAGGGCGTGCCTTCGGCTAGTAGTTTTGAGCCTGCAGCAATGGTGCGCGGTGCACTGGCAGGTGGCAGGAAAAGCAAAGAGCTTATTTCGGCACAAATTTCTATTGAAGCAAAGGCCGTTGGCCAAATTGCAGATCTTTTATCATCCAGAGTTTTAGTTACC
>JAESQS010000101.1 GCA_016765035.1 Kordiimonadaceae bacterium | reverse complement strand
TTTGCAACTTGGACAACATTTGCTCAAGGCAGAGGAAAACGAACATGTAGAAGTACATGAAGTGCGTGGCTTTATGGCCGAAGATGTTTTGGGGGCCATGAAAGAAGCCCAAGCGGTAGCCGCTGGCACCCACTGTAAACAACATGTTTTCTCTCTGTCACTCAATCCACCGCCAGATAAGAATGTTCCCATCGCAGATTTTGAAAAAGCCCTGCACATAGTCGAAGAAAAAACAGGCCTAACCAATCAGCCCCGTATTGTTGTGTTCCATGAGAAAGAAGGCCGTCGGCATGCGCATGCTTTGTGGAGCCGCATAGATGCTGAACAAATGAAAGCCGTGCAACTCTCATATTATAAAACCAAGCTGCAAGAAGTATCACGCGAATTATACATAGAACACGGCTGGGAAATGCCTGAGGGATTGCGTGATAGGAAAAATCGTGACCCCCGCAATTTCACATTAGACGAATATCAACATGCCAAGCGCATGGGTAAGAATGCTAAAGACCTGAAAGTGGCGACGCAAGATGCATGGAACGCGTCGGACAGTAAAAAAGCATTTGAGCGCGCCCTTGAAGAACGGGGCATGTTTCTCGCTCGCGGAGACAAGAACGTCCATGTTGCTGTTACATACGAGGGGGCGACCGTTTCAGTGGCTCGGTATACGGGCAAAAAAACCAAGCAGGTACGGGAACGTTTGGGCAAGCCAGATAACTTGCGTTCTGTCACGGAAACGCAGGCGCATATTGCAAACTTCATGACACCAACGGTGAAGAAATATCTGCATGATCACCGCTTTAAAATGCACGAAGAAATGTCCCAGCTCATGACTAGGCGAGAAGCCGTGACTGAGACTAACAGGCATGAACGCACTAAGCTGGAACAAGCGCAGAAAACCCGCTGGGCGGCAGAGACAAAAGCCCGCGCTGATCGCATGCAAAGCGGCGTTAAAGGCCTGTGGCAGAAGGTAACGGGCAAGCATGCGCAAATACAAAAACAAAACGAAGCAGAAACTTTCATTGCCTTTGAACGCGACAAGAAGCAAAGCCATGCCTTGCGCACCGCACAAATGAACGACCGGCAGGGCCTGCAAACCGAGATAGAGGCCGTGCGCCAAACCCATACCAAAGGCCAAACACAACTTTACAAGGATTTAGGCAGCTATCACCGCATGCAGGAACGGCAAGCGACAAAGATAACAGAGCGGTTTAACCGTGAAAGCCGCACCAACATCAAACCAAGGCAAGACAAGGGGCACGAGCGCTCTTTTGAACGATAGCTTTAAGTTTCGAATAATTATACAATTGGTTTATACATAGACCATAACATCACCATACGGGTTATACATAGACCATTTATTGATTTTCACGGTTGTTTCTGATAGTCTATAAAATAAGAAATGAAAGAAGTGACGGAAAATGGCAAAAGCTACAAAACGTACATATTCGGCGTACAGCCAAGACGCAATGCATTTGCTTAGCGCGACCATTCGCGTTGAGCGTAAGGCAAAGAAAATGTCAGAGCATGAACTGGCCGAGCGCGCAGGCGTCTCTCGTAGTTTCATAAAGCGTCTTGAAAAAGGCGAGATGAAATGTGAAATCGGGGCGGTTTTCGAGGTCGCCCATATCGTCGGTATTCCGCTATTTGACGCTGAGCCAAGCAGGCTTTCAAGCCATATCAAGCAAGTGGAAGACAAGCTGACCTTGTTGCCAAAGTCTATCCGCAAAAAGGCAAAGGTAATCAGTGATGACTTCTAAGGAAAACCCACAAGAAGCCTTTGTCTGGATATGGCTGCCGGAAGCAACAAAACCCATTGTGGCAGGCAAGCTTGAAACTGACGGCAATACGCTGATTTTCAGCTACGGCAGAAGCTATCTTGAGCGTGCAAATGCTATCTCTATCTATGATCAGGAGCTTCCACTAAAATCGGGTACTCTGCCCCTATTGAACGGCCTGAGCATCCCAAGCTGTATCAGAGACAGCGCGCCCGATGCATGGGGACGGCGCGTTATCATCAACCGTCAAATGGGCCGCAAAGGCTTATCTACGGCTACCGCCGACTTAAGCGAGCTTACTTACCTTTTAGAATCCGGTTCTGACCGTATTGGCGCACTCGACTTTCAAGCATCGCCAACCGAATATGTGCCAAGGCAATCAAAAGGCGCAACACTGGAAGAACTGATGAATTCCGCTGAGCGTGTGGAAAAGGGTGTGCCGCTCTCCCCCGAGCTTGACCAAGCAATTTTTCACGGCAGCTCCATCGGTGGCGCGCGGCCCAAAGCGCTCATCGAGGATGGTGAGACCAAGTATATTGCCAAATTCTCAAGCAGCACTGACACCCACAGCGTCGTAAAGGCCGAATTCATCGCCATGAGGCTGGTAGCAATGGCAGGATTAAGCGTTGCTCCTGTGCAGCTAGTAAAAGCCGCCCACAAGGACGTTCTACTCATTGAACGGTTTGACCGTATTCCCTCGGCTGCTGGGTGGCGGCGCAAGGCAATGGTTTCTGCGCTAACCCTGTTTGGCCTTGATGAAATGATGGCACGCTACGCCAGCTATGAAACTCTGGCAGAAATTATCCGCCACCGCTTCACTGAGCCGAAGAAAACACTCAAAGAATTATATGCACGGCTGGTGTTTAACATTCTATGCGGCAACACCGATGACCACGCCAGAAACCACGCTGCTTTTTGGAATGGCAAGGCACTGGCGTTAACCCCAGCCTACGATATTTGTCCGCAAGGCCGCACAGGCGGCGAAGCAACGCAAGCCATGCGTATTACAGGCGAGAATAACCTCAGCCAACTAGCAACTTGCCTTGACGCTGCGCATCATTTTCTCTTATCGCAGGGTGAGGCAAAAGCTATATTTGCGCATCAAAAAGAGAGCATTGAAACCAACTGGCAAGCGGTGTGCGATGAGGCAGAGCTTAGCGAAGTTGATCGCGCTTTATTCTGGCACCGTCAATTCCTCAATCCATACGCTTTTGAGGGGCTTGGTGACATCTAAATCGCCCTTACGGGCCCAACTGCTTGTATTCTCTTAAGGATACAGATTTACGATAAATGTAAACCTATAAGAATACATATAGGATCAGCACCCCCACACAATGTAGGTGGTGCCTTCAATGGTTAGCTCAGTGATATCACCGTTCAGGATCATGTCGCGGGCGAAGGCTTCGGTGTTGAAGTAGTAGCGCAGGTTTTCAGGCATTTCATCCAGCAAGCCGGTTTCTTCGATGTAGTTTTCTGCGTATTCCTCGGCTGTGCCTTCAAATAAAACCACGTCTTCAAGCTGCGAAAGCACCTGATCCATAGTGCAGCCCTGATCATCTGCCAGATAGATGCTTTTAATCAGCTCATCTTCGTCCAAACCCTCAAATTCATCGAACCAGCGTTTAAGGTTGGCCTGATTGATCCCAAGGGCATCAAAGAGCTTGTAGTTATCGCCTTCGATAAACTGGATTTCATATTATGTTGTGTTTCATATTCTTCCACTGAGTCACCGTAGGCATTGCGGTGCTTGGCGGCTTTCTCAGTGTATTCATCATAACTGCTGAAATAAAAGCCTGTGGCTGAGAGGTCGTAAGGCGTGGCGTGATACTGGTTTGTCATTGTCTGTCTCCTTGTTTTGTTGGCAAGGAGAGGCTTGGCTGAAAGCGAGACGGCGCAATCTGCCTTCACGGAAGCGTAGCGTCTCTGGGAGCGGAAGGTCAGTTGCGACGGCGAGTGCAGCCGTTAAAAGTCTCATCCTCAAAACAAGGGGACAAGGCATATGCCAAAGCTTCGCGCATGCCCTAACTCCCTGCCCTAGAAGCTTCAAACAAATCACAGATACACGCGCAATACAGCGGCAGACCATGCAAGACAGGTCATTTGAACGGTGACGATGAGTTATAAAAGGTAGCTTTATAACTCAATAATTGTTATTATATGAGCTATAAAGAAGAAAGATATACCTCATGATTTGGAACTGGCAGCAAAAAGAATGGCCTAACTTTAGCTTTGAAGCTGATGTATTGGCCTCACGCGAGGCAAAATTCATGCAAAGCTCAGGCGTATTTTACGGCGCTTACAAACATATCACCGAGGATGAAAAAAAGGTCCTGCTGATTGATATTATCTGTGAAGAAGCCCTGAAAACGTCCGAGATTGAAGGCGAGTATTTAAGCCGGGACAGCATCCAGTCTTCCATTAGAAAACACTTTGGCCTTCAACCTGCCACAGACAATATTCCCCCTGCCGAGCAGGGTATTTCTGACATGATGCTGGACGTGTTTGAAAACTTTACCACCCCTCTAGATCATAAAACCATGCATGCGTGGCATAGAATGCTGATGGCAAACCGCAGGGATATTAAAAATACAGGCGGTTATCGCACCCACAGCGAGGCAATTCAGGTAGTTTCCGGCTATGCCCATAAACCAATAGTGCATTTTGAGGCCCCGCCTTCTGATGTTGTTTCCGAACAAATGGAAGCCTTCGTGAATTGGTTTAATGCCACCGCACCAAATGGTAAAAACGCTATGCCAGCCATGACCCGCGCAAGCATTGCCCACCTATACTTTGTGAGTATTCACCCATATGAGGATGGCAATGGTCGGATTGCCCGCGCTTTAACGCAAAAGGCGCTGGCACAGTCCATTGGGCAAGCTTCACTCATTGCATTGTCGCAAACAATACAGTCGCAGAAAAACGCCTATTATGATGCACTAGAAGCCAACAATAAAAACTGCACCATCACTGATTGGCTAACCTATTTTTCTGACACCATCCTAACCGCCCAGAATAATGCCGAAACATTACTTGATTTCATTCTGGCGAAAACCAAGCTGTTTGACCGCCTGAAAGGGCAGATAAATGAACGGCAAACAAAAGCCCTTGCACGTATGTTCCGGGCCGGGCCGGAAGGTTTCACTGGTGGCATGAATGCGGACAAATACGTTAAAATCACAAGCACGTCACGCGCCACCGCCACACGTGATTTGCAAGACTTGGTCGAAAAACAGGCTTTGTCGAAAACGGGTAAACTAAAGGGAACCCGCTATTGGCTGATAGTATAGGGTATAAGCTAGGGTGCAAGGCATATGTCAAAATCCCACGCGGGGCATAACCAAAGCAAGGCGCACAAAACTGAGCGCCAACAGACGCTAAAAAATGCCCGCCAATTATCCTCTGCTAATAGGAGCAAAGATAGAAGCGAGGTTATATTAGAACTGTAAATGATTAGTGTAGGCTCAGCGTTCAGGGATTTTAATCCTAGTAATATACAAAAAATACTTATAGAAAAGGGCGAGTTTTAATCTAAAATTTGAATACTTCTAATTTATTCAAAACTAATCTAGGGATTGCACAATGTCGAAATTAATTCAACGGGAAGTCAAACCAGCGCCCCTAGGTGAATTGCATTTTGATTATCTCAATCCAAGGCTTGCAATGGACTGGGATGAGCTATCCACAAAATCAGAACACGACGCCAAAATGATCGAGGCACTCAATAATGAAGCCGATATCGGCGAACTAATTACTTCGATTCTGCAAAATGGGTACATTCCAGTAGAACCCTTAATAGTAATAAAAATTTCTGACAAACAATATAAAGCCCTTGAAGGGAACCGAAGATTAGCAGCAATGCGGCTTCTTAGCGACTTAACTCTTGCTAAAAACTGCGGAGTTAATATTGATCCAACACTTGTAACCCCAGATATTTTGGACTCGTTCGCTGAAGTGCCGGTTTACATAGTTGATACCAAAGAGGAAGCTCATGCACTTATTGGGTTTAAACATATCAAGGGCCCCTACAAATGGGGCTCATTTGCGAAAGCAAAATATGTAGCAGCGCAGTATAAAGCCCAAGGCAGTCGCATTGACGACATTGCAAAATCCATCGGAGATTCAAACAATACCGTTAGAAAATTGATCGGAGGGATGCTAGTTTTAGAGCAAGCAATTGAGAATGACCTTTTTTATCTCGCTAACCGAGTAAAGGTTGGTCCATTCGGTTTATCCCACTTGTACACGGCTCTAGAAAAATCGGATTATAAGAACTTCCTAGGCCTCACAAAGGACTGGAACCAACAACCTGCTCTTGAGCCTATTTCTGAGGAAAAACTTCCTGAACTACAGGAATTTCTGACGTATTTATATGGCTCGAAGTCCGAGCATAAGCCGTCACTGATTAAGTCACAAAACCCTGATCTGGCCATTTTAGGTAAAACCATTGCCAACAGTGAAGGCTTAGCGAATCTGCGGGCTGGTCTAAGTTTAGAGATCGCATACGATAATGTCCGAAATGATGATGAATTTTTTAACGAAACTATTCGTAAAGCCTTAGCTCATGTTAATGCCGCGATGGCGGCCACCACTCGATATGATGGTGTAGATTCTGAAATCCTTAGAATTGCGAAAAAAATTTCGCAAGGCGCAGATACTCTACTTGCATCGATCCAGCTAATTAACAAAAAATCAAAACAGAATGGCGACGAGTAAATAGATGCAATATGTAAAGTCTTCTATTTCTTCTTCAGCGTCATTAAACGACGTAGCTGATTGGATTGAATTAAAAACTCTGCAAGAAATTGATACAAAATACAAATTTTCACTATTATACCGCATGCTTGATGATGAAGGGGATTCGGCTGCAACTACCTTCGAAAAAGCAGACTCTGAACATGAAGAAGTTGTTTCCCAATGGCTAGGAGAAATTGGGGAGCGTGCTGCCAACCTTGGAGATGCCTATCCTTTTTTGGTGACTAATAGTGAAATCAAACTGAAGGATCTAACCTCTGATCTAAATCAGGGACAATATGCCTACATTCTGTGTTTGCTGCTGTCTCACGCGAAAGATACTGATGCCATTGATGGGAAGAAATTTCTAAATATTGGAAAAAATGATCCTGCTAGAGAGCTTTTTCAAATCATAAGCACTATCGCTGCAAGCGGCTATTTAAACGGATCATCTGTATCTTTTGGGTGGCCTCGGCAAGACAAAACAAAATTTCCAGCAGCGCTTAAAAGAGTGATCCAACTTACTAATGACGGTGCAAAATATTCTAGCACCCCCCATCCTGGCGCTCCCAAAAGGGTCAAAGACTTTGAAATAGACATTGTTTCTTGGATTCCCACCAATGACAATTTGCCAAATAAAATGTTTTTGGTGAGCCAAGTAGCGTCCGGCTACAACTGGGAAAGCAAACCTCTAGACAATAAAATTCTTGCATCAATAGATTGCTGGCTCGAAAGGCATTTTTCATCAAGATTTAATATCGCTACGGGCTTGTTTATTCCCTTTTGTATAATACCTAAACATGCTGAAACAGTTTCAGAAAGGTTGAGCTTTCTGAGCGGCAATAAAGTGTTTAATTTAATTTTCTATAGAAATAGGATACCGTATTACGTCAACCAAGTATTTAAAAACAAACTTCAGTCTACCGCTGGGATAATAGTTGAAAGAACTGACGATTTTTCCAAAATCATTACTTGGGTAGATGAAAAACTGGCATCACTGCATCAATAGTCATTTAGGCGCTCAACTTGACAACCTAACGGTTAAAAGGCATTCAACAGGCTAACTGAGGTTATCAATGTCAAAATTTTATACACCGCTGCGATATCCAGGTGGCAAGGGCCGCTTAACAAATTATATTAGACAAGTATTGCGTCTAAATAATCTTGTCGGTGGCTCTTACATTGAGCCATATGCAGGTGGCGCAGGCATTGCGATTGAATTATTGATAACCCAACAGGTTAGTCACATACACTTAAATGACCTAAACGAGTCTATTCACGCATTTTGGCACGCGGTATTGCACCAACCCGAAGCACTTTGTCGACTTATTTTTGATACATCCGTCACGATGGAAGAATGGCGTAAACAAAAACATATTTTAACCAACGCTTCTGATGCCAGCGCTTTAGAACTTGGGTTTGCTACTTTCTTTCTGAATAGGACAAACCGATCAGGGATAATCTTCAACGGCGGCGTCATTGGCGGAAAAAATCAAACCGGCAAATGGAAAATTGATGCTCGATATAACAAACAGGGGCTGATCAACCGAATTGAAGAAATTACTACACTAGCCCATAGGATTTCACTGACCCAACTAGACGCTGCTGACTTTATTACTATTTTTCTCCCAACTATGCCAAAACAAAGCTTAGTGTATTTTGACCCTCCTTATTTTGTAAAAGGACAGGGATTATATCAAAATCATTACGACAAAGAAGATCACCAGACAATTTCTAAGCTTATTCAATCTGGAATTAAGCAGAACTGGCTTGTTTCTTATGACAACGCACCGGAAATCTGCAAGCTGTATCGAAAAAGAAGACAGCTTAAATTTGGCCTAAACTATAGCGCTCAATCGAAATATCAAGGTACAGAAGTGATGATTTTTAAGGATAGTTTACATGTGCCGGACGAAAAATGTCCTGCTCAAGCTGCCGCCTAAACATCAATACACAGAATAACTCAATATTTTGAAACATACCATTTGTGTGTGCTGTTGCATCGGCCACACGGTGCGCGTGGATTGTCGGCGCAACGACATCTGGTGCGTCAGCACCAATCTTGCCCTTAATGAATTTGTAGCGCCCCCACATGGCTGGCGGATATTGAATTTAGGGCAACTCTAGAGGGATGAAACGGGAGAGCAAAGCGTCTCCCTTGCCAAGGGCGTGGTAGTACCACGGTTAACGCCCGGCGATTCCCACCTATCCATCATTCATAATCTAATCGGTAGTGTTTGAGTAGGTGGAGTTGGTCGGGCGCTAACCTTTGGATGACCAATAACAGAACAGTGTATCACCCCGGTTCTTCTGATGAAAAGTTAGACAAGTATGGAACCGAGGCCCCTGTGCCACGCCCCGCCTCCTGATAGGCCGCAGCACTAGGTTGGCCTTAGCAGCCAATTAGAAATTTAAAATGACACCAACTTTTCCCTGCACTTGTTTGGCCAATTTCTCTTCAATGCTGGGAAGCAGGTTGGAACGGCTTCCTCCGAGATAATCAATGCCTAAGCGAAGGCTGATACGTTTACTCAAGTACCGTTCATACCCGCCACCGATCTGAAGCTGCCCTTCATTGATTGTCACCGGCAAGGCATCCGATAGCGAGTCACGTTGTAAGGCATCAAAGTTGACTTTAGCGTACCCTAGTTTGGCGAACAGTAGGTTTGAACCAGCCTCGCCAAACGCATACCCAATATTGGCGGAAAGTGCCCACTGGTGTTTGATATTAACATCTTCCAAGGCCCCAAAGGCCGGTGCGGCATAATCATTCTTCCCAAAGGCGAACTCTGTGCCTATCACTAGGCCGCTTTCGAATTGGTGGCGATAGCCGGCAAAGCCCCCCAAATAAAGGCTTTCATCCCGAGCGCCGGCATGTTTACTGGAATCTAAACCAGCTTCAACCCCTAGGTAAGGTCCATGAAAAAGCTTTTCGGCGGCAACCACTTGGGACGTGTTGCTTAAGGCACATAAAAGGCTGACGATTGATAATGACAACTGATATTTCATAAATAGTTCCATGCTAGTAAAGGGATAAAATAACAAACCAATCAATATCAGTTTGCTACGAGTTTTGAGTTTGTAGAAAGCTCCCCCAGACAGTGCTTTCGTCAGGGGTCGCTATAGACAGAAGAGCGTTAGGCGAATGGCTTTCGCTGTGAGGCCAAATAGTAACGCCTGATTTTTCTGTGCTAAATCATGGAAAGGCTCAGTTTTTTTCAAAGCCCTTGTCCGTGGTTCAGCACACTGTTGATTGCTTCATTGTTGCCTATTTTTCACGGGACCGGGCATCACTTCATTTCACGGGACCGTGCATCACCTCGGCCTTGTTTATACTTGGCGGTAAAACACTTTGGCATACACCTGCCACAGGCCGTCTTCACCTTTCAGCAGTGTCATGATGTCCTTGAAAACCATACCGTTTATTGGTGTATGTAATTTCGCCGTTGCAACGCCGCCATCTACTGTAATGGAGACGGGGGTATATGTGGTTTACCCGCCCAACCGGCACCTAACCTCACGCGTGCGCTCGCTGATTAATCATCTCGCTAAGGAAATGCGCTAGCGGGACCGCTCTATCATCGGCTCTTTTTCCCCATTCTCTGCCATCAACGGCAACACTCGCGGCCCTGCCCCACATGACACCAAACTTTATGCCGTGCGTAACATCGTTGAACGCTTCTTTTATAAGACGAAAGATATGCGTAAGCTGGTTACACTGCACGAGAAGTCAGGCTGGTACTTCCTCAACTTGTTACGGCTTTTCGTAGCAAGATGATGGTGTCATCGAATCCACAATTTCATTTTAATAAATAATTTATTTGAACAAATTTATTGACTCCGCCAAAAAACCTTCTTACGTTGATATACAGACGCTCGAGATTACTTTCTAAAAATTGGCAGGTGCCACTATTACACACTATCAGGAAGCATAATGAAACTAAGTAAAACCCTACCGACTTGCGTGCTGGCACTAACCGTCGCATGGTCGGTTTTTTCTGCTACTGCACACGCTGCCACCAATACAGTGATGGCTCTAAGCAGCCCTGCTTCCCAAGCCATCCGCGCAATCGAAATGCGTAAAATCAACATTAAAACACTCGATAATACAGTTTTCTCCGCCAATATTGGCTATCTTGAAGTTCCTGAGGATCGGGCAGCCCCAGACGGCAATATAATAAAAATTGCTTTTATACAGATAAAGTCTTCTACGGCTGGAGATGTCCCACCCGTTTTCCATTTTCATGGTGGACCAGATGATCTGGCCTATTTGTCCAAAAAGGTCCCATTGGAGCTAATGAATAATCTATCAGGGACAGAAGACGCCACCGCCGATTTTAGTAATGCGTCACGCAACTACCGGAACTATCTCGATTTTACTGATGTAGTGGTTATGGATGTTCGTGGGCTGGGCCACTCACGTCCGCGCCTTACCTGCTCAGAAAACCCAAGTTCTACTGACTTTCTGCTCGAGCCAGAAGCACGAGTCACAAACATTAACAAAGCCCTGAGTGCTTGTTTTAAAGAATATGAAGATAAAGGCGTTAATCTATCCGCCTATAATCTGTCCGCAGTTGCCGAAGATTTCAATGACTTGAGAACCGCCCTCGGCTACCAAAAAGTAACATTGCAAGGGTCTAGTTTTGGTTCACAGACCGCATTCACAATCATGCAGCGTTATCCTCAACATGTAGCACGTGCATATTTAGCAGGGCTTGAACCGCTTAGCGATACATTCGATATGCCTTCTGAAGTACAGCAGGCAACACAGGCTTTCATCGCCCTAGCAAACAACGACCTAGCCGTGCGAAACCAACTGCCGAACGGTGACATGGGCTACACATTACGCACGATAATGAAACGGCTTAAACTGGCCCCTCAAACATTGGAAATCGAAGACCCTAATGGGGCGAAGTTTGAGCTGCATTTGGATCACCACGCTGCTAGTCAAATGCTCTTATCGCAAGGGATCCTACGGTACCGTGGTGATACACGGAAAGGCAGCGGCGGCGCTTCAAATATTATTCCTTTAATATTGGCGCTCTATTACGAAGCATATGACGGAATTGCCGGTGTTTTACAGCAAGAGCTTTTCAAGTCTTCGGCCACAACAATTTTCAACGCCTCAGCCTTGGCCCTCGACTGCGCTTCCGGCGTGAGTGAGGCAAGGAAAAAACAATTCGAAACTGAGAGCAAACTGCCCACAACTGATATTATTTTATCGCCTTTTGGCCTCGAAGGAATTGTTGGAGGTAAGCCACACTCTTATTGTGCCAATAACTTCAAGGTACAAGACATGGGCGATGCGTGGCGCACGGAAAAGCCTCTAGATATTCCGGTTTTATTTTATCACGGTGATTTTGATGGCACTACGCCTCTAGCAAATGCTCAAAGAGCACTCAGCAGATTCCCTAATGGTAAGCTTATTATTGTGGAAGGCGCAGCCCATTTCGTGAAAGAACTAGAGCTATTATCACCAGAATTAAAAGCCATTAGGACAGAGTTTGTTCGTACTGGAATCCTCTTAGAGACAGTGCCAAGCAAAGTAACTTTACCCCCAATTAAATTTCAAACTGTTTCTACACCTGTAGTTTGGGCCTTTAAAATGGGGCTAGGCAACACGCTTATGAAACTTGCCCAATAACCATGGCAAGGGTGACAAAGGAAAACAATTTTCCCCTTGCACGGAAATGGTTTTCGCTGCGGAAGAATGTTTTCCACCCCTGCGCACATGAACCGCCCGCAGGTAGCTATCTGCCCCTTTCCACCCAAAATAAGCATTAAGAGACGCCATGCTCTCTACTCCGAGAAAAGGTATGGCTTTGCGTTATCTACAAACATTTTAGGCGCACGTAATTGTTAAAACAACTGGCCAAAAAAACTGGTCTTACCACGGTAAAAACAGACAAAACATATTGGGAGCAATAAATGGGGCACTCTGATACACCTAAAACACTAGACGAATCTACAGGTGCCGTCGTGAACGAAATGTTCCGTTTGGCTACATCCGATGGGCCATTCAAAGTAACAAACAAACCTATTCGGGGCGTTGAACTACCCATATATGAAAATGCAGTGCCTCACCTTGGGAAGCTATATGAAATTTGTCTAGACCATAATGAAACGACATTCTTAGCATCCGGATCTCAGCAGTATAGTTTCAGGGAAACATACGAACAGGCGTCAAGATATGCACATATCCTAAAGTCTCAGTATGCAATCAAAACAGGCGACCGTGTAGCGATCGCAATGCGGAACTGCCCTGAATGGGCCTTTGCCTTCATGGCGATTACTGCTATCGGCGCAATTGCTGTTCCCTTAAATAGCTGGTGGCAACCAACCGAACTCAATTACGCCCTGAAGGACAGTGGTTGTAAGATCATGTTCGCTGACAGTATGATATTGAAACGGCTTGGCCATGACATATGCATACCTCATATCTACGTGGAAGAGATTGATTTCACTCAAAGCCCAACCAAACCCACAACAGCGAGCCCGAACCCCAGCTTTACAGGGAATGCGATAGACCCTGACACGCCAGCTACTATATTTTATACGTCTGGCTCCACAGGGACACCTAAAGGCGTGGTTTCTAGTCACAGAGCGATCATAACCGCCCTAACTGCTTGGTTACATGTTTCCAATGCGGTCCTCAACGCCAGCGACGACACAACAGCCGCAACAGCTAATCATGCGACACTGTGTTCCTTGCCCCTCTTTCACGTTACAGGCGCTATTAGCCAATTTCTCTACTCAATCCCAATTGGCCGCAAACTGGTGATGATGCATAAATGGAATGCCGAATTAGCCCTCGACTTGATTGAAAAGGAAAAGATCGCCTTTTTTAACGGCGCCCCGGCAATGATTATGGACCTATTAAATGCGGATACTACGCAGCATGACCTCTCCTCATTATTGGTCGTTGGCGGGGCTGGAGCAGCCTCCCCACCCGAGCAAGTAAAAAAACTTGGGCGGATGTTCCCACATATTGAACCGCAAAATGGTTATGGTATGACAGAAACTAATGCTCTCGGGACCTTACTTTCTGGAGAAGCATATGTCACAAAATCCGCAAGTGCCGGCCTCCCTCTCATGCCTATTGTTCAAATTAAATTGGTGAATGCAGACGGCGATGTAGGACTACCTCACGTAGAAGGTGAAATCTTAATCAGGTCCGCCGCAAATTTTCAGTGTTATTGGAATGACCCAATAGCCACTGCACAGACACTGCAAGATGGGTGGGTTCATTCCGGTGACCTTGGAACAATGGATGAAACAGGGCACCTATACATTGTAGGCAGAAAAAAAGAGATAATAATACGAGGTGGCGAAAACATTAGCTGCTTGGAAGTAGAAGCCGCACTTGCCGAATTGGAAGGCATCAGAGAACTTGCTGTCTTTTCCAAACCAGACCCAAGGTTAGGTGAAATTGTTGCTCTGGCAATCTATCCCATAGATGGCCACACCATTTCCTTAGAAAAGGTTCGGGCATTTCTCGAGAAAACATTGGCACACTTTAAAATTCCTGAATGGCTAACAATTTTTGACGCGCCCCTACCAAGGACTGCCTCTGGCAAAATTGATAGAAGAGCCATGCAAAAATCGCTCTTCTAACACTCGGTAGCGTTTTAAAATTTAGTCTCCACCCATATTCAATCAGACAACTTCCAACTTAAAGGATATCCGCTATGCGCGAGGCAGTTATTGTTTCTACGGCTCGAACCCCCATTGGCAAGGCCTATAGGGGGTTCTTCAACGACACGACTTCCCCCACTATTGCCTCCTTTGCTATCAACGGGGCAATCGAACGAGCAAACATAGAAGGAGCTGAGGTTGAAGACGTAATTTTGGGAGCTGCCCTTCAACAAGGATCGCAAGGCTATTGCCTAGGTCGTCAGAGCGCCATTGCCGCAGGCTTGCCTATCACAACTGCTGGCATGAGTATTGACCGCCAATGCGCCAGTCGCCTTGTAGCAATATCATCTGCTGCTAAGTCCATCATTGTTGATGGGGTCGATATAGCAATTGGCGGCGGGGTTGAAAGTATTTCTCTTGTCCAAAACCAACATTTGAATAGGCATAGGGTTGGAGACGCCAACGTTCTTGAGCACAGACAAGACTATTACATGCCAATGATAGATACCGCAGAGGTGGTGTCCCGCAGGTTTAACATTTCAAGAGATGACTGCGATGCATACGCTTTACAATCTCAGCAGCGTACGGCAGCAGCCCAAAAGGCTGGCCTTTTTGATAATGAAATTGTGCCTGTCACCGTCATGCAATTGATCAAAGATAAGGAAACTGGCAACAAGGTTTCAACCAAAGTTACCGCGACAACAGATGAGTGCGCTCGGGCGAAAACCACCCTAAAGGGGCTTAATGCCCTGCCCCCAATTCGGGGGGACAGAGGTAACATTACTGCTGGAAACGCCTCGCAACTTTCCGATGGGGCATCTGCTGCAGTGCTGATGGAAGCAAAAACAGCTGAGAAAAAGGGGTTACAGCCTCTAGGTGCCTACCGGGGTCTCGCCGTCGCTGGCGTAGCACGAGACGAGATGGGAATTGGCCCTGTGGCAGCGATCCCAAAATTGCTTAAGCGCCATAACCTAAAAGTAGAAGACATTGGCCTGTGGGAGCTTAATGAGGCTTTTGCAAATCAAGTACTTTACTGCCGCGATGCTCTAGGCCTTCCCGATGAACTCCTAAATGTGAATGGTGGAGCCATATCAATTGGTCACCCCTACGGCATGACTGGCTCCCGCATGATTGGCCATGCCCTCCTCGAGGGAAAACGAAGAAACGTGAAATATGTTGTCGTTACAATGTGTGTAGGTACTGGGCAAGGTGCTGCTGGACTTTTTGAAGTATTATAAGGATTTTCTCATGGTTGATAAATTTGATTTAAAGGGGCGTGTAGCGCTTGTTACGGGCGCAGGCGGAGGCCTTGGCCGTGCCCATGCAATTGAACTTGCAACACGAGGTGCAAAGGTTGTTGTAAATGACTTGGGCAGCACACTCGAAGGCAAAACTGGTAGCTCTGTCAACGCAGATAAGGTGGTTGCCGAGATCATCGCCTTAGGGGGCATTGCCGTTGCCAATTCTGGTGATGTTGCCAATAAAAAAGACGCAAAAGGTATGGTGGATCAAGCAGTAGATACATATGGAAGTATCGATATACTTGTGAATAACGCCGGTATTCTTAGAGATAAAACATTTTCCAAAATGACCCTTGAAGAATTTGAAAGCGTTGTGAATGTTCACTTGATGGGGTCAACATATACAACTCATGCAGCTTGGCCCTTGATGCTCAAACAAAGGTTTGGCCGCATCATTATGACGACATCTTCAAGCGGCTTATATGGAAATTTTGGGCAATCCAATTATGGTGCCGCCAAAATGGCTTTGGTCGGCCTAATGAACTGTCTTAAGCATGAAGGCGCAAGAAGTAATGTCTATGTAAACTGCCTGGCGCCAACTGCCTGGTCCCGCATGACCGCTGACCTTTTGCCCCCTGAAGCCGCGGCATTTTTAACACCTGAATCTGTTAGCCCTGCCATTACATTTCTAAGTTCCGACGAGGCACCAAACGGTGTTATTTTAGAAGCAGGTGCAGGATATTTTGCAAATGTCGCCATCCAAGAAGCACAAGGCATTGGCTTATATTTAGATTCCAGTGCAGAACTTCTCAGCGAACAGTGGGCTGATGTTAAAAACATGCAGGGCGCCCGAAGTTTTAATTCTGCAGAAGACGTCGCAGGTGCCATTGTTTTAAAATACAATGCTGGCCTTTAGGCAATCATTGTAACCTGCTCTAGCCAGTCAATCGAAAAACCCAAGCAATTGGTAAGCGATAAAATCAAACCATACACACGCACTTTTGAATGGTTGATCTTACTATATTACTTGGGTATTCGTTCCCTTGATAAATCGGCATTGTTCGTGAAAATATTAAGATGCCCCTAATGTGTTAGGCACTTTACGCTTCAATATTGTTTGTTGTTAAAAATCGATCAGCGACAACAGCCTATTTCGTAGCGCTATCTCAAACACTGACAGCTCCGAAGCGGCCACTTGTGCCACAACAGGTCGTTTGAAATCATCGTTCCACCGGCCCTGATGTCGCCTCCACTTATCCCCCAGACGATAGTCATCCTAGCCTAAGCAGCCACAGCACTCGTTTCAGACGTACATTAATAATCCGGGTGACAAACCCTGTGCTAGGAGGGCTTCTTGGTGCGCTTACCTAATACCCAAATACATGACTAAAGATAAAGCTTAGGGTGCACGTACCCTATTCATAGCAGGAAGGGCGATAGACAGACATGCTGCCTATCGCTGTTATCTAAAAATTAAAAGCGTACTTCAACACCTACGCCAACACGGCGTGGTGCGCGCGAGTTCCGCAGTTCAATTACTTCGTTAAGTCCAAGCACAGCAAGAGGGCCACCACCTTCAAAGAAAATACCCGTGGTTGCTTCTGCATCAAATAGGTTCTTGGCATAAACAAAGAGGCGGATATTGTCCCAATTATAGGAGGCAGACGCGTTTACAATAGTATAGCCATCAAGTTCACGCGTGTTAGCGTTATCAAGGAAAGATGACCCAATATGGTTCACATTTCCGGAAACAAACAGGCCATTGTCAGCCGCGTATGAGAAGCCTGCAGAGCCAGTGAAGCTCGCACTTACAGAAAACTCATTCCCACTAAAATCCCTACCATTTACGAAAAAATCATCAAAGGACGCGTCCGAAAATGCAAAGCTTGTGAATAGAGATAAATTACCAACATTTTTCGTTATTTCCACCTCTAGACCTTTTACAGTAGAGGAGGCAGCATTTGAGATGACTTCATCATCAAATGCTGAACCAAGTGGTCCCAGAATATTAACTTGCTGGTTATTCCAATCGATTAAATAAGCATTGGCATTAAGCGTAAGAGATTTATCAAACCATTGAGAACGGAAACTTATTTCATAGTTATTGGTGTTTTCAGTTTCATATTCAAAAAACTCAGGCTGACCCGTACGAACGACTTCTACCAAGTTCACCCCTGACCCACCAGGCCGATACCCTTGAGAAAAAGTAAAGCCCAGCGAAGCAGTTTCAGACAAGCTCGCAACAACCCCTACTCTTGGTAAAAACTTTGTACCATTACTACGATTAGTCGTGGATGTAGGCGTCGACGGGAACAATTGCAGGCCAAAGGCAGGTACTGCTAATCCATTAGATGACCGAGCGAAACTGTTGGTTTCATGGTCCAGCCGCAAGCCCCCCGTTAGCTCCAGCCAGTCTGTTACATGGTAGCTCACATCAAGAAAGCCAGCATAATTGGTGATTTTTTCAAACAGCGGCGATGCACTGACAGCGTCCAAACCAAGTAAGGCTGGGTTTACCAAGCCTGCATCAATCGTACTGCCACGTACCTGATTATTTTCTACATCTGCATAATAAAGGCCTACGAGAGCCTCTAGCTTGTCACTTGTATATGCTAACAGCAGTTCTTGCGAAAACAGGGTGTCTTCAAAGTCACCAAAGGCTGTGCGCTGTGGATTGTTTGGATCTGTTTCAATGAAGGCAGAGGAATTGAGTACCCGGCTATCTTGATAAGCGGTGACAGATTTTAAGGACCATTCCTTAGACAAGTCATAATTCAGGGAAAGAGAATAAAAATCAATACCGTCTGATTCAGAAATATTTGGAGCGCCCGCGATTGAAATTCTATCACTAAAATTGGGTCCGATGTAGGACCCTAAGCCACGTTCCATTGTTAGGTGAGAAAAGGCCGCAGTAGCGCTAAACTCAGGTAAGCTTTCCGGTGTAAATTGTATTTTAGCCCGAACGGTCGTAGATTCGGAAGAGGCATAATCATCTTCATTACGAGATGTGTTTGTAACTGTGCCATCTGATGAATTGTGATCAACAGATAACCTGATAGCAAGTACATCCTGTATGAGCGGCCCAGTAATGGCAGCGGCGAGTTGAATGGTGTTTTCTTCGCCGTATGAAGCCCGTGCTTTTCCTGACCATTCGTGTTCAGGAACACCCGTTGTTACGATAAGGCCGCCGGCAAGTGCGTTCCTACCCTGCACTGTTGTTACTGGGCCGCGTAATACTTCTATCTGCTCGATGTCCCAGCTTGATTGTGCAAAGCGCTGTGCTTGCGAGCTGAGAGCCACGCCGTCAATATAATACCCAAACACTGTCCGGTTAGTGGAAATGCCGCCTGTTGGCCCTTGTTTTCTAATGCCTCGAAGGGAAAGGTTACCCGATATACTGATATTTGCATTGCCTACGCGTAGCAAGGCTTCCTCAAAATCAATGACGATTTCCTGTGCAAGGTCTTCCCCGCGCAGAACAGCCACACTGATTTGGGTATCCTGAAGGGATTTTACCCGCTTGTTGCCTGTTACGATGATTTCTTCAAACTCGGCACCAGCTTCGTCCGCAGCTAATGCGGCTGATCCGCCCTGTAAATTGAAAACCGAAAACGCCGCCAACGAAAGTGCAAATGTTAGGTCATTTTTAATTTTTTTCACCATTTCCTCCTTTTAAATAACTTCCCTCTGAGTGCACAAGTTTCACCCTGAAGCACCAGCCTATAGGCTAAATATATTTATTCAAGAAAATAAATTAATGGAATCTAAAGATAACACCAATTTGACACGCTGATGGAAGAAGTCTGCGTATCAATACCCAGAAAGTAAAAAAAATAAGCAAGTATAGTGTTCAAAAAATCCGCTTGCTTGCGCTCATGACAAACGGGAAGCCAAAAGGATGAAATCAACCTAAGGCCTACTACATTAAAGCGATTTGAGAGAAAATAGCAGCGAGAGCAAAAGGCAAATATATACCGATTATCTGAGTACCCACCGCCATAAGTAACGCAACGGGGATTAGCCGCCGATCATAGTGACTAGCAATAAGGGGCGCTGTTACTATACCCCCTACATTTGATATGCTGCCTAGTGCAAGCATCGAGGTTGGTAGTTTAAAGTACCGGCAAGCGGCGACTAGGATAACGAGGTGAATGATCAGCCATAAAGCACCAGCCACCATGTAAACCCCTATATCAGCGATCACAGAAAAATTCAGTTGCGTACCAAGCGTTGCAAGCATCAAATACAGGAATATATACCCCAGATTAGAAGCATCAGCGGTTGGGATTATTTCATGTTTGAATGCAGCGATAGCAATTGCCATTGCTGAGATAATCAAGATGACCCACGTGGCATGTGTAATAATTTTTGGGTCCCCAAATTCGGGAAGCGAAAAGCCAATACCTGCAGCAATAATAAGACTAACGAACCCCAACGCAATTAAACCTGCGAACCGTTCTAGTGAAAGAGATTTGGTCTCAACTTCTTCCTCTTCGATTGTAACGTCCATTAAAACTGGTTCGGTAGCACCCAAGATTTTAGAGATTTTATCCTGATGTGGAGCAAGTGAAATTAAGATAATGAGCCAAATAAAGCCCATAAGTGTTTGCATCAATGCAAGCGGTGCAATCACCGATGCGGGCGCACCCAGTCCTTGTTGAACCGCCGCACCGTTTGCTGTGCCGCCAATCCAACTAGCAGAGATGACGGTAAACCCTTTCCATAGGTCTGCGTTTTCACCCGTGGCAAATAGATAGACAATGATTACACCACCAATAGAAATTCCTAACGTACCCGACAAAGCCGCAATTATAGCTGGCTTCCCTAGCTTTTGAATATCCTTCAAGTTGCAGGAAATTATCAAATAAAACAGGGAAAGTGGCAGCCCGACTTTCCCTATATTTATATAAAGAGGTAAGTTTGATGGCAGAACACCCGTGCCAACCAATGTCGCTGGGATAAGGATAATCCAAATTAAAAGCGGCAGTATTTTGAACACTTTTTTGAACTGAGATAGGCTGCTGAGCCACACCAAACCACACACCACACTGACGATGATAAGGAAAGCCTCAAGGGGATCACTAACCATTGCTGTTGCAACATTTACTGCTACATCACTAGCAAATTCCACAGTGTTAGGAGCATCTAGCATGTCATACCCACCTCATTACAATACCATTGGATGGGGTCAACATATAGTATTAATTTATTTTATCAAATAAATTAATACTATATGTCCTTACCGAGAGCTAGTTCTGCAATCCACAGCTTTTTCAATACAGTAAGTTTCTGCTCTGTGATCTCAGGCCGCGTAAAATTGCGCCTAACATGAAGGCCTGTAAAAATGGTTTCTATAACGAGAAGCATGTCATTCAGCCGCACAACATCTAGACCTTGATAAAAACACCCTAAATGTACAGACACAAACATCGTCGCATCGTCCAAAGTTTTAAGTATAATTTCCCGGTGTATTTCCGTGATTTCTTTGTCATGTAAACAACTAATCGCGATATCGTGGGCCAAAATCATATTACTCTTATTCACGGCATTCCAGAAAAAATCTATGACATTTTCTAGGTCTTCTTTGCGGTAATCGTTACGCGCAAATTCTTTTTCGCATAGCTTGATGAAAGTTTCTGATGCATGCCGTACCGCGGCGACCATTAAACCTTCTTTGCTGCCAAATAAATACTGAGCCGACCCCCAAGCCGTACCGGCTTCTTCTGATATACTTTTAGATGTAACCAGATGCATCGGCCTTTTAGCTGCAAGCTTTAGCGTTGCTTGGATAAATCTTTTTTGCGTATCTTGGCTGCGCTTTTGGACAGCTTTCTTGGTGGGGCGCGCCTTAGTTTTTACCAATTTTGTCATTGTTTTATGCCGTATCCCTGAAAGCTGTCTCTATTCCACTAAGCTAGCCATAGAGCTTTTATTTAGCAAGAGCCAACTGATTTAGTGAGTTAAATAAATATCATATATTTCTTATTTAAACAAATAAAATATTGCATCGCCGGGTGTCTATAAGCTATATGAATTTCATGCAGCTTTGACATTTAATAAAGGTCCAATCGACAATGGGTTCTAATTCATATTTCTCAAATAGTTATCAGGATGCACGACAATTATTTTTGATTTCCGCTGAAAAAGCCGGGGCTACAATCAATTCTCATGTTCATCCTACTGAAAAAGATGTGGATGGGCGCGACTTAGCTATTGATGTGGCGTTGTTAGGCCCAAAGGACGCAGATGTGATCCTTATGTGCGTTAGCGGTACACATGGGCCTGAGGGATATTGTGGCTCAGCCGCACAAATACAAAGTCTATCAGATGGCACGTTATCCAAGCTCCCCAAGGGCGTCGCTGTGGTTTTTATCCATGCACTTAACCCCTTCGGTTTTGCTTATATGACCCGCTTCAATGAAAATAACGTGGACCTGAACCGAAACTGGGTAGATTTTTCTAACATCCCCAAAACACATAAAATTTACCCCGACTTAAACGCCGTGTTACCACCTACTGATAGCTTTACGGAAAATCAATTTTCAGAAACAGTTGGTAAAATGGCCCGGCTTTCCAATTTGCATAGCGGCTTTGAAATTGAAAATGCACTGAGTGCCGGACAATATGAGTTTGCAGACGGCCTAGGTTATGGTGGCTGCAAAAGAGAATGGTCCTCAAAAATACTGGAACAAATTGTCCGATCTTTTCAAAGCCCAATTCGGCACATAGCGTATTTAGATTGGCATTCTCTAATCCGCAGCGGCATGGATGATTTTGTTTATCTCTCCTTCAATCGCCCCGGCGGCCAGCTTATTGACCGGTGTAAAAACTGGTGGGGGGCCCATAACGTAGACCCTAAAAAAGTTGCTGCGAAGTGGGATCAAGGTTTGGGACGTGAAGGGGGTAGACCTGACCGGTACGGCATTGTGATGTGGGGTGTGCAGGACTGTGCCCGGCCCGCTATGGATGTTGCTGGTGGGGTGGTAGAATTCACTGATGAACCCGTTAATACCTTTCAAGAAAAAGTACTAGGTCTTCGCGCAAGTCTCCTCTCCAGATATTTTGTACATACAAGAGATATAACATCTGAGCGCGGCAAAAAACTCTATGCAGAGAGCCGCGAACTATGGTGTCCTACACGTACTGCTTGGCAGACAAAAACATTGGCCCGCGCTCAAGATATTTTCACTAAAACCCTCAATGGCGCAACAGACTGGGCCGCTGAAAATGTTGCTGTTTGTGACGAATAACCAAACTATCAGCACCGCCTCTCGATTTAGAAACCGACCACAAGCAAGCTATCTAACAACAGTCACCTATTTATATTCTCAAGTTTTGAGGTTTTAAAATGCATGGAAGTGCCACCGACAGCCTTGTTAAAAAAACTACCAAAAAAAAGAACAGCAACCGCCAATGGTTTGATTGGCACAGTTGGTTAGGCACCGTTACTGGGTTGTTCCTTTTTGTCATTTTTTGGAGTGGCAGTTTCGCGGTATTTTCTTATGAACTTGATTGGTTGATGAACCCGGCGCAGCATGTAACACCAATAGGTGAGCAGGCCAGTTTTTCAGAAATTTACGACCACCTTAAAAACAAACATCCCACCTTTAAATTCGGATCTATCGACAAAGGGCCTTACCCGAATTTCGCCATTCAAGTTTTGGGGGAAACTACTGACGGACAGAGTATACGCCTTTTTGTAGACCCCTATAAACTAGCGACCACAGGAACAGTTGAATGGCTGAATATCCAGCGTTTTTTCCGAGAATTCCATCGTGGGTTTTTTGCGTTGCCGCTTGGGGATTATGTAGTTTGTTTTTTTGCAGTGCCCCTGCTCGCCTCTTTAATCTCAGGTTTATTTTTCTATAAACGCTGGTGGAAACGCTTCCTTGAAGTCAAAACTGGCAAAGGGAAAAAAGTGTTTTGGAGCAGCCTCCACAAAACCGCGGGGCTATGGAGCCTGTGGTTTGTGCTGATCATCGGCATCACCGGAGGTTGGTATTTCTTTGAGCATATACGAGGCGACACCATAGATGGTAAATTTGCCTATGTTGATACGGGCGCTTCAGCCGTGAATAGGTTGCCAAAACTCATTGAAGGCCCCGAACGGCTCCCCTTCTCAACCCTTATGGAGATTGCGGCCAAAGCGCGCCCTAGCTTAGAAATAAACAGCGTGAGTATAAGCCGTGGTGGCTATTTTTATATTGAAGGGCAGGATGACAATTTTCTGGTGCGGGACCGAGCCAACAAAATGTTCATCAACCCTTACAGTGGCGAAATTGTCTACAATCAAACGCCAGATAAGCTCAGTACCTATTGGCATTGGACCGACATAGCAGACCCGCTTCATTTCGGCGACTTTGGCGGTATGATTACCAAAACTATCTGGTTTATTTTCGGCATTATACTATCAGGGCTCACATTATCAGGTGCATGGCTGCACCTGAAACGCCTGCAAAAAGATCCGAAAAACCGCAACTATTGGCGCGGCAGTATTACCGCAGGCTTTATTGGTGTCTTCATATTCTTATCCAACGTGCTGATAGAATTGGCCTATTACATCTCTGAAAATGCCATTGCCGCATCATCTATGCTCAGTGCCTCTGCTGGGCGCTCATGGGCTTTTTCCGGCTCCGCCATTTTTCTATATAGCTGGACCATCATCACACTCATCATCTGCATAGTTTGGTTCTACTCCCTCCTCCGTGCTGTTAAAGCATAAGCGCTCAAGAACACCCGCCCTCCCAAGCTCTGTCATCCCAAATATTGATGTTTTTTATTGAGCCGGCGCTGTGCCTGCGTGGGTAAGGCTGAATATTTTATGGCCAACAAATAGCCTAATTCCTTGTAGGCTTAAAACCGCATTTTTAATGGAATTTATAATTCGATTGAGAAGGGCCCACGCTGGAAGCGGAGCCCAAAACAATATCATTATCTAGGTGTTTAGTCCCGGCATTTGATGGTGTAGTATTTTCTCTGGAATGGAAGGATGCCCTATGGGACAGGTTTTACACGGCAGCGCCACGACGACGCACGCAGTCAGAGCAGCAATACAGCGATCGCAAGCTACGATCACGGAGTTGAGCCAGACCTATGGGATCAACCCTAAAACTGTATTGAAGTGGCGGCAGCGTTCTTGTGTTGAAGACCACAAGACGGGGCCGAAGCAACCCCGCTCAACGGTCCTCAGTCTTGAAGAGGAAGCTGTTATTGTTGCCTTTCGGCGCCATACACTGCTGCCACTGGACGACTGTCTTTATTCTCTCCAGCCGACAATCCCTCACCTGACGCGCTCGTCCCTGCATCGATGTCTGCAACGACACGGTATCAGCCGGTTGCCAGATGTAGAGGGAGACAAGCCACCCAAGAAGAAGTTTAAACGATATCCGATTGGCTACTTCCATATAGATATCGCCGATGTGCATACAGCGGAAGGAAAGCGGCACCTTTATGTTGCCATTGACCGGACAAGCAAGTTTACATTCGTTCAGCTGGTTGATAAGGCAAACCGGAAAACAGCGTCTGCTTTCCTCGAAGCGCTGGTTGCAGCGGTGCCTTACACAATACATATCGTTTTGACAGATAACGGTGTTCAATTCACCTTTCCTCCCCGGTACAAGGCAGGGCCAACTGCTACCTATATGACCCACATGTTTGATATGCGGTGCCGGGAAAATGGCATTGAGCACAGACTGACAAAGATCAAACACCCCTGGACCAATGGTCAGGTCGAACGTATGAACCGGACGATCAAAGAGGCGACTGTCAAACGCTATCACTACGAGGATCACAGCCAGCTACGTACCCATCTGACAGACTTCATCAATGCTTACAATTATGGGCGACGGCTCAAAACCTTGAAAGGCCTAACCCCGTATGAATACATCTGTAAATGCTGGATAAATGAACCCGAAAAATTCAACCTAAACCCAAACCATCAAATGCCGGGACTAAACACCTAGTACTTTTTTTATTTCTTTCTTGAGATTTCGATGAAGTTTTTGGTTCTTTGTTAGACGAGCCGGAACCAGCTCTTTGAGATAATTGGAAGCTTCTGTGTGTTTACCACCGAAGGGAAGGATTGTAGCCAAATAGTGTTCCAGTTTGGATTTTTTATTGTTGCATGAGGTGCATGCTGGAACTTTGGGGATATTATCACGGTTATTAAGAGTGAAAAAACTCCTTGAAATGATGTGATCACCTGTAGGCGTAGAGTTTTCCTTTTGACAATATATGCAAATCTGAGAAGAAAACCCTTTGGGCATACTTCATATCATCTTCTTATTTCCGTCAGCTTTGCGACAGAGATTTCCCCTTTGGCATTCCATTCATACTGATAATGATCGCCTTGGGTGATCGGTAACGTTAGCGCACTAGGTTTGAAGGCACATACATTGATGCCACCTTCTTTACGTACACTGTCATAGCGTAGCCCTGCGGCTCCATCCTCTTTGAGCGGCCACCGTAGGTTATCAGCATAGGTTTGCGAGGCTGCATAGTCATCTAGAGAATACAGTTCAGGGTGTTCTTCTTTGGCACCGCAAAGGTCAAGCAACGGTTCACTAACGCGGGTGATTAGCTCCCGCATTTGCATTTGCTGAGGAAAACCACCCTCAGAAAACGATAATCTGGCAGTAAGGTGATAAACTGTCTCTTCAATTGCTGTATCTACATCAAGGGCAGCATACCATGCGCCGAGCTTACCACTGTTGAAGCGGCCACCACCATCATGACAATGTACAAAAGCGGCCATAGCCATATTGGCGGTGGGACCAGTGACCAACCCATCGTCTGGGATGAGCACTAATCTACCGCTGGCAACTTGGTGGCGCGGGTTTGCCATCATTTCTAAATCGAAGAGAATACGTAGCTCCGCTTCATCATCCACCAATTCATCAAACAGGCCAATTGCAGGCCAGCGGGAATTGATCAGACGATGGGTTGGTCTGTTCTCTTCGATGATTGGAAAATCCGGCATCAATGCGCTCCGCGTAAACCATCAACATAAGCGCGAACGGCATATAGATCATGCATGCCGCCCTCTGTCATACGTTCCGCAGGTGACTTGCCCCGGAATGCATAATCATGGTTTAAACTTTTGAACCAGCGTAGACGGCCTCCTTCGTCATTAAATAATAGATTAAGGCCTTTATAGATTCCAAGGGCGATGCCAATGCGTTCCAATTGATCACGGCTTAACTTGCTCACATCGCCTCGTGCCCATTTATGATAAGTTTGCCGGGGAATATCACCTAGGATGGCACAGCGCTGGTCCACGCTCATATCCCAAGCATCCATCATGCGAACAAATGCCTTCATGGCCGTATTGGAATAAGCTTTGCGCGTTGCAGCGTCTTTTAGAACTTTAGGGTTAAACCCTTCATTGGCTTTTGGATTGACCTGTTGCTGTACCATTACTGCCTCACATCATTATATGACTATATATATACTTATTGTACACATATAGTCATTTCGTTGTCAAATTGAATACAGGTGAAGGCCATTTCAAACCCTCCAAAGCAGATACGTCAATATTGAACTATGAGTGGTAAAACTATCGCTTCGGCCCCCTATCACAGGGTGTAGAGTGCGGTGATAGGGAGAGCTATTGAAAAGCAATATTACCTCGAAAACCCCGCAGTACAAAGCCATACAGACCTATCACCTCATGTGATAGATACTCAAAAAAACTCCTCCATTTTTTGGCAAAATTATGTTCTGGCTGTAAATTTCCTCTGCTTTCGCCTAACAACTTTTAATAGGCACCAATATTTCTACCTATAATTATAATAATGCACTAATAAGGTGTTTATATGTACCCATGTAGCACATGACTTTCGCGCTTTATTTAAGGAAAAGAAGTTACCAGTAATATAGAAAATGGCAGTTTTCAGCCATAAATTTTCTTACCTATATCGCACCAGCCCCTTTTTAAATTAAAATATTTAACCACATTGAACCGAGCATCAAGTGATGTAAGGAATATCTAGGTCTATTCAACACAATATTTTGCCAGACCACTCATCTAAATTATATCATACTAAGCCGTTCTTACCCGTCTAAAAAGCCTCCTGGGCTGGGCATATACCTCAACATAAACATGAAGGTTCACAGGCTTGGCTTTATGGCAAATTATAGCAGATCAGATTATGGCAGATAACCAAACCTGCAATTACTCAAGGGCTGGTATCTTCATGAGTTCAGGGGGAAATTCTGTTGTAAGTACCCCCGAATATCTTCAGGATTAAGAGGCTTATGGAATACTGGTAGATTGGAATTCTGCATATCATTCAAATCATCCGGGGCAGTTGACCCCGTTACCAACACAACCGGCACGTTTGGATGGACCTCTCTAACTGGACCTGTCACGGTATTGTACCGCTCCTTTAACCGCATATTATGCGCACAAGGAAAACGCTTGGCTACAATACTCCTGAGAATATGATTTTACAGTGTGTTGCCTTGACAGGTTGAATCTACAACCATCTTCTTCGCGGGTCAAAAGCCATGAGGTTTAAATTCATCGAAGACAATCACAGAATGTTGCCGATTGAGCGATTGTG
>JAESQS010000100.1 GCA_016765035.1 Kordiimonadaceae bacterium | reverse complement strand
TGCCCGGAATAAGCGCAAAAACTTGGGCAAGGCCAATGAGCAAAGCGGGCCTTAGGGCCATTCGCTCCAGCGTTTTCTCTGTCATGCCTTTTTTGTCAGCCCAATATAACAGTAGGCCAAAAGTGATTGATGTTGTTGCAATAACCTCGGCCGTTCGCAGGCTATCCATAATATCAGCAGCAACTATAAGGCCCCCGACAATCACCATTGGGATGGTGCCAATGATAAGTCCCCACAAAAGCTGGTGGTATAGGGTGCCTTCAGTGGCGCGCCGGGCGGGTGCAATGCCAAGGTTGCCTGCGGCGGCCAGAAACAAGCCTTTTGTTTCGCTACGGAAATAGAGCAGGACGGCTGTTAGCGTGCCGACATGCAGCGCAACATCAATAAACAGGCCTTGGTCGGTCCACCCGGTGAGGGTTGGAATAAGGATTAGGTGCCCAGAAGAGCTGATGGGCAGAAATTCTGTGATGCCCTGAACAAGCGCCAGAATGATTAGCTGAATGAGTGTCACCTGAACGGCCCCCGCCTTTGTACGTAAACTGTTTCTATAAATTTGTAATTCCGGCATCTGTTTGATGGTGCCAGAAAGCCTTTATAGCAGTGGTTTCAGGGGGAGACCATTTGTTATATAGTACCGATACTGTACTATAAACACCTTTAGGTTGCGCGCGTAAGCAAGCTTGTGCGCTAATTAGATGTAATTAGGTCAAGTATACTGCCATAAAATGCATTTTTTTAATGAAACCGCGGCTCACATGGCCTATAGTGTGGGCAATTAGAGATTCGCCTTAGAAAATTACTGGAATGTCAGAGAGAGTTTTAGCAGCCCCAGAGCAACCTGTGCGCTGGCGCTATACTAGTCTCTTCGACTGTCAAAAAGGGTTTTAAATGTCAAACGACCTTTTAAAGTTTGTGTCTATCGATCAGAGTATGCCTGCCAAGCGTGAAGCATCTGATCGCTTAAAAGATTTTGATGAAGTTTATAAAGAATTTGATATTCCGAGCGCGCAGGAACAATCCAGCCGCTGCTCGCAGTGTGGTGTGCCTTTTTGTCATATCCATTGCCCCCTTGGGAATAACATACCTGATTGGTTGCGCCTTACGGCAGAAGGCCGGTTGGAAGATGCCTATGAAATGGCAGCATCCACCAATAATATGCCTGAAATTTGTGGCCGCATTTGCCCGCAGGACCGCCTGTGCGAAGGCAGTTGCGTTATCGAAAAAGATTTCGATGCCGTTACAATTGGCAGCGTAGAAAAATATATAGCTGACACTGCGTGGGAAAATGGCTGGATCAAGCCTATTAAACCCCTTGTAGAGCTTGATCAGTCTGTTGCTATTATTGGCGCAGGCCCAGCAGGTTTAGCGGCAGCGGAAGAATTGCGCAAAGTCGGCTATCAAGTGCATATCTATGACAGGCACGACCGGGCTGGTGGTTTGCTGGTATATGGCATTCCGGGCTTTAAGCTTGAAAAAGACGTGGTTGGTCGCCGCACTGGCCGCTTGGAGCAGTCAGGCATTACCTTCCATCTGGACTTTGAAGTGGGGCGCGAAGCAAGCCTTGCTGAATTACGCGAAAAACATGACGCTTTGCTTGTTGCAACGGGTGTGTACCGGGCGCGCGGTTTGAAGGCCCCCGGTGTTGGCCTTGGCAATATCCGCGAAGCGCTGGATTATTTGATTGCCTCCAACAAAAAAAGCTTCGGCGATACGGTGCCTGAATTTGAAAGTGGCGCTCTGAATGCAGAAGGTAAAAATGTTGTTGTTGTCGGCGGTGGTGACACAGCAATGGATTGTGTGCGTACAGCGGTTCGGCAGGGCGCTAAATCTGTTAAATGCCTGTATCGTCGGGACCGTGACAATATGCCGGGTTCTGTACGTGAAGTGAAAAACGCCGAAGAAGAGGGTGTTGAATTCGTGTGGCTTTCAGGCCCAGAAGCCTTCCTTGGTGACGAAAATGTTGAAGCGGTACGCGCTTACCGTATGCGCCTTGGCGCGGCTGATGCCACTGGCCGTCAGGCACCTGAGCCTGTTCCGGACAGTACTTTTACCATGGATTGTGACCTTGCTGTGTTGGCGCTGGGTTTTGAGCCAGAAGATTTACCGTCCTTGTTTGATGCACCAGAGCTGCGTGTAACCCGCTGGGGTACAGTAACGGTGGACCACGGAACAATGATGACAAACCTAGATGGGGTGTTTGCCGCTGGCGATATTGTGCGCGGTGCTTCCCTTGTGGTGTGGGCCATCCGCGATGGCCGGGATGCAGCAGAATGTATCAAAAAACACCTTCAAAAACAACTAAGCGAAGCAGCGTAGGGCCAATAAAATGAATAGCTTTAACCAATTTGTACCCGGCCCTGTTGGCCTTTATGACCCTGCCGATGAGCATTCCTCTTGTGGTGTGGGGCTTGTTGCTGCCCTTGATGGTCAACCCAACCGTGATGTGGTTCTAAAAAGTATCGAAGCCCTGAAGGCCATTTGGCACAGGGGTGCTGTAGATGCAGACGGTAAAACCGGTGACGGCGCAGGCATTCTGCTGGAAATACCGCAGGATTTTTTCAAAGAGCATGTGCGCGCCACAGGCCATGAGCCTGCGGAAGGTCGCCTTGCTGTTGGCATGGCCTTTTTGCCACGTGTTGATTTGGCTGCACAGGAAACCTGCCGCACGATCGTAGAAACCGAGATTTTAAATTTTGGCTACACCATTTATGGCTGGCGGCAAGTGCCGGTTGATATTTCGGTAATCGGTGAAAAAGCGGAAAGCACCCGCCCTGAAATTGAACAGGTGATGATTGCCAACTCTAAGGGCGCAGACGAAGAAACCTTTGAGCGTGAGCTTTACATTATTCGTCGCCGTATTGAGCGCAATGTAATTGCAAGCCAAGTGGGCGATTTTTACATGTGCTCGCTTTCTAGTCGCTCGGTTATTTATAAAGGCCTGTTTCTTGCGGAGCAGCTTTCTATATTTTTCCCTGATTTGCTGGATGAAAGATATGTGTCGAGCTATGCCATTTATCACCAGCGCTATTCGACTAATACATTCCCGCAGTGGTGGCTTGCGCAGCCGTTCCGTATGCTTGCCCATAACGGTGAAATAAACACCATTCGCGGCAATGTAAACTGGATGAAAAGCCATCAAATTCGCATGGCGTCCACAGCCTTTGGCGACAATTCAGAAGATATTAAACCTGTAGTGCCAAACGGCGCGTCTGACAGCGCGGCGTTGGATGCCGTGTTTGAAGTGATGGTTCGTTCTGGCCGTACGGCTCCAATGGCGAAAACCATGTTGGTGCCGGAAGCTTGGTCTAATAAACCTAGTATGCCAAAAGCCCACCGCGATATGTATGCCTATACAAATAGCGTGATGGAGCCATGGGATGGCCCGGCAGCCCTTGCTGCAACGGATGGCCGTTGGATTATTGCAGGGCTTGACCGTAATGGCCTGCGTCCTATGCGCTTTACCGTGACCAATGATGGTTTCCTGATCGTGGGATCAGAAACCGGCATGGTGGTTGTGGATGAAGAAAATGTTCGTGAAAAGGGGCGGCTTGGCCCTGGCCAGATGATTTCTCTCGATCTTAAAGAAGGCCAATTATACCACGACAAAGATATTAAAGACCTATTGTCTTCTGCCCAGCCGTATCAGGAATGGATTGATGATATTAAATCCATTGATGAACTGCCGGGGTACCGGGGTGAAGAAATTGCGGTTTACAAGGGTGAAGATTTGCGCCGCCGCCAGATTGTGGCAGGCCTGAGCCATGAAGACCTTGAGCTAATTTTACAGCCGCAAGTGATGACCAGCAAAGAAGCCATTGGTTCTATGGGTGATGATACGCCTTTGGCGGTTTTGTCTGCACAATATAGAAACCTGTCACATTATTTCCGTCAGAATTTCTCTCAGGTGACAAACCCGCCTATTGATAGTTTGCGCGAACATAAAGTGATGAGCCTGAAAACCCGTTTTGGCAATTTTGCTAATGTGCTGGATGAAGGCCATACCCAAGCGGGGGCTTTGGTGCTGAATAGCCCTGTGCTTTCTAACCGCGAATGGAACACTGTGCTGCGCCACTTTGGCGAAGCTGCGGAAGTTATTGATTGTACCTTTGATGTGAAGGGCGGCCAAGGGGCGCTTCGTGAAGCATTAAGCCGTATTCGCCGCGAAGCAGAGGATGCTGTGCGGGAAGGTCGGGGTCACATCTTCCTAACAGACGAAAAACTTGATGCAGACCGCGCGCCTATTCCGATGATTTTGGCGGCTGGTGGCTTGCATACCCATTTGGTGGAAAGCGGCCTGAGGACTTTTACCAGCCTTAATGTACGCTCTTCAGAATGTTTGGATCCGCATTATTATGCTGTGTTAATCGGTGCTGGAGCCACCACAGTAAATGCATATTTGGCGCAAGATGCTATTGCTGACAGGCAGGCAAAAGGCTTGTTTGGCACCTATGACTTAACAGCCTGTGTTAACCGGGCAACTGAGGCTATTGATCAGGGCTTGCTCAAGATCATGTCCAAAATGGGTATTTCCGTTGTGTCTAGTTACAGGGGCGGAAATAATTTTGAAGCTCTTGGATTGTCACGTGCAATGGTTGCTGAGTTTTTCCCCGGTATGCCGACAAAAATCTCAGGTATTGGCCTTGCTGGTATTCAGCAAAAAGTGCTGGAGCAACATAGTAAGGCGTTTGGCAGCAGTACAGTCACGATGCCAATTGGCGGGCTATACCGCTATCGCCGTGATGGGGAAACCCATAGCCACGATGGCCAACTAATTCATATTTTGCAAACGGCTGTTGGCAGTGACAGCTATGCAAAATACCTAACATACTCGCGTGGCCTGCATAACATGCCGCCTGTAAACCTGCGGGATTTGCTTGATTTCCGCCGCCCGGATGAACCCGGACAGATTGATACAGTAGAATCGATCACGCAGATACGGAAGCGCTTCATCACACCGGGCATGTCCCTTGGTGCCCTTTCTGTTGAAGCCCATGAGACACTAGCGATTGCTATGAACCGTATTGGTGCCAAATCTGTTTCTGGTGAAGGCGGCGAAGACAAAAAACGCTATACACCTTATGAAAATGGTGACAATGCCAACAGCCCGATCAAACAAATTGCGTCTGGCCGGTTTGGCGTTACCGCTGAATATTTAAATGCGTGTAATGAAATTGAAATTAAAGTTGCTCAGGGTGCCAAGCCTGGTGAAGGCGGGCAGTTGCCCGGCTTTAAAGTGACAGAAATGATTGCAAAGCTTCGGCACTCTACGCCGGGCGTGACACTTATTTCACCGCCGCCGCATCATGATATCTATTCCATCGAGGATTTGGCGCAGCTTATTTATGATCTGAAGCAGATTAACCCCCGCGCCAAAGTATGCGTGAAATTGGTATCTTCTGCGGGCATCGGCACGATCGCCGCAGGTGTTGCCAAAGCACATGCAGATGTCATTCTTATCTCAGGCCATAACGGCGGCACTGGGGCTAGCCCGCAAACCAGTATTAAATATGCTGGCACACCGTGGGAAATTGGCCTTGCTGAAGTTAATCAGGTGCTAACGCTGAATGGCCTACGTCACCGGGTGAAATTGCGCACGGACGGCGGCATAAAAACGGGCCGGGATGTGGTTATTGCTGCGATGCTTGGGGCTGAAGAATTTGGTGTTGGCACGGCGTCGCTTGTGGCGATGGGCTGTATAATGGTACGCCAATGCCATTCTAACACCTGCCCTGTGGGTATTTGTACGCAGGATGAAAAGCTGCGGGCAAAATTTGATGGTTCAGCCGATAAAGTGGTGAATCTCTTCAGCTTCATTGCAGAGGAAACCCGTGAAATATTAGCTGAGCTTGGGTTTGAGCGGCTTGAGCAAGTTATTGGCCGTACAGACCTGTTGCATCAGGTTAGTCGTGGTGCTGATCACCTTGATGATTTGGACCTTAACCCGCTTCTTGTGCAGGTTGGTGCACGTCATGCCCCCACTGTTTGTACATTGGAAGGCCGCAACCCTGTGCCAGATACGCTTGATGCGCAAATGATTGAAGATGCTAAAGCTGTGTTTGAAAAGGGTGAGAAAATGCAGCTGACCTACAGCGTGCAAAACACTCTGCGTGCTATTGGTACCCGCTTTTCAAGCGAGATTACCAGCAAGTTTGGTATGACGGGCCTTAAGCCTGGCCATGTAACAGTACGGTTGCGCGGCTCTGCCGGGCAATCACTGGGTGCCTTTGCTGTACAGGGCTTGAAGCTTGAAGTGTCTGGCGATGCCAATGACTATGTAGGCAAGGGCCTTTCAGGCGGCATGATTGTTGTGCGGCCTTCAAACCGGGCGGCTATCAATTCGCAGGAAAATACCATCATCGGTAATACGGTGCTATACGGTGCAACGTCAGGGGAGCTATATGCTGCTGGACAAGCAGGCGAGCGATTTGCCGTTAGAAACTCTGGCGCTACTGTGGTTGTTGAGGGCTGCGGCGCAAACGGCTGTGAGTATATGACAGGCGGTACAGCGGTTATTCTTGGGGAAGCCGGAGATAATTTCGGTGCCGGAATGACAGGTGGTATGGCTTTTGTTTTTGATGAAAGCGGCACATTTGAAGAGCATGTAAATAATGACAATGTGCTTATAAACAGGCTTGGTGACGATTATTGGGAAGAGCAATTGAAATCTATAATTGCGGCCCATGTTCGGGAAACCAACTCTCGCTGGGCCGCTACGATGCTGAGCAATTGGCAAAGCAAGCGCCAAGACTTTTGGCAGGTTGTGCCAAAGGAAATGATTGGCCGTTTGCCGCATCCTGTTGTTGGTGAAACCGAAGAGCAGGCTCTTTCCGCTTAAAACAAGTGCTTGTTCGCATTTGAAGATTGGCAGCCCCTCATATCTGAGTTATGAGGGGTAATGCCCGTTCTCTATCATCATTGGTTAAGCCCTGCTGCGCGTTTCATTCGTGTGCTTCTGACAGAGAAGCGCATCAGCTTTGAGTTGCGCATTGAAAAAGAATGGGACCGAAGGCCTGCCTTTATGGCGCTGAACCCAGCAGGCGAAGTGCCTGTGCTGGTGATGGACGATGGCAAGGCTTACTCAGGCGTTATGGCTATCGCTGAATATCTGGAAGAAATAGTGCCTGAACCGCCGCTGTTTTTTGGGGATGCGGATGAGCGTTATGAAATTCGCCGCCTTGTTGGTTGGTTTCATACCAAGCTTGGCAGTGAAGTAACGCGCCATTTGGTGACAGAAAAACTCTATAAGCGTTTTTTTGGTATGGGCGAACCAGATTCAGAGGCAATCCGCTGTGCAGCCCATAATATGAAAACCCATCTGCGCTATATTTCGTATTTGGCAGAGCGCAGGCATTATCTGGCCGGGCAGCAATTCACCATGGCAGACGCTGCGGCGGCAGCCCATATTTCTGTTGCGGATTATTTTGGTAATATTCACTGGCAGGATTGGCCGCATGTGAAAGACTGGTACGTACGGGTGAAGTCACGCCGGTCAGTGCGGACGTTGTTGACAGACAAAATAAACGGGTTGGCCCCGTCCAAATTTTATTCCGAACTGGACTTTTAAATGGCGGCGGATGAAAGCGTCCGCACCCGGCTGGAGGCGAAAGCGCGCGCGCTTGGCTTTGACCAGTTTGGTATTACAACGGCAACAACTTCTGAAAAAGTTATCGAAGGCTTTCGCCAGTTTATTAAACTGGAGCGCCATGCCTCTATGGAGTGGCTTTCTGACCGTATGCACCAGCGCGAACAGCCGCAAAATCTGTGGCCAGAAGCCCGCTCGGTTATCATGCTTGCGGTTAATTATGGACCAAAAGATGATCCGCGTCTGATTTTGGACGAAAAAAGTATGGGCAATATTTCTGTATATGCGCGCGGGAAAGATTATCACGATATCATCAAAAAACGGCTGAAAGCCTTAGCCCGCTGGATGGTGCCAGAATTTGGCTGTGACTTGAAAGTGTTTGTGGACACAGCCCCCGTGCCCGAAAAGCCGCTGGCAGTGGCTGCGGGTCTTGGTTGGCAAGGCAAGCATACCAATATGGTCTCTACAGAATATGGTAGCTGGCTGTTTCTCGGGGCCATCTATACAGATATGGTGCTAGAAGCTGATGCCCCGCACCGTGACCAATGTGGCAGTTGACAGGCCTGTATGGATGCTTGTCCAACAAAGGCATTTCCCGGCCCCTATGAAATTGATGCAGGGCGCTGCATTTCCTACCTGACGATTGAGCATAAAGGCCCTATCCCACTGGAATTCCGCAAAGCGATGGGTAATCGGATTTATGGCTGTGATGATTGCTTGGCAGCGTGCCCTTGGAACAAGTTTGCACAAGTGTCTTCTGAAGCGGCTTTTCATGCCCGTGTGGAATTAGGCGCGCCGGATTTAAAGGATCTCGCAACTCTTGATGATGCCACCTTCAGGCAGATATTCTCAGGCAGCCCCATAAAACGTATTGGCCGAGACCGCTTTACCCGCAATGTACTTTATGCCATCGGCAATTCTGGTGACCCCGAATTACTGCCTACGGCGGCAGCACTGGTGCAAGATGAGCATGAAGACGTGCGCGATGCCGCCCACTGGGCAGTTGGGCAATTAAACGGGCCTTCGAAATAAAGAAACTTTGCCTGTTTAGTTAGAAACATATCCCTATAGCGTATTCGTCTTAATGGGTAACATCACCGGCCCACTCCCCGCTTACTCTCTGGCCCAACCACCCCACAGTATA
>JAESQS010000099.1 GCA_016765035.1 Kordiimonadaceae bacterium | reverse complement strand
TCCATTGAAAATAAACAAAATATTTTACTTTGTTTTTCAAAGTTCTTTGTATATAAAATAGATGTGTTCGATACTACCCTAACCAATGATTTCATTTAATCGTGAAATACGTGTGTATTTGCATATTTCGCTTTAAGGTACATCGCTGTAAGGTAAACTTCCTGCCATTATATGGCACACGCAGCATTAGAGTATTTAGTTTTAGAGGTATCACCATGAGTGAACAAAGTGAGTTATTGAGCCAACTAAAAATAGACCGAACAGAAGAATCAGCTTCTGGTGGCCTTTCTATAGGTGCCGTTGCCGTTCTTATGCTGGCGGCAAGTGTAGGAAGCGGATTTGGCGCATTAGCCCTTTTTGGCGACAGCGAGCTTGTTGCTTCCCCAGATGCCTCTATGGCACAAAATGCAGCAGGCGCGAAGGCCCCTGCAACACCCTCTATAAACGCTGCAACAGCAACCGGTTCTAAACCGGCGGCAGCACCCACTGATGTTTCCAACAGAATTCTAAATGCATCAGGCTATATTACAGCGCGCCGTATGGCCACAGTCTCTGCCGAGATCATGGGACTAATAACAGCCGTGAATGTCGAAGAAGGCATGGCCGTTAAAACAGGCCAAGTTTTGGCCCAACTCGATAGTGCTGTCGCGAAAGTAAATCTGGATTTAGCCGAAGCAAAAATCAAAGTGTCAGAAGCCCGTATTGGCCGAACAAAAGCCGATACCGCAGAAGCAGAACGTGTTCTTGCCCGTGTGCAGGCCTTGAATAGCCGCGACTTTTCAACGGAGGCTGACCTCACGCGTTCGCAGGCAGCGGTGGAAGGGTTTCGCGCAGATATCATCCGTATGCAAGCTGATGTCAAAGTCGCCAAACTGGATGCCCAGCGCCAGCGCGAGCATTTTGACAATCATACAATCAAAGCTCCGTTCAGCGGTATAGTTACTGTAAAAAATGCCCAACCGGGCGAGATAGTATCCCCCTCATCAGCAGGCGGCGGGTTCACTCGGACAGGCATTTGCACCATTGTTGACATGGCATCGCTTGAAATAGAAGTAGACGTGAATGAAGCTTTCATTGGCCGTGTTTTTGCAGGGCAAACGGTGGAAGCCAACCTTGATGCCTACCCAGACTGGACCATTCCTGCATCTGTAATTGCTGTTATCCCAACGGCTGACCGCGCCAAGGCAACAGTGCGCGTTCGTATAAAAATTGAAACAAACGATGTCCGTATCTTGCCAGATATGGGCGTAAAAGTGGCTTTTTTAAAGGCCTGAGTTACGACACGACCTAAACAAAAACACGCCTGATAAAAACACTACTGGCAAAAAATGTCAGCAGCTTGCTTTTAAAAGACAAAGCACAGCTATTGTTAATCAACAGCTACAACACGACAAGCGAGTGGCAAAATAGGAGAATATGATATGTCCGGTAAACTTCTTTATGATCTGAAAAGCGTTTCCAAGACCTTTGTAAAAGGCAAAGAGAAAATTACCATTTTTGACAAGTTGGATATGTCTATAGCTGAGGGGGATTTCCTCGCCATTATGGGGCCATCCGGCTCTGGCAAAACAACGCTCCTTAACATGCTTGGCGGGGTTGACCAGCCAACAGGCGGCGAAGTGTTTTTTAACAACAGCCGCGTTGATACGCTTTCAGAAGGGCAGTTGGCCCGCTGGCGCGCCAATAATATTGGCTTTATTTTCCAATTTTATAACCTGATGCCCATGCTCAATGCCGCGCGCAATGTTGAGCTGCCGCTTCTGTTAACCAAATTAAGCTCAAGCCAGCGTAAAAAAAGCGTTGAAACAGCACTTAAACTGGTTGGCCTTTCTGACCGCGCAACCCATATGACCAGCGAAATGTCTGGCGGCCAACAGCAACGCGTGGCCATTGCTCGTGCCATTGTCTCTGACCCAAAACTATTACTATGCGATGAGCCTACGGGTGATTTGGACCGGAAAACAGCCGATGAAATTCTTTCCATGCTGCAACTGTTAAACCGCAAATTTGGCAAAACCATTGTTATGGTTACGCACGATGCCGCTGCCGCTGCCTATGCAAAACGCACCTTGCATCTGGATAAAGGTGTCTTTGTTGAAAAGGACCTAGCGGCATGACATTCTTGAAAAATATCATTGGGCTCATATTTCGTGGGCTTGGTTTGGCTCTGAAATATATTTTCCTAACCATATCCAGCCCTGTATGGCTCCCATTCTGGCTGATTGCCTACTTGGTGGAGCATATAGCCTTTGTACGTAACGCGCTGATTGCAACAGACTTGTACTTGCCGTTTAAAAACATGGAGCGAACGCCTCTGCGCTTTGCGCTCACAGTCTTTGCCATCTTCATTGCATTCCTAATTTACGGGGCGCTTACAGCCTTTGACAATGCCATGAATGCCGGCGTTGACCTAGCCGCTGATGACAGACTTGTAACCGTTAATAAAATCAACTTCACCCAGACACTGCCTATCGCCTATGCTCAAAAGGTAACAGCGATTGAGGGCGTTGATAGCCTTGTGCATATGAATTGGTTTGGCGGCTATTATAAAGACCCGCGCGAGCAGGTTATTACCTTTGCTGTGGATCAAACAAAGCTGCTTGAAGTCTACGGCGATGACATGCTGCTTGACGAAACGCACCATAAAAATTGGCTCCGTAACCAGCAGGGCCTCCTTGTCGGAGAATTAGTGGCTAAAAAATATGGCTGGAAAGTGGGAGATAGAATTCCCCTGAATAGCAATATTTTTTCCAAGATGGATGGCGCCTCCGTGTGGGACTTTGTGATCGAAGGTGTTTATAGCGGAAAGTTTAAACAAGCCGATACCAATGGCGTCTATTTCCACTATAAATATTTTAATGAAGCCTTGGCGTTTGGGAGCAACCAGATTGGTTGGTTAGGCATCAAAACAACAGATCCATCCATAAACGAAAAAGTTATCAAAGCTATTGATGACATGTTTGTAAACTCACCTTTTGAAACGGAAACAGTGCCTGAAAAAGCTTTTAACAAAAGCTTCATTGCGCGGATGGGCGATATTGGGCTGATTGTTACATCTTCTGTATCAGCCGCTTTTTTCATCATCCTTGTTATTGTGGGTTTTTCCATGGCCTTGGCTATCCGCGAGCGCACCAATGAAATTGGTGTTATGAAGACACTGGGCTTCACGTCGCGGCGTATTTTCAAAATGGTTCTCATGGAATCTATGATGCTTGCCTGCCTTGGTGGTACTGTGGGCCTTGCAGCCTCATCTTTCGTCATAAAACAGGTGACAAGCAGCCCGCAATTCCCCCTTGCCGGCCTGATGCTAAATGGTGAAATTATCATGCAAGCAATAATATTGATGGTTTTCCTTGGCTTAATCACGGGTATTGTTCCTGCAATTAATGCCTTGCGCCTTAACATTATAACCGCGCTAAGTCGCAGATAAGGGAATAGGGAAATGACAAGTATCTTTTCACAGATTCTCACCGTGATGATGATGAACATCCGCAGCCTGCCTCAGCGCTTTTGGATGTCTTTCTCGGCAACACTCGCAATTTCAGTTGTTGTGGCTGTTTTATTGTCCTTTTTATCCATGTCCAAAGGCTTTGAAAAAACCTTGGAGGGCGCAGGCTCTGAAAACACAGCCATTGTCACGCGCTCCGGCTCCAAATCAGAGCTTAATAGTGTGCTTTCAAATGATATCGTAAACATCATCACAGCAGCCCCCGGCATTGCCCATAATGCCGCAGGACAACCCATTTATTCGCCTGAGCTTTTTGTGATTGTAGACGGCATTCGCAGGTCATCGAAGCTCAAGGCCAACTTGCCCATGCGCGGCATTTCCAGTGTTGGGTTTGAGTTACGAAGCAATGTAGAAATCGCCGAAGGGCGCATGTTTGAAGCTGGCAAAAATGAAATCATTGTCGGCAAGGCCGCCCAGCGTGAGTTTGCAGGCTTTGACGTTGGCACCGAAGTCCGGTTTGGTAAAACCATATGGACTGTCGTTGGCCTGTTCAGCACCGGAGGCTCAGCTTTTGAAAGTGAGCTATGGGCAGACACCCGCACAGTGCAAAGCCAGTTTAGACGCGGCAACAGTTTCCAAACTGTGCGTGTTTTACTAGAAACACCGGGCGACGTTCAGGGCATGGTTGACCTTGTTAAACAAGACCCTCGCTTGGTACTGGATATCCAGACAGAAGCAGAGTTTTTTTCCGAGCAAGGCGAAGCGCTCAGTGGCTTGGTATCCATTGGCTGGGCCCTTAGCATTATCATGAGCTTAGGGGCCTTAGCTGGTGCCTTAAATACAATGTACACATCAGTATCTGACCGCGAACGGGAAATAGCCACTCTGCGCGCCATTGGGTTCAGCAATATCTCTGCCTTTTTTGGTACTCTTGTGGAATCCATCGTACTTTCCATATTGGGTGGTTTTATTGGGGCTATAGCCTCCTACTTATTTATGAACGGGCGCACAACAGCCACAATGGGCGGTAACTTTACCCAAGTTGGTTTCAGCTTTGAAATGAGCCCGGAATTATTTCAGGATGGTATATATCTGGCCCTAATCATTGGGTTGGTTGGCGGAATATTCCCCGCTTGGCGCGCCGCAAGGTTGCCCGTCATTCTTGCTTTCCGGGGTGGTGTATAAATACATAGCTGGGCCGCCAGAAGGCGGCCCAATTGCCTTTACACCTAGAGGGTCAACTTCCCCCACGCCCCTATTTATTTTGTGCAGCCCCTGCCCCCATGGGAACACGAATGTCTTCCACAAGGTCCTGAACATCTTCTGGCACATCAGCCGTAAAGCGGTTCACAATCAAAGCGACAGTAAAGTTTAACACCATGCCAAGGCTGCCAATGCCTTCTGGCGAAATGCCAAACCCCCAGTTTTCTGCTGTATTCAGCTCAGGCGATACAAACTTAAAGAAAGCAATATAACTGAAAGTGAAAATCAAGCCGCTCAACATGCCTGCGATTGCGCCTTCTTTGTTCATTGTCTTAGAGAAAATACCCATCAATATCGCAGGGAACAAGCTGGATGCTGCCAAGCCAAAGGCAAAAGCAACCACTTGCGCAACAAACCCCGGCGGGTTGATGCCCAAATAACCAGCAACCCCAATAGCCACACCAGCGGCAATACGCGCTGCGCGCAATTCCTCTGCATCAGTGATGTTAGGACGCCATGTTTTCTTCAATAAATCATGGCTAACAGCCGTTGAAATTACCAGCAACAGTCCTGCTGCTGTAGACAAAGCAGCCGCAAGGCTTCCCGCAGCCACCAGCGCAATAACCCAGTCAGGCAACTGTGCAATCTCTGGGTTTGCCAGCACCATAATATCACGGTCCACATAGACTTCATTTTGGCCTACGGTTGTGGCGTTTGTAATAATACGCTCGCCATTCGTGCCGCGTGCTTCACCGTCAAATACCGGCTTGCCTTCAAACGGAGCCCCGGCCCTATATTGGATGGTACCGTCGCCATTTTTATCCTGCCACGCGATCAGCCCCAAATCTTCCCAGTTTTTAAACCAGTCTGGTGTGGCTTCATACGGTGTTTCATTGACTTGATCGATGAAGTTAAGCCGGGCGAAAGCACCCACTGCTGGCGCTGTTGTGTAAAGCAATGCAATAAACAAAAGCGCCCAACCGGCAGACACCCGCGCATCAGATACTTTGGGCACAGTAAAAAAGCGCACAATCACATGTGGCAGACCTGCTGTACCAACCATAAGAGCCGCCGTAATAGCAAACACATCAATGGTGGACTTCGTGCCTTCAGTGTAGGCCGTAAAGCCCAAATCAACCAAGGACTTGTCAAGCTTTGCAAGCACTGACATGCCAGAGCCATCAAGCACTTCAGACCCTAAGCCCAACTGTGGCACAGGGTTGCCTGTAACAAGTATCGATATAAATATGGCAGGCACTGTATAGGCAAATATAAGCACGCAGAATTGCGCTACCTGCGTGTAGGTAATGCCCTTCATGCCGCCCAGCACTGCATACATAAAGACAATAGCCATGCCAATGACAACACCAAGGTCTATATCAACTTCAAGAAAGCGAGAAAAGACAATACCAACGCCGCGCATTTGCCCAGCAACATAGGTAAAGCTGATAAAAATAAGACATACCACGGCCACAAGACGGGCTGCATCTGAATAATAACGCTCGCCAATAAACTCTGGCACCGTGAATTTGCCAAACTTGCGTAAATAAGGTGCGAGCAAAAGCGCAAGCAGCACATAGCCGCCTGTCCAGCCCATCAAATACACAGAGCCATCATAGCCAAGGAAAGCAATAAGCCCCGCCATGGAAATAAAGGAGGCCGCGCTCATCCAGTCAGCGGCCGTTGCCATACCGTTTACAATGGGGTGCACACCGCCGCCCGCTATGTAAAACTCCTTAGTGGAGCCAACGCGCGCCCAAATGGCAATGCCGATAT
>JAESQS010000098.1 GCA_016765035.1 Kordiimonadaceae bacterium | reverse complement strand
GTGATGGTAATGATACTATCAGTGGCGGTGCTGGCAATGACTTTGGTAACGGCGGTGCTGGTGCGGATATCTTTACCGGTGGCGACGGCGATGACTCATTCTACGCTGGTGCTGATGATAGCGGTAATGACACCCTAGCCGGTGAAGGCGGTAACGATACACTTGGCGGCGGTAAAGGCGACGACAGCCTTAACGGTGGTACAGGCGAAAACGTTATTTTCGGTGCTGACGGTGACGACACGATCCTTCTAGCTACTGGTGACGCTTCGCTTCAAGGCGATGGCATTGCTTATGCTGGCACGGATGACGATACTATTACTGGCGGTGCCGGCAATGATTTGCTCGGTGGTGGCCTTGGTGATGATGTGATCGTTGGTGGTGCTGGTGATGACACTATTTTCGGTGGTGCTGGCGAAGGTGAAGACAACATCAATGGCGGTACTGGTGATGACCTTATTTATGGTGGTGATGACCGCGATACTTTGCTTGGTGATGCTGGTGATGACACCATCGAAGGTGGTGGTAATGCCGATAGTATTACTGGCGGTGCTGGTGATGATCTTCTTATCGGCGGTGACGGTAACGATGAAATCTTTGCTACATCAGGTAACAACACACTAAACGGTGGTGCTGGTAACGATGAGCTAACTGGTAATGATATCACTCCAAATACACCGGCAACTACTGATAAAGATAATGTTGATACATTTGTATTCACAGACACCGATGGCGTAGATACGATTAAAGAATTCGATAACATTAACGATATTCTTGATCTATCAGCGATCGCTGGTCTAAGTGGTGATCTCGCTGATATCGCGACTGAAACTAGCCAAGGTGGTGTCGAAGGCGTTCTACTCGACTTCGGTGGTAACAACAGTATCTTCATCGAGCTTATTGATCTTGGTGACTTGCGTAATACAAACGTTACGTATAACGCAGACGTTACTGGTTAGTCTGCGACTACTATTGATTTTGAAAGGGAGCTTCGGCTCCCTTTCTTCGTTTATGGGGTAATGATAATGAGTATTGGCGCAGTGCATTTTTTCTCTTTAGCGTAATCCTTTTCCATCCTTCTCCTCCGACTTCTCTGACATCGGATTGAAATGGCCTCTTCTTCTCCTCAAAAATAATGTGGCAAATTCGATTTGTTTATTCTATCTGAAACAGCCTAGCCCTTAATACTTCCTCACCTTGCGCACTCCACCTTGTAAAGTAACCAAAGTTTCACCAAGCAACTTTGCACTTTGAGCCGCAAAGAAATGGACTGTGCGTTCATATTAGGCTAATCAACGATGGTGTATTGCAGGGCGCGGTATTTTGCGGCTATAGCAGTCACTGTGCTGTGGGGAACTAGGTTAGTTTAGGAAATATGAATGTCATTAGTTGATGAGTTTAAAGACGGCGAGCGCATATTTAAAAAGTCGCTGAAATCAGCAGCGCTTTATGCCTTTGTAGCCAGCACGTGTATGCTTGCCATGCCGGTTTTTCTAATGCAGGTCTACGGCAAAGTTTTGATGTCCCGTAGTATGGAAACGCTCATTGCTTTCGGTGGCGTTGCTTTCGTCATTCTTATAGCTTACGGATATTATGATGGTTTGAAGTTAAAATTGCTGGGCCGTGCCGCAACGGAATTTGAAGCCAGAATGGCTGGCCCCATCATGGCCGCTGAAATGGCGCGGGCAACTGACATGCGCCTGCAAACCTTGCAGGAAGTAGGGCAATTGCGCCAGTTAGCCTCAAGCCCCGGCTTTGCGGCCATCTTCGATTTACCAGTTATGCCCTTTTTCATGATTTTGGTATTCCTTATCCACCCTATACTTGGCCTAGTGTTATTGGGTGGTGCAGGCGTGTTGCTGGGCTTGGCATTACGCGCTGACCGCGTGGTGGAACCTTTTGCAAAAGCCAATATGGAAGCGCGCATGAATGCGCAGCAAGCCATGCAGATGTATGCTGCATCGCAGGAAACTGTAAAGTCCCAAGGCATGTATAATGAAGTGGTTGGCCATTGGGGCCAAAAAAATGCCCGCGTGCTTGAGACATCGGTGATCAGCACAGAGCTTATCAGTGGCTATGCCTCATGGTCAAAAGCTGCACGCCAGTTATTGCAAATTTCTATAATTGGGGCAGGGGCTGTGCTTGTCCTGTCTGACATGGCGACTGCGGGTGTTATTTTTGCGGCCTCTATCATTGGTGGCCGAGCGTTGCAGCCCATCGAGCAAGTGCTCGGCAGTTGGCGCAACCTAAAGCAGGGCCTTGTTACTTATAAAGAATTAATGCAGCGTCTTGAAACGCTGAAATTACCTGAAGAAACAACACCGTTACCAAGGCCAAAAGGCGCAATCACGCTTGACCGTGTGGCCTATGTGCCTGCGCCCGGCGCGCAACCGATTATTAAAGGTATTTCTGGCACCATCTATGCCGGTGAAAATGTGGCAATTATTGGCGCTTCTGGCGCGGGTAAATCCACGCTGGCGCGTATGCTTGCCAGTGCAATTGAGCCAAGCATGGGTAAAATCACGCTTGATGGGCAGGACTTGCGTGCATGGGATCCTCGCGCACGGGGCTTGTTTGTTGGCTATATGCCGCAAAATGTAACTTTCTTTGATGGCACAATTGGCGAAAATATTGCCCGGTTGCGGGATGATGACTTGCAACTAGCCGTAGACGCTGCCCAGCTAGCAGGTGTGCATGATCTTATTCTCACAATGCCGCAAGGGTATGACACTGTCATTAAAACGCAGGGTGGCTTTAAGCCCTCTGGTGGGCAAGGCCAACTTATTGCATTGGCTCGGGCTTTTTACGGCAAGCCTGCTGTTCTTATTCTTGATGAGCCAAATGCGGCGCTTGATCAAAATGGCGAGGCAATCTTCCACAAAGCACTCGGCACCGCGAAAAAACTGGGCATCACTGTTGTGCTTGTAACCCAGCGCCCAAGCGCCCTTGCCTACAGTGATAAAGTAATGGTTATGGAAGCTGGCCTTGTAAAACAATATGATGATCGGGATAAAGTGGTGAGTGGCAACCGTGTTGGTGGTGCTGCTCCTTCCCAAGGGCAACAAGCTCAACAGCAACAGCCCGCTGCGGCCCAAGCTGCAACGCAGGCCAAAGCCAAACCCGCAAAAGCTGATGATAAAATAAAGGCAGCGGCAGTAAAACCGCAGTCAGTAAGAAAAGGCGCGTAACATGACTAAAGCAATTCCAGCTAATGAAGATGGCGACGCGCCAACTATGCAAAACACCACTTTCAGCAAAAGCGAACTCCAAGGTTGGACCAAGGGGCTAGACACAGACCGCAGCGATATGTTGCGCAAGGCTTCTATCGGGTTATTGCTTGTTTTTGGTTTTGGTGGTGTGTGGTCTTGCACTGTGCCGCTGGGCGGTGCTGTAACAGCCGGTGGCCGTGTGGTTGCGGAGAATATGAACCGCCCTATTCAGCATCTTGAAGGCGGTATTCTTAAAAAAGTGCATGTTGAGGAAGGCCAGTCAATCAAGGCTGGGGATGTGTTGTTTGAACTAGATACGACACGCCTTGCAGCAGCCCTAGAAGGCCAGCGCCTTAAAAAGGCTATTGCCCGGCTTGAACTAGCCCGCTACCGCGCTGATGTAAATGGGGATAAGGCAGTTGTCTTCCCCGCAGACTTAGACGCGGCAATTGCAACATCTGCCAGCATTCTTGAAGCGATAGACAGCCAGCGCGAAGCTTTTAGAACGGGTTTGCTAGACAGGCTTGCAACAGCCGAGAATATTGATACCAAAATCCTTGGTCTTAAAAGCGACATTGAAGGCCACGGCAAAGTGCTTGTGGCGCTTGACCGTCAACTTGAGCTTTTTCAATTGGAACTGACAGATTTCAACACGCTTCTTAAGCAGGGCCATATTCAGCGGACCCGTGTATTTGCGACTGAGCGTAAAGTGGTGGAATTGATTGCGACCATCGAGCGCCGTAAGCTTGAAATGGATAAAGCTGCAAATGGCATTCGTATTTTTGAAACAGAGAAAAAACAGCGCCAGTTTAAATTCTTAGCTGAATCCAACTTGCGGCTTGTTGCCACGCAAAAACAGTATAACGAAGCGAATTCTGCGGTTATTCAGTATAGCGACAATGTGGCACGTGCAACTGTGCGGTCTCCTGTTACAGGCACAGTGTTCCAGCTTGCAAAGCGGACAGCTGGTGAAGTTATCAAGCCCGGCGATACTGTGATTGTTTTATTCCCGGAGGAAGATGCGCTAACAATTGAGGCAAACCTGCAAGCCACTGATCGTGATGTGGTGTATTTAGGGCAGGATGTGCAGGTCATTTTCCCTTCTGATACAGAAAATCAAGGCGTGCCAGTAGCAGGAATACTCACTTACATCTCCGCTGATACCATTCGTCGGGAGAATGAACCTATGGGCAGCTATATTGTGCGTATAAAGGTGGAGCCTGAAGCAAGCCCTGAGCAACTGCTGCCGGGTAATATTGCTGAGGTTTATATTCAGACTGAGCCAGAAACTTTTGCGGCAATGATATCCAAACCCTTCCTTCGTTTTGCGTTTAAGGCGTTTAAGGGCTAAGTTACCTTGTTAATTCGGGGGATTGAAGGTGACAGAGCTTAGACTAACGCGCAAAGCAGCAAGCCTGCTATATTCCGCAACAGGCAGTATCATTGTCAGTGCGGCACTGGTGCGCCAGTGCCAGTCTGTTATGCCGCCGTCATTCACGCTTGTCGTCTTGCATGGGGGGGCTGGTATCCTTGCTTGCCCCAGTGAAACACTGTCGCCTGAAAAATTGCCGCCGCGCAGTGACTGTATTCCCTTCATTGGGTTGCCATATGGCTTACTGGGCATCGTTGCGAGCAAGCGACATACATCTGTTGTGGAAAGCTTCCTTGCTTTTTGTGCAACGCAAGCACCGGCTGTACCGCCATCAGTCTTATGGTGTTCGCGGTTTAATCCCTTGTTGCGCGGTAAAATCAGCACATTCATTGCTCAGCTTTTGGCTATACGCCTTCAGAAAAAACAAAAAGATCTAACGGAAATACAACATCAAACAGTGCATCTGCGCAGGCAGAATGAAAAATTATGGCAGGGATTTGAAAATGCCCGCCGCATGATTGCAGGCATTGGCTATAATACACGGAGCATATGCTACGACCTAACGCCCGGCAGTGACAGCGTTGGTATAGAAGCTGGCAGCGCGTCGGCTGACTATAGCCAGACACTGCCGGTTGATCTATCGAACTTCACTGGTATCAGCCTGTATGTTGCTGCGCTGGCAGAGGGAAAGCCCGCTGGTGCCGTGACGCTGGTTATCCGCCGCCGAGCAGATAACAGGGTGATTGGCACAGCGCGGCAACTTTACAAGGATTTTGCCACTGGCTGGCAGCATTTTACTTTTTCTGCTGATGCGGGGCCTGCTGGGCTTGGCGGGGCTGGCCGAGCAAATGGCGAAGGCCTCTTGCAATTGCGTTGGGACGGCGCAGGGGGGCCTCGCTTTGCTGTGGCCGAAGAATATGCCGAGCGCTTTGGCGCTAAAGCATCTGATGTATCAGGTGGGTTTGGCTCTTCACTTGCCTTGCGCATTGAGCGCGGCCTTGTGGAGCCTAGTATAGAGGCTGGCTCAGCGCCTTTTGAGACAGATACGGCGACCACGTCCCTCTCGCCCACACTTCTTTACACACAAGGGGCTTTTCTAGGCGGCCCGGACCTGCAAGCCAGACGCGATGCGGAGCTTGGCTCCTCTGTCATGCTGCTAGACAGTGCTGGGCGGTACTTGCAGCTTCATGGGCTAAAGGAAAACACTTGTGCGCTGCGGTTGCCGGGGGTGCTTGGTGTTGGAACCGTTGAGGCCAGCACCCATGTTACGCTGCCCCATATGAATGCTTCGTCCTGCCTGATAGTGCTTGTGGCAGGTACTAAAGGCGTTACTGCGGAAGTTGTGGATGCGTTGATTGCCGATATTGGTGCACAGGGTCTTGCGGCCACAGGGACAAAGGATGGCCTTACGTGGAGCCTGAAAACGCTTATGCCCGGCCATTCTGAGCATCTATCGCTTGCTTTCAGGGATGGGCTTACGGACACACAAGACTTGCTACTGGTCGTGGCACCTCAGGTGCCGCCTCAAAATAACAGCGCGTGGGTCCAGTGGCATGATGTCAGTATCAAGCAGAGGTTTTTGCCAGCAGATAATCCCGTTGAAATTTCACCCGGCCAGACACAAGTGGCCACAGCCTGTAAGCGGCAAGTGCGTGTGCATAAATTCTCAGAGATATTGGACCAAGTCGCTTATTATAAAGGCGAAGAGGCGCACGGGGCGCTATATGCCAAACATGGCTTCTGGCCTATCCAGTTTAGCGATGATGTTGGGGCTATTCCCATGCAACTCCACCCTTTTAAAGAGGGTATCTGTGCTGCTGTTTTGGAGAATGGATTGCCTGAAAATGTTGTCCGGCTTGCCTGTGAAATAGGCACTGGTCACCAACAGGCAGACCGCTTTATCTATTGTGTAGGTGTGGTGCCAAAGGGTGCAAACCGGACCGAAGCCATTGATGCAGTTGGGGCCGCCATAACTGCGGGCGATAGTGCTGGCATGTTGCCAGACGGCACCGAGTGGTCAGCCGTTACAATTTCTGCTCTGGAAAAACGCACGCTGGAGCTTATGCTTACAGGTCCAACAAGGCGCGGCGCAGAAGCATTTTTTGCTGTAATGCCAACGGGTACTGGCAATGTCAGCTATGGCTGGTGCCGCTGGTATCTTCTGTCGCTTGAAATGGTGCCGCAGGAAGGTGCAGTTACATTGTTGACGAGCGAGGAAAACCTTGAGGCCGCCCAATGATGGGGCACCAAACGAGGTGTAGCAGATGACAAGCGCGTCAAATACGCCTTTTGGGG
>JAESQS010000097.1 GCA_016765035.1 Kordiimonadaceae bacterium | reverse complement strand
CAGATACTTTTAGACTGGCTGCACTTAGCGGGGAATGACCCATGGATGCTTGCCGCCCTGCTCGCTGTAGCAACCCTCGCCACAGAAGATGGTGCTTTGGTTGCTGGTAGCCTGCTAGTGGGCAGTGACATGGCAAGTTCAGGCATTGTTATACCCGCCCTAACCTTTGGCATTGCAGCCGGCGATGTAGGCTTATACGGCCTTGGCTGGACTGCGAGAACAAACAGCTTCCTTAGGAAACGCCTTCCCGTTAAGAAATCACGCCCTTTGCGGCGCTGGCTGAAGGACAGAGAAACAAGCGTATTATTTTTCTCTCGTTTCACGCCCGGCACGCGGCTTATCACCTATGTGACCTTTGGTTTTTTACGGCTTTCTTTATTACGTTTTACAGTGGTTATGACACTTGCTGCCACCGTGTGGGTTTCCGTCATGGTGTATTTTGTCAGCGAAATACAACAAGCCTTTTCGGAGTACAACACAGGGCTTGCTATGGGCATAGCTTTTGGCTGCGCCGTCATTTTCATTATTTTTATACCCCACGCCCTGAAGCGCTTACGGGGCCAACCCTCCCTTCAAGATGCTGCGCTCGAGGATACAAATGCATAACAACGTTAAAAACACGCGTGGCCAGACCACCCTTACAGGCAACAGCCGCCTCCATGCAGGGATGCCAGCCCTTGACGACAGCGCAGCCAAAGTATCGTGGTTTGAATTTGCCCCAACCCATTTATTTTATGCACCTGTTGCCCTTTTTTGCGGCTGGTTGAGCCTCCGATATTTTGGCTTAACATTACCGACAAATGTAAACCCTGCCCTGCCCTATTCAGGCCTAGTGGGGGAAAGTAAATTTCAGGTACTTAACGAAGTCAAAGGGGAGGCTCGTGCTTATGTTTCCCCCTACATACGCTGCTCTAAGGCTGTAAGTGCAGACACCAACACGCTTGTTACAAGTGCAGAAAAGGCACTTTCCGAGGCGGGCATAGTCTATCCATTTGTTGCCAAGCCTGACATTGGTATGCGCGGGGCCGGTGTTCAGGTCATTAAGCGAAACAAGGACTTGCAGGCCTATATTAAAAGCTATCCGGAAAGCGCAGATTTTTTATTACAGGCCCTTGTTGACGAAGAAGGCGAAGCCGGCGTTTTTTATGTGCGCCACCCCGACGAAGATAAAGGCAAAATCATCAGCTTGACGTTGAAATATTTTCCCCGTGTTACAGGTGACGGTACACAGACCTTAAAAGAATTAATCGATGCTGACCCCCGCGCTGGTAAGCTAGGACACTTATATTATGACCGCCACCGCCAGCGGCTACAGGAAACTATTCCCAGCGGCGAAAGCATCCGCCTTGCATTTGCAGGCAACCACTGCCGAGGCACAATATTTCGTGATGGGAATGACCAGATAACTGAAGAAATGACCCTAGCCTTTGACCAGATTGCCAATTCTATGGGGGAGTTTTACGCCGGACGGTTTGATGTGCGCTTTGGCGATTTTACCGCTTTTCAGAATGGGGAAGGCTTTAAAATTATCGAGGTAAACGGCGCAGGTGGTGAAGCCACCCATATTTGGGATTCCCGCACCACCCTGCGCCATGCATACAAAACCCTAATGGGGCAATTTAATCACTTGTATGCTATTGGGGCGAAAAACCGTAAACGAGGCTTTGCGCCGACCCCCCTTGGCACCCTTATTAAAGTGTGGTGGCGTGAGAAAAAATTAACAAAAAACTATCCAATCACACACTGAATGCCCTGATTACACTGAGTTCCCTGAATATACAGGAACGCTGACAGAGCACCGATGGAGCAGAAAAATGGATTTATTGAAAAAGCATGTTGAATGGATACCGGCAGTTCTTATCGTCTTGATTTTAGGGGGCAGCTTGCCTTTTAAATTCAGCGGTGACCCTATGCCAGTTCATATATTCAATACGGTTGGGGCCTATCTGGGGCTGGAGTTTTTCAAAAGCTATGGAGCTTATATCATTGGTGTGGCGGAGCTTGCTGCAAGCATACTGGTACTTGCCCCCATCACTCGGGCTTATGGGGGCCTGCTAACTGTGGGCACAATGGCTGGTGCGATATATTTCCACTTATTCACCGATCTTGGTGTTGTTGTGAAATATGAACGCGATGGTGTGATGATGGAAGATGGTTCCCTATTTTACACAGCCATCGTTGCCTTGCTGTGTGGTGCCTTCCTTGCCTATAGGCATAGAGGCAGCCTCCCGATCATTGGCGCGCAACAGGCTAGAGCAAATCCGTCTTAATTAGGATCATCACCGGCCCACTTCCCCTACCCAACCACCCCACAGTGTATTCTAGCGGGTGGTTGGGTAGGCGGCGTGGTGGAAATGGCTCTAATTAAGACGAATAGGCGTTAGCGTTGGGCCTGACGAATAGGAATGACATTGCTGGCCAATTCCGGGTTGCTTTGGCCTTTTTCAATTTCAAAGACATATTTGTCATCAGTTACGCGGGCCATGTGCAATGTATGACCGCCCATTTTACAAAAGGCTGGCATGTCCTGCACAGAGGCAGGGTCCGATGCTGTAATGATTAGCATTTGACCGGTCGTCATTAAATCGAGGCTTCTGCGCGCCCGCAAGACGGGCATCGGGCACAAAAGGCCAGTAACATCTAAATGGATTGTGCTGGTTTCGTTTGTATCAGGCATAATGTGGTCTCTAATCCAATTGCGTTGGTACCTTACGCTGCTGATAGTTTACAGGGCTGATGGTTTACAGGATAGAGTAAAAATCTCAATAGCCAGTTAACAGAGGCTCGATCTAGGGGTTTGTTTTCTGTGAAATGAGTTGATTTATTACTTTAGTGTCAACAGCTTCCTGCTTAAATGGAAAACACTAAACTGATGCGCGACTTCTGCAATGTGGGCTGAAGGTGCGACTCATAGATTTTTGGAACGTCTAGTAGGCTTTATAATTGAAGACCCGCCCCTGGGTAAGGGGCGGGTCTTGGACCGGGATTGGGTATATCCCGGTCGCGGACGGGAAGTCGGTGGGTGCCGGGTGCTGAGAGTTTCCCGTCCGTAACTGGTTAGTG
>JAESQS010000096.1 GCA_016765035.1 Kordiimonadaceae bacterium | reverse complement strand
TGCTTTTTTAGCTACAGGCTTTGCGGCAGCTTTTTTTGCAGGTGCTTTCTTTGCCGTTGGTTTTTTGGCGACAGCTTTTTTTGTAGCGACAGGGGCTTTTTTAACGGTAGTAGCGCGTTTAGCAGCTTCTGCTTTTGCAGGTGTCTTTTTAGGTGCTTTGGCCTTAGCTCCTACAGGCGTAGCTTTTTTTTCTTTGCTGTCTTGGCTCATTATATTCACCTTATCATTTCTTTTATTGGTTATTTATAACTGGGTTCGCGTAAGGAAATTTTCAAGGCGTGCCGGGCGCGGTTTTGGGCGCTGCTTCTTGTTTTATTTCTGGCACGTTTTCTGGCGCTATTTCAGGTACCGTTCCCCAAGGCAGAGGGCCAAGGACAATTTTGGTCGCGGCGGCTGAATTCACAGGTTTCGAATAAAAATATCCCTGAGCATAGGGGAAGCCCATGTCGCGCAACATAATAACCTGCTCAAGGTCTTCAAGGCCTTCAACGACAAGATCATGCCCAAGGCTCTCCGATAGAACGCCGATCATTTCAAGGATTTTATAGGGTTGGTTGCCTATTTCCAATTGGTTGATAAAGCTACGGTCAATTTTAATGATATCAATGGGGAATTGGTGCAGATAATTCAGAGACGAATAGCCGGTGCCAAAATCATCAAGCGCTACTTTAACACCAAGGTTTCTTATGCGCGTTAGTGATTCTGCGATAAGCGTTGGGTTGGCCATAATGGCGCTTTCTGTAAGCTCAACGCGGATAAATTTACCGGGAACATCGGTTTTTTCGAGTGCGTTTTCAATCATGCTAGCCACATCATCGCGGGCGAATTGAATGCCAGAAACATTGACATTGATAGGCACAGCCCTGTCTTCTCCAACCGCATTAATCCAGACTTTGGCTTGCTGGCAGGCTTCCATAAGGGCCCATTGCCCCAGCTTAACAATCACACCAGTTTCTTCAGCTAACGGTATGAAATCATTGGGTGCTACAAAACCTTTGTCTTTATGAATCCAACGTGTCAGGCCTTCAAAGCTTCGTAGTTCTCCGGTCTTCATGTCGACAATTGGTTGGTAATATAGCTCTAGCTCACGCCGTTCAACAGCCCGCCTTAGTTCCGTTTCCAAATGGAATTGGGACCGTGCTTGCCTGTGAGGCTCATGGCGGTATATTTCTGTGCGGGATTTGCCTGCATGTTTTGCTCGGTGCATTGCAAAATCAGCATCCCGAATAAGGTCTTCAGGGTGTGTGGAGCTGGAAATGGTTGAGGATATGCCGATAGAAACAGAGATGAATACTTCGTTGCCATCAAGATCGTACGGCTGTTCCATTGTGGCATGAATTTGCTTGCTGATCGCTTCTACTTCTTCCAGCGCATCAAATTGCGATACTAAAATGGCAAACTCATCCCCTGAAAGGCGCGCTAAGGTGTCATTGCTTTTGATGCAGCGCCTAAGCGTGGAGGCCATTGAAATCAGAAATCTATCTCCGGCACTATGGCCAAAGCTCCCGTTAATTTGCTGGAATCGGTCAATGTTGATAATTAGGACGGCGCAGCCATCTGTATTGCCAGCCCGTTGGCAATTGGCAACGGCTTCTTCAAGCTTGTTACGGAATAAAACCCGGTTAGGTTGCCCTGTCAGTGCATCGTGAAATGCATGATGAAGCAAGTTGCGTTCAGCCAGCTTTTCTGCCGTGTGGTCTTCAATTGTGCAAATAACCTGAAAGACTTCCCCATTGCTGTTTTTCAGCGGGATAAGTTCGCTGTTCAGATACCGTTCTGTTGATTGCCCGGGCTGGATTGACCATTCAAAATTAGACTGGGTTTTGCTTCTGTAAACTTCTTGAATTTGGCTGGCTAGAACCTGACTATCATTGGCATGGCAGATAGTTTCCAGCGAGCAGGGCAGCACGATTTTATTCGTAAGATGAAAAATATTACAGGCAAATTCATTGATGAACAGCGTTTCGACTATGTTTGCAGGCGTGATATGGCAAACTAGTATACCTAAAGGTAAATACTCAGCTATAGCGCTGGTGTTCACAGAATTAATGATGTCAGAGCCCATGTCGCTCTTTGCTGGCATGGGGGGCATTTTAGTTTCAATAATTTCGGCCAAAACTGGCGGCTCCAAGAAAAAATAAATTACAACAATTACAATATTAGCATGATTAGTATCTCTACCAATAATTGATTTTCACCGGCAGTGTGTAAACATTTCGTAAAGTATTTACGAATTCAGGAAAAAAAATTTAAATTAGGGAATTATGTTCCTCGATTAAAAAATTGGGGAAGGCAAAACCTCCCCCGAGATTGCCACTTGCCGGGACGGGTTGGCAAGCGGGTTTCGTTGAAATTAGCTGCAGCCACTGGTGCCACCACAAGTATTACATTTCATGCAAGTACCATTGCGCACCAAGGTAAAATTACCACATTCACCACATGCATCGCCTTCATAGCCCTGCGCTTTCGCCGCATTTCGAGCATTCGATGTTGCACCTATACCGCCGTTGGTTGTCGCAGATCCCATCGGTACAGATGCTGTTGCGCCGTCTGTGCCTGTGGCGGCCACAGTTGCTACAGCTTCTAGTTTTTTCTTTGCAGACTTTGGTTGATTCTTTAGAATCACCAAATTGCTACCGCGGACATATCCAGACGAAGCGAACTTCTGCACATGCTCAAGTGCTTCATTCACATGGCTTTCTATATCGGGTAGTCCATCATCTTTGTTACCTCTTCCAGTTGTATCGTGCGCGAGGTCAGCAGGCGTGACATGGGCAAGGTCTTCCCGGCCTAAATACGAAATTGCGAGCTCTCTAAACAGGTAATCCAGAAGTGATGTTGCCATTTTGATGGTGTCATTGCCTTCAACGCGCCCAAAAGGTTCAAAACGCGTGAAGGTGAAAGCATCAACATATTCTTCAAGCGGCACGCCATATTGGAGGCCAATTGAAATGGCAATGGCAAAATTATTCATAAGGGAACGGAAAGCAGCACCTTCCTTATGCATATCAATGAAAATTTCACCCAGCGAGCCATCATCATACTCACCTGTGCGTAAATAAACTTTGTGGCCGCCAACAATTGCTTTCTGTGTATAGCCTTTTCGCCTTCCCGGTAGGCGAGAGCGTTTAGCCGGGCCTTCTGTTTCGCGTTCTATGATCCGTTCAACAATGCGTTCAGCGACAATTGTTGCTTTTTCAGCTTGTGGTTTTTCTTCCAGATCATCCTCAAGGTCTTCATCTTCAATGAGGGCAGCATTAAGCGGCTGGCTGAGTTTAGAACCATCTCTGTAAAGGGCATTTGCTTTAAGTGCCAGTGACCAGCTTAGTTCGTAAGCTGCTGTACAATCCTCAACATCTGCATCATTCGGCATATTGATGGTTTTAGAGATGGCACCAGAAATAAACGGCTGCGCCGCTGCCATCATCTGGATATGGCTTTGCCATGAAAGATAGCGTTTGCCTGTAACGCCGCAGGCGTTAGCACAGTCAAACACACTATAATGTGCTTCTTTCAGGTGTGGTGCCTGTTCCAATGTCATGGCACCGCAACAAAAGAGGTTAGCTGCCCTAGACTGTTCCTTTGAGAAGCCAAGCGCGGCCAGCATATCAAAGTTAAAGTCATCCAGTTGCTCGTCGGTCAGGCCCAAGGTTTCTTTGCAGAAATCAGTGCCAAGGGTCCATTGGTTGAAGACGAACTTGATATCAAACGCGTTTTTCAATTGGTCTTCGACAGCATCTAGCTGTATTTGAGTGAAACCAAGCTTTTTAAGGGCCTCATGGTCAATGCCGGGCGCGCCTTTTAAGGTGCTATGGCCAACGGCATATTGCTCGATGTGTTTCACTTCGGCTTCGTTGTAGCCGAGTACTTTCAGGGCTTGGGGCACAATACGGTTGATGATTTTAAAGTATCCGCCGCCGGCAAGTTTTTTAAACTTCACCAGGGCAAAATCAGGCTCAATCCCCGTTGTATCGCAGTCCATTACAAGGCCAATGGTGCCTGTAGGGGCAATAACGGATGACTGGGCGTTTCTAAAGCCATATTCTTCGCCGGTTTGCAAGGCGCGGTCCCACGCTTCTGCGGCGGCAACGGCAACAGCCGTATCTTTACAGTTTTTAATATCAAGCGGTACAGGGTCGGTGTGGAGCTGTTCATAGCCATGTGATTGGCCGTGCGCAGCGCGCCTGTGGTTGCGAATAACCCGCAGCATGTGCTTGGCATTTTTCTTGTAGCCGGGGAAGGCCCCAAGCTCAGAGGCCATTTCAGCCGATGTAGCGTAGCTTTGGCCGGTCATCAACGCGGTTATCGCGCCGCAAAGCGCTCGTCCTTCGTCGCTATCGTAGGACAGCCCTAGGCTCATCAACAAGCCACCGATGTTGGCAAAGCCTAGACCTAGTGTGCGGAATTCGTAGGAATATTTGGCAATTTCTTTCGATGGGAACTGGGCCATAAGACGGAAATTTCCAGAACCATAGTCCAGAGGTGTACACCATGCTTAAAGTCATCAACTTTAAAGCTGCCATCCTCGTTTCTAAAAGTCATAAGGTTTAGAGAGGCCAAATTGCAGGCGGTATCATCCAAAAACATATATTCAGAGCAGGGGTTTGATGCTCGAATTTCACCGGAGGCCGGGCATGTGTGCCAATCATTGATCGTGGTGTGAAACTGTATGCCGGGGTCAGCGCAAGCCCATGCTGCATGGCCAACATCACGCCAAAGGTCTTTGGCATTAATCTCTTTGGCAACAGAGTTATCTACGCGGTTTTTCAGTTCCCACGGTGTGCCATTTTTCACAGATTTCATGAAGGCGTCTGTTACACGGATACTGTTATTTGAGTTTTGGCCTGAAACTGTCAGATAAGCCTCAGAATCCCAGTCTGTGTCATAGGTTTTAAAGTCGATTGAGACATAACCCTGTTTGGCAAACTGGATAACCCGCTGTACGTAATTCTCAGGGATCATCATTTTGCGGGCCGCAATAATCTCTTTTTTCAGCGGTTTATTCAGCTTGGGGTTATAGGTATCGTCGGCTAAGTCCTCTTTCCCTTCCACACAGGCTTTCATAATGCGGTTTAGGTGAATTTCATTCAGCTTGGAACCAGAGACGAGGGCGGCAACCTTTTGTTCTTCCACCACTTTCCAGTTGATATATTCTTCAATGTCAGGGTGATCGATATCCACAACGACCATTTTTGCGGCGCGGCGGGTAGTGCCCCCTGATTTAATTGCGCCTGCGGCCCTGTCTCCAATACGCAGGAAGCTCATCAATCCAGAAGAGCACCCGCCACCAGATAGAGGCTCATTACTGCCCCGAATGTGAGAGAAGTTTGACCCCGTGCCTGACCCATATTTGAATAGGCGGGCCTCACGAGTCCATAAATCCATAATGCCGCCTTCCCCTACAAGGTCGTCTTTTACAGATTGAATGAAACAGGCGTGCGGTTGTGGGTGTTCATAGGCACTTTTGGATTTAACCAGTTTGCCGCTTTCAAAGTCTACATACTGGTGGCCTTGCGCGGGGCCATCAATGCCGTACGCCCAGTGCAGGCCCGTGTTAAAGCATTGAGGGCTGTTTGGGGCGCACATTTGATTGGCAAGCATATAGCGGATATCATCAAAAAAGGCTTTGGCATCGGATTCGGCTTCAAAATAGCCACCTTTCCAGCCCCAATATGTCCATGTGCCAGCAAGGCGATCAAAGACTTGTTTGGCGCTTTTTTCCGACGCATAGCGCTTGTCTTCCGGCATGGCTTCAAGGGCTTCAATATCTGCCTCTTTGCGCCATAACCAACTGGGGACAGTTTCTTCTTCCACTGCTTTTAATGCCTGCGGAACGCCTGCTTTGCGAAAGTATTTTTGGGCGATTATGTCTGTGGCAACTTGGCTCCAGCTTTCGGGAACCTCAACACCATCCATATGGAAAACAATAGAGCCGTTTGGATTGCGAATCTCACTAATGGCAGAGCGCCAGTCTAGGCTACTATAGGGGCTGGACTGCTGACTGGTAAAATGGTGATCGATGCGCATATGTTTTCCCTCGGCGCCAAGCCGTTATAATGTCGTGCGAAATAGGAACAAAACATTTTTGCCCACGCAAAAAATGCCTGCCGTCGTCCCCGTAAAAATATTCCCCCACTAGATATGGGGGGTAGCTCCCCTAAGGACACAACTCTAGGGGCCTGCGGGTATGTGACACAAGCGGTATTTTCAACATATTGTGATTGACGTGTTTGTAGCTACCATTTGTAGTGGCTCCGACTCGTTAGTCTTTAACGAGTTAGCGCCAATGCCTTATTTTCTCCCTAAAGAGTGTGTAGAGATGTAATAATGGTGGGCGCGATAAATAGTTATAGAGAATCAGAGATGCATTCTGTTTTTTTAAGTATTTATTTTGGAAAAGATGATTAAACTTATGTTCCGTGACTTTTCCTGAATTTATAAACATGCTACATGGGCGCATCTGATTATTAATAGGTGGATAATTCTATGATTTCCTTGATTAAATTTATTTTTGGGTCCCGCTTGTTCACCTGGTGGAACACAACAACCGTTGGCACGCTGTTATTTACGTCTCGTAAAGGCGAAAAGGTGGGCACCGACGCTCAGGGCAATGTGTATTACCGCGAAAAAAATGGCCGCAGACGTTGGGTGATATATAAAGATGGCCCGAACGAAGCATCCCGCGTGCCAGCTGAATGGCATGGTTGGCTACATTATACTGTGGATGTGCTGCCGAGTGAGCAGGATGTTGTGGTTCGCGAATGGCAATCTGAACATCAACCAAACCTGACAGGGACAGCACAGGCGTATACCGCCGAAAAACCCAAGGCTGAACCTGACTATGAAGCATGGCGGCCATAATCAAAATGGGTCGTGTTATGTGGGTATGTAGCTAAATTCAAGGGAACTGGGATGTCGAGTAATTTGGTAGAAAGTCTTGTTGGTGCAATTGTGCTGCTTGTAGCTGGCTGGTTTTTGCTGTTTGCCTATGAGCGCACAGATATGGCCAATATTGATGGCTATACCCTTAATGCACGGTTTGACCGCATTGACGGCCTAGATGTTGGCAGTGATGTACGTGTTGCAGGTATTAAAGTGGGCACAGTTGTTAGCAGTGTGCTGGACACAAAGTCCTATCAGGCGCTTGTTAGTTTTTCTATAAAGTCTGGCATTGAACTGCCGCTTGATACTGCCGCTGCCATTTCATCCGAAAGCTTGCTTGGCGGGTCATACCTTACTTTGTTGCCCGGTGGTGAAGATGACATGCTGATTGATGGTGACATCATTGAAGAAACTCAGGATGCCATAGACTTGCTGGGTCTCATTGGCAAATTTACATCGAGTGACAATTAAACCCAATATAATATGGCTTGTGTGTGGTGTTGTTTTTTCCGCACACAGCTTTGTAAGTGTGGCGCAGGAACCCCCTCGCGCTGATCTGCAAATACCAACGGCAGAACAAACTGCGCCCCAAAATCGTGTGATTATTCGGGCGTTGGATAAAATCACTGCGCGCATTACCGAGCATGAGCTTGAAATTGGACAAGAAATGCGCTTTGGCACGCTGGCACTTGTGGCCCGCTATTGCCGTACGCGCCCGCCTATTGAGCCACCAGAAACCTTTGCATATTTGGAAATAGATGATGTGAAGCGAGGCGGACAGAAAGACCGTGTCTTTGAAGGTTGGATGGTTGCGTCTAGTCCCGCGCTGAATGCTTTGGAACACCCGGTTTATGATGTCTGGGTGATCAACTGCAAAATGGTTGATCCTGAGACTAGCTCCCCTTTGAATTGATGAAACTCTGCTGATTCTGCCTGTAAAGCGTCTTTTAAAAGCACTTGATATTCTTGTCGGGGTATTTCCTGTGCTCCAAACTGCTTCAGGTGGTTTGTAATAAACTGAGTGTCCAACAAATGGTATCCGCCCACAATTAACCGCGCCACCAGATGCACAAGAGCAACTTTGCTGGCATCAGTTCTGGTACTGAACATGCTTTCGCCAAAGAAGGCACCGGCAAGGGATACGCCGTAAAGACCACCAACTAATTCATCGTTCAGCCAGCATTCCACCGAATGGGCAAAACCCCTGCTATGTAAATCAGTATAGAGAGCTTCAATGCGGCCACTAATCCATGTGGTTTCACGGCCTCTGGCAGGCATTGCACAGGCTGTTACAACGTCTAAAAAAGCCGTATCCACAGTGATTGTATAGGCTTCCTGCCGAACTCGTTTTGCAAGAGACCGTGGAACGTGGAAGCTGCTAAAGGGAATAATACCGCGCTCTTCGGGGTCTACCCAGAAAAGCGCGGCATCTTTTCGGTCTTCCGCCATGGGAAACAAGCCGCTGGCGTAAGCTTGCAAAAGTATATTCGGCGTTATGACATCATGAGGCATAGCGCCAGTTTACACTTTTACTCAGTTTTATCCTTAAGGAATTTTTCAAGCCAGTGAATATCATAGTCACCGGCCTGGAAGTCTTCATTATCCATAAGGGCCTGATGAAGCGGGATTGTTGTTGTAATGCCATCAATCACATATTCCGCAAGCGACCGCCTGAGGCGTAACAAACAGCCTTCTCGTGTGTAGCCAGAAACAATCAGCTTAGCGACCATGCTGTCATAGTAGGGCGGGATTTTATACCCAGCATACACTGCGCTGTCACACCGTACATTAAGGCCGCCGGGTACATGATACTGGGTCACATTGCCGGGGCTAGGAACAAAAGTGAAGGGATGTTCGGCATTCACTCTGCATTCAATGGCATGGCCAAAGAAACGCACCATATCCTGCGTGTAAGAAAGCTTTTCGCCTGCTGCCACACGAATTTGTTCGCGCACAATGTCAATGCCCGTAATCATCTCGGTGACAGGGTGTTCCACTTGAAGTCGGGTGTTCATTTCAATGAAATAAAACTCACCATCTTCATAGAGAAACTCAATGGTGCCAGCGCCGCTATAGCCAAGGTCTGCCATTGCTTTTGCAACAATGCCACCAACACGGGCGCGGGTTTCATCATTAATTACCGGGGAAGGGGCTTCTTCAAGTATCTTCTGGTGGCGCCGCTGCAGGGAACAGTCCCGTTCGCCTAGGTGAATACAGTTGCCGTGGTTGTCACCAATGATTTGGAATTCAATATGGCGTGGCTTTAGCAAGAATTTTTCGATGTATACTGCGTCATCCCCAAAAGAAGCTTTTGCTTCTGTGCGGCAAGTTTGCAGTTTAACACTGAGTTCATCAGCATTCTGCACAATCTGCATGCCGCGCCCACCGCCACCAGCGGAGGCTTTGATAATAACCGGATAGCCGATTTCTGCGCAGACTTTCTTCGCCGTTACATCATCAGTAATGCCGCCCGCAGAGCCGGGAACCACTGGAATGCCCAGTTTTTTTACCGTTTCTTTGGCCGTGATTTTGTCGCCCATTGTGCGGATATGGTCTGCCGTGGGGCCAATGAAGGTTAGGCCGTGGTCTGCCACAATTTCTGCAAAGTGGGCATTTTCAGACAGGAACCCATATCCGGGGTGAATAGCATCTGCGCCTGTTATCTCAGCGGCAGAAATAATTGCCGGAATATTCAGGTAGCTATCAACAGAGGCTGGTGGGCCAATACAGACAGAATCGTTAGCGAGCCGCACATGCATTGCGTCAGCATCCGCTGTTGAGTGTACAGCAACGGTTTCTATACCCATTTCATGACATGCACGGTGTATGCGCAGGGCAATTTCGCCACGGTTGGCTATGAGGACTTTTTTGATCATGGACTAAGCCCTTATTCAATAATGCAGAGAACTTCGCCGAATTCCACAGGCTGCGCGTCAGAGAATAAAATCTCTTTCACAACACCAGACTTTTTGGAGGCAATCTGGTTCATAACCTTCATGGCTTCAATGATAAGCAGCGTGTCGCCTTCTTTGACTGTGTCGCCCACTTTAATAAAAGGCTCAGCGTCAGGGGAGGGCGAAAGGAAGACGGTGCCAACCATGGGTGATGGAATGGCCCCAGGATGGTCCGCCGGGTTAGCCGCAGCAGCAGGCTCTGCTGTTGCCGCTGCCGCTATAGCAGGTGCAGCAGCTAGCGCAACGGGTGCAGCTTGAACTGCAATGCCAGCAGTAGAAGTAAGCTCGCGCGCAACTCTAATGCGGAAGCTACCTTCTTCTACTTCAATTTCAGAAAGTGTGGATTTATCCAGTAGCTCAGCCAATTCATGGATGAGGTCTTTGTATTCTGTTAACTTTGACATGTAGGTCCTACCCTTAGATCAAGACTGGTCGCGCAGCATACCGACTAATGCGTCAATCGCAAGTATATATCCATGTGGGCCAAAACCGCAGATAACGCCTGCCGCTACATCTGAGACGTAGGAATGGTGGCGATATTCTTCTCTGGCAAACACATTGGATAAGTGAACTTCGACAACAGGTACATTAATGGCCGCAATTGCATCATGGATAGCAACAGAAGTATGCGTATAAGCAGCGGCGTTTAATATAATGCCTTTTGCCGATGTTGCGCCTTCCTGTATCCAATCAACCAGTGTCCCCTCAATATTAGTTTGGCGAAAATCAAGCGCATACCCCGTTTGGGCCGCATGGGCCGTGGATGATGCTTCAATCTCAGAAAGCGTAACACTGCCATATGTTTCCGGTTCCCGGGTTCCCAAAAGGTTGAGATTGGGGCCGTTTAAAACCAAAAAGGTCTGTGATGCAGTATCATTCATTCTTAAAGCTCATTTGTTTACATGATCGCTTGATGCGTCCTGTATAATGCCATATGCATTTCATGCAAAGTGAGAAGGTAAAAATATTACGCTATTTTTATAAAATATTAAGCTATTCTTACAGACGAAAAATTTAAAACAACAGTTTAGTCGTATCATAATTTACGCAAAAGGCATTTATAGGCGTGGTTACAATCACAGTGAATGGAGACACAAAAACCATTTCACCAGACACTAGTGTGTGGGGTTTTCTGTCTGATCTGGGGCTTAACCCAACAAAAGTGGCTGTTGAGCGTAATCTTGTGATTGTGTCAAAATCTACGTTTAAGGACGAGGTGTTGGCAGATGGTGACGTGCTGGAAATAGTACATTTTATTGGTGGAGGGTAAGCCGCGTGGCTCATTCAAAGGGTATAAGCACAGAAGACACTTGGACACTTGCAGGCAAAGAATATGCCTCGCGGTTAATTGTTGGCACTGGCAAATATAAAGATTTTGAAGAAACTGCGGCTGCGGTGTCAGCCTCTGGCGCTGAAATCGTAACAGTGGCTGTGCGCAGAGTGAATGTTTCTGACCCCACTCAGCCAATGCTGGTGGACCACCTTGACCCCAAAAAGATAACCTACTTGCCAAATACAGCAGGCTGCTTTGATGCCCAAGCTGCGGTGCGCACGCTTAGGCTTGCCCGTGAGGCTGGTGGTTGGGATTTGGTGAAGCTGGAAGTGCTGGGCGACCAGAAAACGCTTTATCCAAACATGGTGGAAACATATGTCGCGGCGGAAGAGCTGATTAAAGAAGGCTTTAAAGTGATGGTTTATTGCAGCGATGACCCTATAGCCGCCCGCCGGCTAGAGGATATGGGCTGTGTGGCTATTATGCCCCTTGGTGCGCCTATTGGTTCAGGGCTTGGTATTCAAAACCCTGTACAAATCCGCTTAATGGTCGAGGAAATTAAAGTGCCGCTTTTGGTGGATGCTGGTGTTGGCACCGCGTCTGATGCGGCTGTGGCCATGGAACTGGGCTGTGACGGTGTGTTGATGAATACCGCCATTGCCGAGGCCAAAGACCCAATTAAAATGGCGCGCGCAATGAAGCTGGCTGTGGA
>JAESQS010000095.1 GCA_016765035.1 Kordiimonadaceae bacterium | reverse complement strand
TAAGTACGTTTATAAATTTGATGCAGATGGTGAATATTTAAACACCCGGTTTTACGTGGTTGATGGCGGGGAAACTGATCCCAAAGGCATATGCTGGGACGGTACGCACCTATGGGTCGTCGGGTACTCAACTGATGTTGCCCGGCAATATGACACAAATGGCATTCTCACCGGCAAGAGTTTTTATGTAGGGGCTCAAACATCAGCGCCGAGAGGTATGTGTTGGGACGGTACTTCTTTCTGGGTTCATACCTACAGCCAATATAGGGTTTATAAATATAATAGTGATGGCGTTTACCAAGATGTAGATATTCATCTCGGTTCGGCTGATAGCCAACATGAGGGTATATGTTGGGATGGTACCAATTTCTGGCTAGCTGGCGACAGCTCTAACACCGTACTTAAATTTGATGCTTCTTGGACCTATATAAGTAGCTCTGCCTCCGTAAATAATACAATTAGTGACCCTCGTGGGGTTGTCTGGGACGGTACGAATTTACGAGTATTAGGACAGTATGGCGTGATTTTGTCGATGGACACTTCCGCTGTATTTGGAAGTACACTTCAATTACAAAAGGGAATAACTGACGCAACCGGCATCACATGGGATGGCACTAATTATTGGGTAGTAGGTAATAGTACCGAATTAAAAGTCCAGAAATACACCGCTGATTGGCAATTCACTAGTGATCGATTTACCACGGGCGGAAAGGACGCAGGAGCGCCTAAAGGCATCGCGTGGGACGGTACGTATTATTGGGTGGTGGGAGATAGTAATAAGGAGGTCCGTAAATTCGATGCAGCAGGCCAATATGAAGGCGTAACCTTTTCTGTAGCGAACGAATGTGTCAATCCTCAAGGCATTTGCTGGGATGGCACGCATTTACGGGTATGCTGTAGCAGTACGGACGCGGTTTATAGATACGATACATCTGGGGCATACACGGGCACAAGTTTCTCTGTATCTTCTCAAATGACTAACCCTCTAGGCATAACTTTGGTGGGCTCTGAGTTTTGGCTTATCGACGGGGGTACCAAAAACATATACATTTATAACGCTTCTGGTGGGTATTCGAATATTCGGAGTATAGGGGGGTCTGTTTCTACGCCCTCAGATATTACCTATGATGGTACGGAAGTTTTTATCTTAGACGACGGCGCAAATATCATTAAAAAATTTGGCACCAATGGTTCCTATAACGGGCAGATTGGCTCGCTAGAAGATAGCTTTTCTTATGGTATTGTCTGGAATGGCACAGAGTTTGTAGTTGTCGGTAACGAGGATATGGCCCATTTTTATGACGCGTCTGGCACCTACACCGGAACTAACTTTAAAGTAAACTGGGGTGCTATATACACCGAAGGCCTCGCGTGGGATGGCACTTCGTTTTGGGTGTTAGCTCGATCTGGGGCGTACTTGTATGAGTTTAGCCCGGCAGGCCTTCTTCTTAGTAGTTTCGACACGGGCGCACAAGATACTCAGCCTTACGGCGTCACATGGGATGGCACGCATTTATGGGTTGTAGGCCGACAACTGAAATCTGCATATAAATATGATACATCCGGCAATTATACGGGAGTTTCATTTTATGTGGGTAGTGAAATGTCAAACCCTGATGACATCGAACATGACGGCACTAATTTCTGGGTGACGGGTTCAAGTTATATGACTCAATATACAAATAGTGGCAGCTTCACCGGGGTTAAGCTTTCGGTTAATAATGCCTACGGCGTCGCATGGGATGGGGCAAACCTTTTTACCGTAGAAAGTACACGGGCAACTCGCTACGACGACAACATAATCGGTGACAGTACTGCCCGCACGGACACAGACACCGGTTATCCCATATATTTGAAGGCGAAATAACCTTTCCGCCCCTCTATTAAAGGTCCGAATTTATGGCTATTTCATCCGGCGGGTTCGGCTCCGGCGCTATTGGCGCGGGCGGGGTCCGGGTTCCTTTTGTTGAGCAAGCCCTCATAGGTCAAGTGCTTGCTCAAGGGTACTTGGGTACTTCTGTTACAGGTGAGGGCTTTACACAAGCCGCAACAACCGGGCCGGTTTTAGCAATTGGGTATTCTATCCATAACGCTGTAACGGGTGAGGCCCATATATCGGCGGGCGCTAGCGGTATCGTTTTAGCGCAAGGTTTTACGGGAACTGCTGCAACAGGTGAGCGGTTTAAGGGTACAGGACTAGTAGGCTCTGTAGTCGCTTCTGGCGGTATAGCAGATCCAGTTGTTGGTGAAGGTTTCGACCCGCAAGCCAATACAGGCGATGTGACGGCGATAGGCTATTTAGCCGCCGCTGTGACGGGTGAGGGTTTTACCCCGTTAGGCGAAGTGGGGCTTGTAGCAGCGAGCGGCGGGGCGGCATCTGCTACTTTTGGAACCGCCTTTATAGGGCAAGTCTTAACTTGCACGATAACAATTGAGGGCTTCATAGGCTCCGCGATTTGGGGTGAAGGTTTCAACGAAACCGGTACAGCCTGCCAGGTGTTAGCTGTAGGTAAGGAAGGCACAGAAACCACCGGGGAACGCTATAAGCAAACCCCTTTGGGTTTAACAGTCTTTGCCCAAGGCTTTGCAGCGACAGAGACAACCGGCGAAGGCTATGCAAATACAGGCACCGTAGGGCAAGTTCGTGCAGAAGGTAATGCGGCAATAGCTACCCACGGTGAAGCTTTCACGGGCCTAGCATTAAGTGGCCTTGTTGTGTCTTACGGCGGTACTGCTGGCCTTGTTACTGGCAGTAATTTGCCGTTCATTGGCAACGCTGATACGGGGCAAGTTTTAGCTGTAGGCTATGCGGGTGATGTTGTTGCAAATCATGCTTTTTCAGATAGTGGAGCCACAACAGAAATTCTAGCAATAGGCAATGCGGCCATAATCGCGGCGGGTGTGTCAGTGAAGGGCGCGCAAGCCGGGCAGATATTGGCGGTAGGCGCGATTGATACCGCTATAACCGCAGGCATAAACCAAAGCGGCACTACGGGCGCTGTAGCCTCGGCGGGTGGTGAGGCCACTACTATCACGGGCCAAGCGAGCATTATGGGTGCTGATACGGGTGCGGTGACAGCGGCGGGCAATG
>JAESQS010000094.1 GCA_016765035.1 Kordiimonadaceae bacterium | reverse complement strand
GGTAGAAACAATTGTGTCTGCCAGCAGGGATATGATGCCCGGTGTGGTGAGCTTGCCTCATGGGTGGGGCCACAAGCGCGCAGGCGTGAAGCTTGGCGTTGCCTCCCAGCAAGAGGGCGTGAATTGCAATGATTTAACAGACGATAAGCAGACAGATGCCATTAGCGGGAATGCCGTGCTGAACGGTGTGCCTGTAACCATTGAAGGAGCGGCTGTCGGGTAGCTGTTAAACGCAGTATCCACCGCTGTTTCGGCGTGTTTGTCGTGTGGCTTAATTTTATAATGCAGCTTGCGCGTTGCTGCTGCCAGTTTTCCCCCTTAAAGAATGTGGTGGAAATAGCTGATTCGTAAAACCAATTTATTTGTGGCATACTATAATCCTACCTTGAGATTTCAATGGAGGAAGATGTCCCATGACTGACAAAGAACACTGGGAATGGCATGATGAAACCGGACCCCGAGGCAATATAAGAGAGGCAGTTTGCCTCTTTGATTCTGAAGACGATATGCAAGCAGCAATAGACGATTTGGAAACACATGGCTTTTCAAATGCTGCTGTTTCGCGGCCTGCGCCGCGAGAAAAAATAATCCAAGCCCTGCATCACGATGTAGAGAATGTTCAGGAATTGGAAGATGATGCCGACGTACCGCGACAGACATATGTGGACGTTGACACAAAGATAGAAGGCATCGCACTTTTGGTGCTTGTTCCCATTTATATTGCGTTGATGGTCGCAGGCGGTATTATAGCCGCAAATGGTTTGCTGTTGTGGCAAGGTATCATTATCAGTGTGATGCTTGGTTCAGCAGGGGCTGCGGGGGGCGGACTTTTTGCCTACCGATTGGCCAAGCGGCGCTCTCTGCGAGAGCAAAGTGAAAAAGCTTGGGGCGGACTCTTATTATGGGTGCGTACTGGCAGCTCTGACCAAGAAGAAAAAGCGCTTGCAATTTTAAGCAGAAATGCAGGGCGTGATGTCCATTTACATGGGCCAAAACACGCTTAAGTACTTTAAGTATCTGTTTGTATCTGAGTACCCAACTATAGAGGAAGTTGCCGTGTTGTCGGCTTGCTGTTGAACGCCTTTAGGCGTGCGGCCGATTTATGCACATAATGCAAAAATGATGTAAACCTGTGGCCGAAGCAGGAGTGCAGTTTTTCGGAACCAAGTTCAATACTCAATTTGGGAGTAGACTATGGTTTTGGCGATTGTTTTAGTATTAATAGTTTTAATTACGGTTTTATTCACTTTTTATAGTCCCTGGTGGTTTACGCCACTGGCGTCTAATTGGGGCACCATTGATGATGCCCTCATCATAACATTTGCTATCACAGGCTTTGTTTTTGTGGCTGTGACGCTGTTTATGGCACTGGCGATTTTTAAATTTCGCCATGTTGAGGGCCGGAAAGCCGCGTTTGAACCAGAAAATAAAAAGCTGGAATGGTGGCTTATTGGTGTGACGACAATTGGCATTGCGGGCATGTTGGCCCCTGGGCTTATTGTTTGGGCGGATTATGTAAAACCGCCTCCTAATGCAGGGGTGTTTGAAGCGGTGGGGCAACAATGGAGCTGGAGCTTCAGGCTGCCCGGAAAAGACGGCAAGTTGGGCCGGGCGGCGGTCCGGTTTATCACCGATGATAATATTTTGGGGGTGGACCCCCGAGATGCCAATGGCCTTGATGACCTTATAATAGATGGCGATGATCTGCATTTGCTGTTGAACCAGCCAGTGAAGGCAAATTTACGGTCGCTTGATGTGTTGCATGATTTTTATGTGCCGCAGTTCCGCGCTAAAATGGACCTTGTACCGGGTATGGTGACCTATTTTTGGTTCACGCCAACACTCCCTGGCTCCTATGAAATATTGTGTGCTGAACTGTGTGGTCTCGGCCATTCTGACATGCGGAGTTTGGTTGTTGTTGATGAGCCAGGCGACTATCAGGCATGGCTTTCAGAACAAATAACCTTCGCGGAGATGATAGCACCAGAAGATGTGCCAGAAGACATGCCAGAGGAGGTGGCCGAAGAGGCTGTAGAAAGCGAACAGCAGCCTGAGGTGGCTGACGAGGTGGCCTTAAATGTAGGGCCGAGTACGGCGCTAAGTGCGGAGTTAAGTACGGGGGAAGGTACAACTAATGACTGAAGATAACGCGACAGACACTGAAGCCGAAGACCATGGCCCAACAACGTTTTTAACGAAATATGTTTGGTCACAGGATCATAAAGTCATTGCCATACAATATGGCTTAACAGCAATTGCCATCGGCCTTGTGGCACTGGTGCTTTCTTGGTTGATGCGGATGCAGCTTGGGTTCCCCGGTGCGCTCGAATTCGTTGATCAAGAGGCCTATTATCAATATGCCACCATGCATGGCATGATCATGGTCATTTATTTACTGACAGCCATTTTCCTTGGGGGTTTTGGCAATTATCTCATTCCGTTGATGGTGGGTGCGCGGGATATGGTTTTCCCGTATCTCAATATGCTCAGTTATTGGGTGTATCTAATCGCTGTGCTGGTGTTGGTATCGAGCTTCTTTGTGCCCGGTGGCCCCACAGGGGCTGGCTGGACATTGTACCCCCCGCAATCGATTTTAGAAGGCACGCCCGGTTATGACTGGGGCATTATCTTGATGCTGACTTCATTAGTGATATTTATCATTGCCTTTACGATGGGTGGTTTAAATTACGTAACAACCATTTTGCAGGCCCGCGCCCGTGGCATGACCTTGATGCGGATGCCGCTGACAGTGTGGGGCATTTTTGTTGCAACCTTTATGGGGTTGCTGGCTTTCCCGGTGCTTTTTGTTAGTGGTGTTATGCTGTTGCTGGACCGGGTGATTGGCACCAGCTTTTTTGTGCCTGAGATTATTTCAATGGGTGAGCCTTTGGCTTACGGTGGCGGTAGCCCGCTGCTGTTTCAGCATTTATTTTGGTTTTTTGGCCACCCAGAAGTTTACATTGTGGCGCTGCCGGCCTTTGGCATTGTTTCTGATTTGCTGAGCATACATGCTCGCAAAAATATATTTGGCTACCGCATGATGGTGTGGGCGCTGATAGGCATTGGAGCGCTCAGTTTCATTGTATGGGCACACCATATGTATGTCAGTGGCATGGACCCGGCCTTTGGGTTTTTCTTCGCTGTAACCACGCTTATTATTGCAGTGCCAACAGCGATCAAAGTTTATAATTGGGTGCTAACGCTTTGGCGCGGGGATATTCATCTGACCATTCCCATGCTGTTTTCAATTTCCTTTGTGCTGACGTTTGTTTTTGGAGGGCTGACTGGGCTGTTCCTTGGCAATGTGGTTGTCGATGTGCCGCTGTCTGACACCTATTTCGTCGTGGCGCATTTCCATATGGTGATGGGCGTTGCACCTATCATGGTGGTCTTCGGGGCAATTTATCATTGGTACCCCAAAATGACCGGACGCATGCTGAATGGACCCATGGGGCAAATCCATTTTTGGGTGACATTCCTTGGCACTTACGCCATTTATTTCCCTATGCATTATTTGGGATTTGTAGGCGTACCAAGGCGGTATTATGGGTATGAAGACATAGAGTTTATTCCGCAATCTGTTCATGATTTGAATGCGGCCATTACAGTCGCGGCCTTGTTCGTTGGCGTGGTGCAGCTCTTGTTCCTTTATAATTTGGTATGGAGCCTGAAGCGCGGTGAGCTTGCAGGGGGCAATCCTTGGCGTGCCACCTCTCTTGAGTGGCAAACGCCTAATACCCCGCCTGTCCATGGCAACTGGGGCAAAAATATGCCGCAAGTACACCGGTGGGCCTATGACTTTAGTGTGCCGGGCGCTGACAAAGACTTTATGCCGCAAAATATGCCGAGGCAGAGTTTCGAAGCTGCCGACGTGCACAAGCTGGACCCTGACCCTCCAACGGCAGGCCCACCCTCTGATGATCCGGCTCTGCCACCAAGAGAGGGCGAAGCATGAGATTTTTTAAAATCATTACAGCCCGCCCCTGGTTGGGCGAGGAAACTGCCTATAGTGCCGAGTTTGATGCGGCATTAGGGGCAGACGGCTTGGCAACCCTGAAAACCAAACGTATGGGGTTGTTTATCTTCATTGGGGTGGCAACAGCGCTTTTTGGGTTGTTCGCCGTCGCGTATTATATGCGCATGATGATGGGCGGTTGGCACATGCTGATGGAGCCGCTCATTTTATGGCCTAACACGCTGATTTTGATGGTTGGCGGGGGGTTAATGCAGTGGGCTTCGTGGCTTAGTAAACAGGGGAATGTACCCCGCGCCAAACAAGCCTTTTTTGCAGGCGGTATTGCGGGTCTGTTGTTTTTAGGGGGGCAATTACTGGCGTGGCAGGAATTGATTGAGCTGGGTTGTTACGCAGAAGTGAACCCGGCCAATGCCTTTTTCTATGTCATTACGGGTTTGCATGGCCTGCATCTTATGGGGGGGCTGTTTGTGTGGGGCAATGCCCTGTTTAAAACGATGGGCGACGCCAGCCCTGCTGCCATCACTGCCAGTATAGAATTATGTGATTACTATTGGCACTTTATGCTGGCGGTATGGATAGCGATTTTTGCTTTGTTAGTGGTAACTTGAAGGAAGGTATATGGCACAGAAAAGAGCAGTATCTGACCAGAATATCACGATAGGGCAACAGCTTGTCGAGGATTGGTCCAGCGACAGGGAAGCCTTTAAAAATGTATCATGGGGCAAGTCCATGATGTGGATTTTCCTGCTGAGTGACACGTTTATTTTTGGAACTTTCCTGACGGGCTATATGACAGTGCGCATGTCAACAACTGTGGCTTGGCCAAACACCAGCGAAGTGTTTGCCTTGACCATAGGCGGCGTAGAATTACCGCTTGTTTTGATTGCTATCATGACCTTTGTGCTTATCAGCAGCAGTGGCACGATGGCTATGGCGGTTAATATGGGCTACCAGCGGCAGGCAAAAAAAGCCGCTATTCTTATGCTTATCACAGCGCTGCTGGGCGCATCATTTGTGGGTATGCAGGCGTTTGAGTGGACTAAATTGATCCATGAAGGCGTGCGGCCGTGGGAAAACCCCTTTGGCGCGCCACAATTTGGGGCGGCCTTTTTTATGATCACGGGCTTTCACGGGCTCCATGTGTCTGTGGGGGTAATTTTCCTTGTGGTGGTGGCCACTAAGGTTTTACGCGGTGATTACGAAAAACGGGGTGATTATCAGATTGTGGAAATAACCGGTCTTTATTGGCACTTTGTTGATTTGGTCTGGGTTTTCATCTTTGCATTTTTCTATCTTTGGTAAGGAGATTGGTGTGACACAAGCAGAAAAGCAAGTGGGGGCAGCAACCGAGGGGCAGCAACACCCTATTGGCCTATATCTAAAAATTTGGACGCTGTTGTTTATATTAAGTGCCCTTTCCTATTCAGTGGATTTTTTCCAAGTGCAGGGATTAATGCGCTGGAGTTTGATTATCATCTTCATGCTTCTTAAGGCTGGGCTGATTGTGGCGGTATTCATGCATATGATGTGGGAACGCTTTGCCTTGATGACCCTGATAATCTTACCGCCACTGGTAATTTTGGTTTTGGTTGGCTTTATGGTGCTGGAAGCAAACTATGTGCACTTTCTACGGCTTGTTTTCATGTCTGGGGCAAGCTGAAATATTTGAGTGCCAAAGCAAGATGCTGGCTTGTACTTGAAGCGTGCCTGAGAGCGTATCCGGGTTAAGATGCATCACGTCCCCTACTCAACTACCCCACAGCCCCTAGGGGCTGGGTGGATAGAAGGCGTGGATGGATGTGTAACTACCTAAACTATCTATGCTTATACGGGCGCTATCGGTATGAAGGGGCCAGTTTTACCCATTAAAAAAACCTCTCACAGGGGGCGTCTTTTTTAAGTGGTGGCCGAGAGGAGAATCGGACTCCCGGCCTCACGCTTATCAATTTCATTGGTCTTTTCGTATTCAATAAAATCAAAGACTTAAGACATAACCACAATCACATTAGTCAACCATATGACTGGTTAAAAACACTAAATGCGTATAATTTTGGTGCATTGAAGTGACACCTCACAAATAATGAGACACATCTCTATTTTTAACTGTCTGCATTTCGCCTGTTGCTGGACTTCCCGACCACTTGCGTTGGCTGGCGTCATCGCCAACGCTGCGGTGCAATATTCGGCCTTCGAACGCGGGCCGGGGTGCATGAAGCTTTGGCTTCGTTTGTGCCACGACACCGTAATTGTAATCAGTTATAAGTCTAGCTGCCATAAGAAGGTAGACGAAAGTCAATCGTTGCCGCGCGCGTTTGCACGCTTAAAAAAATGATGCGCCAGAGTGGGCCAAATAGAAACCATAATATAATTGTAAAAAATGGTATTTTGAACCAAATGTTTAATGCCTCCGTTCTAGACGGCTCATTGATGTATCCAACCATCGTACTCAGCAACCCATATGTAATAAAAACAGCTATTATGCAGCGCCCCCACACCTTCATCTCATAAACCACGGCTTGCCATCCAACTGTTGGTTCTTCTAGGGGCCTCGTACTTCCAGAGAATTTATAAGCAAACCATTTGTCCGCCCAGTCTATTATTACAAGACCAAAAGCGACGGTGAACCCTATGTAGGCGGCGGCTAATCCATGGGCAAAAGTCGCATTCTCACCCTTGTGCAAATCCACCGCGGAGAAGATTAGCAAAAATAGGTCAATGAAGGGAACGGTATATAGAACATATGTGCCAATGAGTTGTTGATTGAAGACATATCGAAGGGCAAGGCCTGAAAACAGAAAGACCCAGAACAAAATTTCACAGGCAATGATGAGCAGATATAGTAGGTTAACTTCCAATGTCATAGGTCGGGTTGCTTCTAAAGGAATTACAGGTGAAGCCAATATTTAGTTGCTTACCCTCATTAAATAGTTTCCGGCATCAGCCGGTTTCGTTACCGTATAATAGCGGAAATCACAACGATCCTAGCCCAAATAATATCGCGAATGAAGCGCTGTATGTGGTTGACCCATTCAGGGACGGGTTTAATGACCGCTTTGGGTCAAGTGGAGACATTGTACCTGTAATATCTAACAGCCGGATATTGGATTATAAGCGGACGGAACAACGTCCTTACAAACATCTCACTGTTTCTGATATTCCATGAATATGCTTTGCTAACGATGAGATCTCATAGGTACCGTGGACCCTTTACGCCGTAATAGGGCAAAAAGGGTCTTGCCCGCATCAATCGTAAGCGCCCGAGGAAACCCACCTACCCAAGGCTGATCCTCTCAATTATTACTGATTGCCTGAAGCGGGTGCTGTGCCTGCTTGAATTACAGGTGGATATTTATGGTGGACACACGAAGACGGCACGGTCGGTGGAGCGAGGATTTCAAGCGGCGTGTTGTAGCAGAAGCGGCAGCTTCGGAGTTATCGGCTTCTGAGATAGCACGGCGGAACGGGCTGAACCCTAATCTGGTCTTTAACTGGCGTAAGAAGTTTGGTGCAGATCAGCAAACGACAGGCAACGAAGTCTGTTTGTTGCCGGTTGAGCTTAAAGCAACTTCAGATGAAACGCTCGTTAAAGCCAATGGTTTCACATCAGGCTCCATTGAGATTGTTTTGCCGTGCGGATCACAGCTACGGTGCGACAATGATACTAATTCTGTGTTGCTCAGTCAGGCACTTTTGGCCCTGGAGCCGAACAATCCGTGCACAGTTCCATGATACCCGTGGCGTCAAACACCCGGATATGGCTAGCAGCTGGCGTCACAGATATGCGCAAGGGCTTTAACGGTCTTTCGATGCTGGTGCAAAAGGCGCTCCGTGAAGACCCTTTTTCCGGCCACCTGTTCGTTTTTCGCGGGCGGCGGGGTGACCTTTGCAAGATTATCTGGTGGGACGGACAGGGAGCATGCCTGTTTACCAAACGGCTGGAGCGTGGCCGTTTCGTATGGCCATTAGCAGCGGACGGTAAGATTACGTTGCGTGCTTCCCAACTTTCGATGCTGCTTGAAGG
>JAESQS010000009.1 GCA_016765035.1 Kordiimonadaceae bacterium | reverse complement strand
TAACTTTAACAGATGTACGACAGCCAAAGCCCGCCATCCCTGTTGGTACAGGCATAAAACGCAGCGGTAAGCGCTTGCTAACAGTGGGCACAGACTGCGCCGTGGGTAAAATGTATACAGTTCTCGCGCTGGAAAAAGCCATGCGCGCCCGCGGTATGGATGCAGACTTTCGGGCAACGGGCCAAACCGGCATTTTCATTGCTGGCAACGGTGTGCCCATTGATGCTGTCGTGGCTGATTTTATTTCTGGCGCAGCAGAGTATATAGCCCCTGCCAACAACGCCCAACATTGGGACCTTATCGAAGGACAAGGTTCTTTATTTCATCCGTCTTATGCGGCTGTAACGTTAGGGCTGGTGCACGGCAGCCAGCCAGATATGATGATACTGTGCCATAAAGCGGGTCTTGTGCACATCGACCAGCACAGGGATTATATGATCCCTCAATTGTCAGAATGCATCCTTATGTATGAAGAAGCCGCTCGGCTCACCAATAGAAATGCCGCGGTTGTTGGCCTCAGTTTCAATACATCAACAATGGTAGAAGGTGCCGCACAGGATTATTTGAGCGCCATGGAAAAAACATACGGCCTACCGTGCTTTGACCCCGTCCGCACGGGCGTAGAGCGCATGGTGGATTATATTCAGGACGAAAAGCAGGAAGCCCGATTTTATAAATTATTTCCACATAAACAGTGTGTTTCTTAAGGGAAAATAAAAATGGGGCCAGCATGGCGTTAGCGGGATCAGGCTGGCCCCAAGTATTTTAGCGCGCTATAAGCGGGGTGCTTATTGTGGGACCAACATATTCCTGAAAAGGAATATGTTAGGGAGGTTGCGCACTAAAACATCTCGTAAATTTATAAAGTATGCTCTTAAATTCACGATACTAAACATCTGTTAGTATCTAGTGGTTGACCCCAGACGACCCCCATGAGTGTGCAAATGTCAATCACTTGCAAACAAGCTACACATCCTCAGCGAGCAAATATGTGATTTGAATCACATTATTTAACAGTTTGTTAAAAGAAAGTGATTTTTTTCACCTAGAATAAAGTAAACCGCAGAATTCTGCGGATTTTTACACCTGTATGAGGTGTATTTTTTTTCAACGCAGCGGTAAAAAGCTATTTTTAAACCAAAAAATGCAAGAATGGGGCAAACCCTGCCACTTTTACTATAGTTTTTGTCTCTATCTCTTTTGGCATAGACATTTTCATAGTAATTTCGAATAACGAAAATACTCCTAAAAATATCCAAAAAAAATTGTAAAAAGTGAAATTCCCTAAAAAATTTACAATAATCGAAAAAATACTTGCACCCGAAGCAATCAAAATATATCCTAAAACTAGAAAATGGCGAGGCGTGGGGGCAGTGTTTGCGACTCGGCATAAACGCAAATATAAATGCGTGTGTTTATTTAAAAAACTATCGCTATAGTAGCATGTAGAATTGGGGTGTTCGTTCCAAATTCATCAGTGCTTGCACATAGTTATCATTTTTTTTTAATATAAATGGTTGCGGTATCTCTCTATTAACGGAAGAATGCTGGCGAATACCATAGGTTGCGATTCCAGGGCGGAGTGTATGGCAGACGATTTTCAATATAGGGCGTTTCTTAGTTACAGCCATGTTGATAAAAAATGGGGTGAATGGCTCCATAAGCAGCTTGAAAAATACAAAATTCCCAAAGGCTTGGCCAAACGCAAGGCAGATGGCACGCTTGAACGCTCCCTTGGCCGCATTTTTCGCGATAGAGATGAATTGCCCGCCGCTGAAAACCTTAGCCACCAAGTACAACAGGCGCTTGCCGCCTCTGAGTTTTTAATCGTGCTATGCTCCCCTGCCGCCGCCGCGTCTGTGTGGGTGAATAAAGAGGTTATTGAATTCAAGCGGATGCGCGGCGACAAATATGTGTTCCCGGTTATTTTATCAGGCGAGCCTTTTGCCTCCGATATCTCTGATGCATTAGATGCATTAGATGCCAGCAAAACTAATGAGCCAAGCAAAACCAATGATTCTAGCGGTGCAAATACTGCCAGCGCTATTGCAGATGCTTTTGATGGCGCTGGTGGGGATGCTGCCAGTGGGGATGCTGCCAGTGGTGATGGTACCGGCGATGGTAAGGGTGATGGTAACGAAGGCGGGAAAAGCACAGACGCATCAGAGGAATGTTACCCGCCCGGTGTGCGGTACCGCGTGCTATATGGTGCGGGGCTTTCCACAGTGCCCGCTGAACCAAGTGCCGCAGACATGCGCAAAGGCAAAGACGGCAAAAAGCGCGCAATATTAAAATTGGTGGCAGGCATATTAGGTGTGGGGCTTGACCAGTTGATCGAGCGAGATATGCGCCGCCGCCAACAACGCGTGATGGCAATCACGGCTGGCAGTTTGGTGGGAATGCTAGTTATGGCAGTGCTTACCTTTGATGCGATGCGCGCACGGGAAACTGCAGAGCGTTCCCGCAATGAAACGGAAGATTTGGTAGAGTTTATGTTAACGGATCTCCGCGAAAAACTGGAACCGGTTGGCCGCATTGATGTGCTGGATGCTGTTGCTACCAAAGTGTTTGAACACCATAAAAAACAAGCGACGTATGGTGCTTTGTCCGACGATGATTTGGGCAGGCAGACCCGTGCGTATCATTTGATGGGTGAAATGCAGTCGCGTCGCGGTAATCTCGATGACGCACAAGTGATGTTTGACCGAGCCCTAGCGGCAACGGGCGAATTGCTGCGCCGTGACCCGGAAAATGCCAAACGCATTTTTGAACATGCGCAAAGTGTTTATTGGGTTGGTAGTTTGTATATGGAAGCAGGTAGGTTTGATGACACCTTGGATGCTTACGAAGACTATATGGCACTGGCCGAACAGTTGGTGGCGATAGACCCGCTCAATGTGGATTGGCAATTGGAACTCGCTTATGCCAACAATAATATAGGCTGGCATTTGGGAAAATATGCGAAACATCCCACGGATGCTTTGCCTTATATTGAAAAGGCGTTGGAGCTTTTCCGGCAAGTATCAGCAGCCCGCCCTAACAGCCCTTTTTTAAAAACATGGATTGCAAGCCAATATAATAATTTTGGAAGGGTCCACGCTCTTGTTGGGCATGTTGACGATTTAGACCGATTTAGACAGCTCGAAAAAAATATTCTAGATGACTTGATAGAAACAGATAGTCGTGACCAGATGGTTATTGAATTACTCAACACTTGGCACATAAGCCAAGGCATGAACTATGCTCTGCTGGGCCGACATGAGAAAAGTATTGAAAGTTTTCAAGCGGCAATAGAATTTTCTGATGCACAATTGCAGCTAGATCCAGAGAATGTGCTGTGGCTAGAACAGAAAGTCATCACCGAGTATTATTTAGCAGACGCGCTCATTTATACCGAGGAATTTACGGAAGCTGAGCAACATATTCAGCAGGGCCGTCGTATATACGAACAAGAAATAGCTAATGGTATGGGCGCTACAGATTTAGCGAAGGACCTACAGTACAAAGCACTTCTTACGATGGCAAAGCTAAAGGTAGCCCAGCAAGGTTTAGCTTTGTCTTTGGAGTTGGTTGATTCAGCGTTTCTACAATTACAGCCGGGTATAAAAAACTTATTAAAGAGCAAAAGAGGCCGCTGGTTTTTAGGGGGGTTTTATTTACTGAAAATCCAAAGCCTTCTCGCCCAAGATAAGCTTGTACGTGCTGAAGTGCTGCTTGACGAAATAAGCACATATATTTCCACAGAGAATTTATCACAGATACCACATATATTAATACCAATGCGCGACATATTTACGTTGATGGGCAAGCGGGAGCAAGCCCTGCGCATTCAGAAAAATTTGTACGAGCGGGGGTATGTGCAGACAACGGAGTTGCCTGCGCAGATGGTGCAATTTAGTAATTGAGGAGGTCGAATTATGGCAGAAATTGAAGCTGCTACATCCATTATGTATGGCAATATCGAAAAGGACGGGGCGCTAAGCGTTGCGTATTTTTGTACGCCGAGTGGTATATTAACACCGGAGGAAATAGCCGAGCTGATTCGAAACCCCCCAGAGAATTTGGATAAACAAGTAGAGCCTTTTTGGTGTAGCTTGGAAGGCCCTCACAGGTTAGTTTATACATTATTGCCCCCTAACTGGTATTTCCCATGCTTGCGGGATATGCAGGCTGGGCAGGTACCATGGAAGTTAATGAGCAATGACCCGCGAGCTACTTATGGCAGGCCTCAATTCATTAGCGAGCGTAATATATGGGGTGGGGATGATAAGCGCATTAAAACTGCCTATGTTGATTATTCTGGAGGTAATGACCCTTTGCCATCTATCTATAATTTATATGTGAATATTTGGAATGACCCAAGCGACCTAAATTCGTGGAAAACGCCAATTGTGATTGACCCAGGTGGCCGAGGGGGTGGTTCGGCAACACCTTGAATTTAAACAGGGAAATATATTGACTATTAGTCGAAAAACACAGGCACTTTCTGCCAAGCCCCTCAGTATTGCTGAGGGGCATAAGGCTGTTTTGGCTTTGTTACGGGCTGGGGCGCTGGAGCAGGCAGAAAAGGAATTTTACCGTCTGCATTTAGATGAAATAGATGACAACGAAGATGTTATGGGCCTGAGCGGCAGGCTGCTGAAAAGCAAAGCACTGGAGCAAGTCGGCGATGACCGGCGGTTCTTGGCACTGGCCGCCGCAGACAAATATGCTTTTGCCTACAGCCAGACAGGGGGCACATATTCTGGCATTAATACAGCGTCGCTTTCTCTTGTGGGGGGTGCCCGGCGCGCAGCGGAGGCGTTGGCGCGGGAAATATTGACTTTGCTGGAGCATCGCCAGCCAGAGCCGGGCGAAGATGCTTATTACCATATGGCAACACGGGCCGAAGCCCAGCTTATTTTGGGGGATACGAAAACCGCGCAGCGTTCCCTGCGGGATGCGCAGCATTTAGACCCTCATAATTATGAAGCACATGCTTCTACGCTGAAGCAATTTGACATGGTTTTAAAAGACCTTGGCGAAAGCACCCGGTGGCTTAACCCGTTGCGGCCACCAAAGGCGCTGCATTTTGCCGGGCATATTTTTGGCCTTGTTAGTGGCCCACATTTTTTGAACCCGGCGCATGAAGACACGCTGCGGAAAATGCTGACTGCTATTATTGCTGATGCAAAGGTTGGCTTTGCTTATGGGGCGCTTGCGGCTGGCTCTGATATATTAATTGCAGAATTGTTGATTGAGGCAGGGGTGGAACTGCATGTGGTGCAGCCTTGTTTTGATGCGCCCTTTGTTAAAAACTCGTTGGTGCCTTTTGGCGAGCAATGGATTCCGCGCTTTGAAGCTTGCATTGAGGCAGCGGCAAGTGTGCGCTATGTGTTGCAGAATAATGAAAATGTTGATGACTTGACCATTGCCTTCAGCAGTGAAATTGCCATGGGGCTGGCTGTGCTTAAGGCACAGGCCCTTGCCACTGTGGCCAAGCAGATTGTGGTGTGGGACAGGCACATTTCTGCAACAGGTGTTGGTACAGCACGCGATGCTATTTTATGGAATAAATGCAAACGTCCGCAAGTGGTTGTGCCGTACCCGGTGCCGCGTAATGTTATTCCCTTTAAACCCAAAATGGTGCTGGAACGGGAAAACGAACGGGGCCTGAAAGCCATGGTGTTTGCAGATGTGCGCGGCTTTGGTGCGCTGACAGATGACCAAGTGCCTGCTTTCATAACGGAGGTTTTAGCGCCGCTTGCTGCCTGTGTTGAAGAAGAAGGCCCCCATGTTAAGCATGTAAATACGTGGGGCGACGGGTTATTTCTTGTGCTTGATAATGTAGAGCGCGCGGCCAATGTTGCGCTGAAATTGCAAGCGTGTTTTCAGGGGCTGGATATGGCAGGCGTGGGCTTGCCGGAAACGTTGGCGCTGCGCATTGGCGCGCATTATGGCCCTGTGCATGAAATGGAAGACCCATTTATGGGCAGGCC
>JAESQS010000093.1 GCA_016765035.1 Kordiimonadaceae bacterium | reverse complement strand
AGGCCATCAAGAGCCATATGGTCCATCAACTGTGCTGTGCCGTATTTTGTGCCTGTACGGCCTGAGGGCATCAAATGCGGCGCACGAGACATACTTTCCATGCCGCCAGCCACAACCACATTAGCATTGCCTGCTGTAATGGTATCTGCGGCTTGCATGATGGCTTTCATACCAGAGCCGCACATTTTATTGATTGTGGTTGCTGTGGTGCCTGTGGGCAAACCAGCTTTCAAGACAGCCTGACGGGCTGGTGCTTGGCCTTGGCCTGCGGGCAGGACACAGCCAATGATAGCTTCATCAACGGATGCACTGTCGATACCGGCGCTGGTGATTGCGCCTTCAATTGCAACAGCACCAAGCGCTGAGGCTTCAACGGAGGAAAGGTCACCTAGCAACCCACCCATAGGTGTACGGGCTATCCCAACAATAACGATAGGGTCCTTCGGCATGGTTTTCTCCTGATGCATAGTCACAAAAATACATTGATCGGCGTTACTAGGCCATTTCGCGTAAGCTCTTATATAGGAACTATTGTGCAGCGCACAATAGTCTTTTCCAGCAAGAGTAAAGAGGGTTGAAACCTATTCGGCAGGGGCGCTTGTGGTCGCTGTTTTTGCTGCTGTTTCTTGGCGCTTTTGCCATGAAGCACGCAGCATATCGCTGGTCATACGGCTACCATCGGGGGTCCAGCCGGGTGGGCCGACAAGGAATAGGATTTTATTTTTTAACCCTTTAGCAGACCAGATGTCTTTAACAATACCAACCCATTCGTGGGTGGCTACTCGTAGGGGGTTGAAAGTGTCCAAGTCATGCACAAGGCCATAATTGCAGGGTTCATTTTTATCTTCCGGTACAAATGTGCCAAACATTTTATCCCAGATGATGAAAACACCTGCATAATTGGCATCCAGATACTGTGGGTTTTTGGCGTGGTGTACACGGTGGTGGCTGGGGGTATTGAATAGTGCCTCGAACCAACGCGGGCATTTATCAATAGCTTCTGTGTGAAACCAAAACTGATAAATTAAATTAAGGCCAGCGCAGAAAAAGACAATTGCAGGCTCAATACCGAGCAAAAATAGGGGCCAAAAGAATAAAAACTTGGGCGTGAAAACATCTGTCCAAGTTTGGCGCAGCGCTGTTGACAGATTATAATGCTGGCTTGAATGGTGTATCACATGGGCTGCCCACAGCCAGCGTATGCGGTGGCCAGAACGATGTATCCAATAATAGGTGAAGTCTTCCAGAACAAAAGCAAGGATGAAAATAGGGATGCTAGAACCAAGGTTTTCAAAAATACGAAAATTTTCCCAAACCCAATAAGCAGCAGTAAGAACTATACCTGCTGTTAAAGCGCCTGCGATGGTGGTGCCTATGCTCATGGTGAGGGATGTGAGTGTGTCTTTTCCTTCATATCGAATACGGCGTGTTTTCCAGCCATAAGTCAGTTCAATAAGCATGAAAATTATAAAAAACGGGATTGCGATGTCGAGTGGCTTGAGCAACTGGAGTGCATTTGAGGGCAGGCTAAAATCAAACATGGGCTGTACCAGCATTATTTGCACTATTCTGGGGGGAAAGGGCTTTGATAGCTGTTGTAGCCCGTCTAAAATCAGCCTCTGAAAGTATGAATTTTACGGTTGGCTGTGTGAAGTCGCCATGCTTAAGGGTGATAGTGCCGTCGCCAAATTGCCACCTGGCTGTTTCATCTGGTAATAAAGTGCGGCAAACAACATCGCCACCTAGCGCTGTGATGATGCCAAGTTCCTCATTAGGCTGAGAGCATGGAAGCAAGGCGGATTTTTGATCGGTGGAGATGATTGGGTCGGATTGTATTGCATCTGGAGAATAGCGTCTGTAATTTTTGCAGATACGTTCTGCGGTTAATCCCGCAGCTTTTGGGAACATGCGGCTTACCGCAAATGATACAAGCAGAACCGCTAGGCTAGAGAATAATAGTTGCATCCAGTTCATTTTTACACCCTAATCTAGGTAGATAAAAATAGTAGACTCTACAGTATGAATATTTCCGGCTTTGTCTATATTGGATTTTTGTAAATAAACCGCGTTGACTTGAGAAGGCACCATTATGCGTAAAATTATTCTTTTAATGTTAGGGCTTACGTCTCAGTTTCTCTTTTTACCACAAGACCAAATATTTGCAGAAGAACCCATCATTGTGGCCCATCGCGGTGCCAGCGGCTATCGGCCAGAGCATACTCGCTCTGCTTATGTTTTGGCATTGGCGCAAGGTGCAGACTATCTGGAGCCTGACCTAGTGGCCACAAAAGATGGTGTTTTGGTTGTGCGGCATGATGCGTATCTTTCCACATCCACCAATGTTGCTGCCCACCCGGAATTTGCAGCGCGCAAGCGCACCCTAAATGGCAGGGAAGACTGGTTTGTGTTTGATTTCACTTTGGCTGAGATTAAAACTTTAAAAGCCATTCAGCCACGTCCGAAACGCGGCACAGACTATGATGGTATTGAAGATATTCTGACATTTGATGAGTTGGTAGACTTGGTGGCGGCCCACAATGAGACGGGTGCCAATGTTGGCTTGTTCGTTGAAATGAAACACCCTAAATTGTTCACATCAGCGGAACTTGTGCTTTCAGATGTACTTGCCGTTAAGTTGGAAAATGTAGAAAAACGGGGAGTTCCTGTCATTTTACAATGCTTTGATGGTGACTTTGTGCTGGAAATGGCGGGTAAAACCACAGTGCCGCTTGCCATGATTGTTGGTGGTCGGATGAATGAAAAAACACAGTGGATTGAATCTGATGTGGTCTATGAGCTATTTTACGGCAAAGTGGTTGCTTTCAATATGAATAAAGGCTTGTTGGTTCACAAAGATGGTACACCCACCGGCATTGTTGACCGTTTGCACGCGGGTGGGGCCAAAGTATATGTTTGGACCATCAGGAACGATGAAATACCTGCTTTGTTCACATCTGTTCAGCAGGAGCTAAAAACCATTTTTGGGTTGGGTGTGGATGGTGTCTTTGCCGATTTTCCTGATACCGCAGTTTCAGCGCGGCGCAGTATGCAGTTGTTAGAAAGTGGGCATCAGTAAATGCTAGACCTGATCAAAGGCTTTGTAACTGCGATTGTGGCTGTGGCTATTATTCGCATCGCAGCAGAAGTATTGTTTGAAGTGTCGGGCATTATTGCCAACTGATCGTTGATCGTACCCGCTCTAGGGTAGTAAAATATTGTAATAAAAAAAGGGCACGGAAAGTGCCCTTTTTTTGTGGATGAATGAGTGTGCCCTTATTTATCTTCTGGGAAATCATTACCAAAGGGGAAGGGTAGGTCATCTGTCCTGAAGCTTTCAAACGCTAGGATTTCACCAAGATATTTGGAAGCCATGACGATGGCGCTCGTAAGTGCAGTGTTTGGCGGCCCAAGAAGCAGGGACACAATAAATTGCACAAAGGCTAAAAACAACGTTACGGAAAGAACGAACTGGCTGATAATACCAAATAGCACCATGAAGATGCCGCGTTTGATACTGGCACCCCAGTCTTTGTCTTTCATTTCTTTGACGATTGCATCTGTCGCATAATCAGCCTCTTGTTGAGCAGATGCCTTAGCGCTTGTGGTTGGACCACTTGCTTTTTTTGCCGCGGGGGAAGGCTGACTAGCTGTTTGGGTTTTTGCAGCCGTTGTTTTAGCTGTTGTTGCTGATGTGCTTTCTGCTGCCGCTTTAACGGTGGCCTTTTTTATCGCTGGTTTTATCGCTGGTTTTGGGGCTACTTTTTTAGCGGTAGGCTTTTCCGCAGTCACTTTCTTCACAACTGCCTTCTTCTCAACTACCTTCTTCACAGGTGCTTTTTTAGCTACAGGCT
>JAESQS010000092.1 GCA_016765035.1 Kordiimonadaceae bacterium | reverse complement strand
CTCAATACGCATATGCAGCCATGGAAACCGCATGACAAAAGGCCCCCAATGGATGCCCCGCACTTCTTTCTCTGTTTTCAAATTTGTGTCCAACTGAACTCTCCCCTGCGTTTATCTGGCACACTACAGGCACTATCCTCCAGTATGTACAGATATCCCCTGCTGCCAAATGTATGATTTGCAGCAATCACTTACCCTTAACGCCAGCTCCCCAGTCGGGTTAAGGTTGTTATTTTCATTGCCAACCATAGCTGGCACCATGAGAGTGACCTAGAACTTTATCTGCATCACACCAAAAATTGTTTTAGGCCACTCAATTTTGCACACCCAAGGCTTTATTTCTCCAATTCACGAGACTTCCAGAGCATATAAAAGGCAGGGATAACGAGCAAAGTAAGCACAGTGGCACTGACCATACCCCCTACCATAGGCGCAGCGATGCGCCGCATCACTTCAGAACCAGTGCCACTGCCCAGCATGATAGGCAGCAAACCCGCAATGATCACAGTAACCGTCATCATAATAGGGCGTACACGCATCAGCGCACCCTCAGTTATGGCTGTGATAAGGTCAGCATGGGTCAGGGCACGCGCCTCCTTTACGGCCGTCGCCTTAACCCGCTCCCAAGCTTGCTCCAGATACACCAGCATCAACACGCCAATTTCCACGGCAACACCAGCAAGCGCAATGAAACCAACCCCAATAGCAACAGAAAGATTATACCCCAGCAGATGAAGCAGCCATACACCGCCCACAAGCGAAAGGGGCAACGTACCCATAATGATAAGCACCGCTGTAGCATCTTTAAAACTGATGAACAGCAACAGTAGAATTATGCCTATAGTGATAGGAATTACGACACTCAGCTTTTCCTTTGCCCGTTCCATATATTCATATTGGCCCGACCAAGCGACAGAATAGCCAGCGGGTAAATTAAGCTGCTCCTGCACCGCTATTTTCGCTTTCTCAACGTACCGGCCAACATCCACGCCTGCGATATCCACATATATCCAGCCGTTTAGCCGGGCATTTTCACTGCGAATTAAACCGGGGCCACCGCCTACCCTAATATCAGCCACCTGCCCCAACGGAATATGAGCCCCGCGCGGCGTAATAACCGGTAGGTTCTTTAGCCGGTCGATACTATCCCTGTAATCTCGTGGGTAGCGCAAATTGACAGGGTAACGCTCTAGTCCTTCTGTCGTTTCAGTGACTGTCATGCCCCCAATCGCCGTACGAACAACATCTTGCACATCCGCTATATTCAGGCCGAAACGAGCGGCTTGGCGGCGGTCGATATCAATATTCACATACCGACCACCTGTAACCCGTTCTGCATACACAGATGACGTACCCTCTACGTCTTGCAGAATGTCTTCTATCTGCTGCCCCACATTTGCAATAACAGCTAAATCTGGGCCAGAAACTTTCACGCCAACAGGTGTTTTGATGCCCGTGGCCAGCATATCAATCCGGTTTTTAATCGGCATGATCCAAACATTTGTAAGGCTTGGAATATCCACCAGTTTGTTCAGTTCGGCTTTCAGCTTCTCTGTTGTCATGCCGGGCCGCCACTCGGATTTTGGTTTCAGCTTGATAGTTGTTTCAATCATCGTCAAAGGCGCAGGGTCCGTGGCGGTATCTGCCCGCCCTGCCTTGCCGTGCACAGTCTCAACCTCAGGCAGGCTTTTTATAAGTTTATTTGTCTGTTGCAAAATTTGCGCTGCTTTACCCGCCGAAATACCTGGGTAAGCACTGGGCATATACAGCAAATCCCCTTCATCCAAATCTGGCATAAATTCACTGCCAATTGTCGACAAAGGTACATAGGCGCTGCCAACCAACAATAAAGTAACGGCAACAATTGCTCTTGGGAATTTCAGCGCCGCGCCAATGAAAGGCCTGTAAACTACAATCAAAAACCGGTTAATCGGGTTTTTGTGCTCGGGCATAATTTTACCGCGCACGCAATAGCCCATTAAAACCGGCACCAGCGTTATTGACAACAAAGACGCTGCCCCCATGGCATATGTTTTGGTATAGGCCAGCGGATGAAACAAGCGTCCTTCTTGGGCTTCCAGCGCAAAAATGGGGACAAAACTTAGCGTAATGATCAGCAGAGAGAAGAAAAGAGGTGGCCCCACTTCAACAGCCGCCTTGCTCACCAAATCCCACCTATTCTCAGGCGTGACAGTTTCCCCCTCCAGATGTTTATGGAAGTTTTCCAGCATAACAATGGTGGCGTCCACCATGGCACCCACAGCAATTGCAATACCCCCCAATGACATGATGTTGGCATTGATGCCTTGTGTAGACATGAGAGAAAAAGCAGCGAGAATACCGACAGGCAAACTAAGGACTACCACCAGCGCAGACCGCATGTGAAACAGAAACAACGCACACACAAGGGCAACAATAATAAATTCTTCGATCAGTTTTTCGCGGAGTGTTCCCACTGCGCGCTCGATAAGGTTTGACCTATCGTAAGTTTCCACAATTTCTACACCGTCCGGCAACCCGGCTTTCAGTGTTTCAAATTTTTCTTTAACCCGTTTGATGGTGGCCATGGCATTTTCGCCCGACCGCATAATCACCACACCGCCAACCACTTCGCCTTCGCCGTTTAGCTCTCCCAAACCCCGGCGCAGTTCTGGCCCTACACGAATATCTGCGATATCCCGCAACACTATAGGCGTGCCCTCGTCCGTTAACCCTACCGGGATAAGTTCAAGGTCAGAGATGCCAGTAATATAGCCTGATGCCCGCACCATATATTCAGCTTCAGCCATTTCAATCACCCGGCCTCCGGCTTCTTGGTTGCCGCGCTGAATGGCCTGCTTCACAGTGGTAAGTGCAATGCCGTAGGCACGCATTCTGTTCGGGTTCACTACCACCTGATATTGTTTGACCATACCGCCTATGGTCGCCACTTCAGATACACCTTTAACGGTTTGCAATTCATACTTCAGGAACCAGTCCTGAAGGCTCCGCAGAGCGGCTAAATCATGGTTGCCAGTTCTGTCCACGAGGGCATATTGATACACCCACCCAACACCCGTGGCATCCGGCCCAAGGGCAGGCTTTGCAGTGTTTGGCAAAGTTGCCGCAACTTGGCTTAAATACT
>JAESQS010000091.1 GCA_016765035.1 Kordiimonadaceae bacterium | reverse complement strand
CCCACGCCCCCTACCCGACCACCCGCTAGGATACACTGTGGGGTGGTTGGGTAGGGGGCGTGGGTGGACCTGTTCTAATCCAACCGAACACATCATCCAATACTAATTTACATCATTTTTCTTTCAATATTGGTTCAATAATGGCAATATTAAGTGAATATTTGATGATAATGTTTCATATTTCGTTAATTTAGGATAAATTTACTCATGCTAATGGCAGACGAACTGGACTTGAAAATCCTGACCCTCTTAAGCAACAATTGCAAACTCAGCTCACAGCAATTAGCTGAACAGGTTGGGGCCTCATCGGCCTCCGTGTGGCGACGCATAAAAGCACTTGAAGAAACCGGCATCATTGACGGCTATGAAGCACAGATTAATTATGAAAAACTGGGCTATGAGCTAACAGTATTCGCCCACATCACACTGAACCGCCATTCCCGCGACAATGTTGGCCTGTTTGAAGAAGCTGTGAACAACATGCCTGAAATTTTAAGCTGCCACGCCGTAACCGGGCAATATGATTTCATCTTGCAAATTCTGGTAAGAAATGTGCGCGACTATGAATTATTTTTAAATGACAGGATATTTCAAGCACCGGGGGTCGACCATGTATATTCCAGCATCGCCCTAAAAACTGTAAAAGCAGGCCAGCGCCGGGAAAGCCCATAAAAACAGGCTAGAGCGTATCTCTATAATTAGTATCACATCCACCCACTCCCCCTACCCAACCACCCGCTAGGATACACTGTGGGGTGGTTGGGTAGGGGGAGTGGACGGATATGTATATTAACTCAAGGCGGATATGATCTAGCCTTAAAAGGCCAGTGCCCTATTCATCAAAGCTAATGCGTAGTTTATTGCTGACGGCATAAGACTGGCAGGTGAGAATAAAGCCTGCGGCCACTTCGTCTGGCTCAAGCCCTTGGTTCATTACCATCTCCGCTTCGCCTTCCAATACTTTGGCGCGGCACGCGCAGCACACGCCGCTTTTGCAGGCAAAGGGCGCATCAATGCCTTGGTCATGGGCCGCATCAAGCAAGAGTGTTTTTTTATCCGCTTTCAAAAGCAGTTCATCACCATCAATAATCAAGGTAACAGCAGAAACCCCCTCAGCAGCTTCAGAGCGGACAGGCGCCTGAGATTGCTGTCCTTCACTCATAAATTTTTCGAAATGCACAGTGCTATCTGCCATGCCAGCAGCCAGCAATGTTTCAACAGTGCTGTCAATCATCGCCTCCGGCCCGCAAACAAAGGCGTGGTCAATTTTAGCCGCTGGCATGATGTTGTCTAAAATATACTGTATTTTTTCGCCATCCAGACGGCCCTTTAAAAAGGCGGCTTCAGTTTCTTCCTGACTTAAAAAATGCCAGCAACTGAAGCGGTCCATATAGGTATTTTTCAACAATGCCAGTTCATTAAGAAAGATAGTCGAACTTTTGTCGCGGTTCCCATAAAACAGCATAAAGCGCGCATCCGGCTCTGCCGCCAATGTAGTTTTAAGGATCGATATAATCGGTGTGATACCACTGCCCGCAGCAAAAGCCGCATAGGTGCGCGCGCTATCTGGCTCTAACGCAATGCCAAAATGCCCTGCCGGGGCCAGCACTTTCACTTCGCCCCCTGCCTGTAATGTCTCATTGGCATACGTAGAGAAACGCCCCCCAGCCACTTTGCGTACGGCAACTTTTAGCTGCCCATCCCCTACCGCAGAACATATGGAATAGGACCGCCGCACTTCTTCACCGTCCACATCAGCGCATAATGTTAAATGCTGACCATGGCTGTAGGCAAACTCATCAGCCAATGCAGCCGGTACATCAAGTGTCAATACGGCTGTTTCAGGGGTGTTTTTCTCTACAGACGATACGGTAAGCGAGTGAAGTTTGTGCATGGGTCTTTATTCTCATTATGTACAAGTGTTTTTGGGTTCGCCCTAAATACACTTAAAATATTCAAAGGGTTCCTGACACGCCAGACAGCGGTACATAGCTTTGCAAGCAGTGGCACCAAACTCGCTTACTTGTTCGGTGTTTTCTGAAGAACACCGGGGGCATGTCACGACTGGCGACACGCCAAACAAAGCTGCCTTGCCTGACGGCGCACTGCCAACAGGCGGCGCAATGCCATATTCACGTAGTTTTTCGCGGCCTTCCGCTGTAATCCAGTCTGTCGTCCATGCCGGGCTTATTACCATATTAATACTGGTATCATGATACCCTGCATTCGTTACTGCGGCCTTAATCATTTCATTGATCAGCCCTGTTGCAGGGCAGCCAGTGTAGGTTGGTGTCACATCAATTTTTGCAACACCTCCACGGCCTTCTTTGGGCGGACTAACAACATGTACAGCCCGAATAACCCCCAAATCCAGCAAGGAAAGGGCAGGCACTTCAGGGTCCGGCACTTCAGCCAACACAGCCCAAATGGCCGCTTCTTCTGCCGTACCGGGCATGTGCGCAGGCTGCCTGCTTTCTAGGTGTGGTGCCAAATCTGTCATCACCAAACAGCACCGCTTGCAGTGGGATAGCTCCGTTGCAAGAATTGAAGCTCGCACAAAAGCGTTCCTAAATGTTCGGTATGATGCCCGTCGTGCCGACTGCCAAACTGGTGGGCATCCCCTTTCGGTACCGAAAGGTTGGCTTGTGTAAGGATTAATGTGACTTCTGCTTCCCACGCATCCTGCAACGTCCCTGATGCAACGGCAATGCCATCATCTGCAAGTGTTTGCTCCCAGCATACAGTCTCGAACAGCTCAGGCACAAAACGCCAGAGCATATCAAACCCGCGCTGAATACGCTGATTGCTTTCTTCTGTGCCCTGCCCCAGCCGAATTGTCCACTCAGCAGCAAAACGCCGGTGATAGGACACTTCCTTGAGCGCCTTAGCAACAATGTCTGCCAAATGAGCATCGCTTGATTTTACAAGGGCTTCATACCGGCAATATTGATACAGGCTGAACACCAGCATACGCGCGGTGGTTACACCCCAATCGTCATTGGGCTGTTCAACAAGCCAGTGGTTACGAAAATCATGCGCGTCCCGCAGGTACGCCAAATCATCCGCTGTATGCCCTTTGCCTTCCAGCTCTGCTGCGTGTTCAAGCAACAGGTTGGCTTGCCCAATCAGGTCAAGCGCCAGATTTGAAGCCGCTATATCAAGCTCCAGCGTAGGGCCTTTACTCAGCCATTCACCCCAGCGCTGCCCTAAAATAAGAGCATCATCTGCAAGCCCCAAAACATATTGGAAATGAGGGTTTTCTTCAGTTTGATAAATACATCCCATAGCCATCTCCTACATTTTGCCGACTTCATCGGGGATTTCATAGAATGTTGGATGACGATAAATTTTATCAGCCGCAGGGCCAAACAGCGCATCCCCTTCCAAGGGGTCCGATGCCAAAATGTCTTTTGCTGCCACAACCCACAGGCTTTCGCCTTCGCTGCGGCGCGTATATAGATCACGGGCACTTTCAAGAGCCAAGCGAGAATCCACCGCATGTACACTGCCTACATGCTTGTGTGACGAGCCACGCTTCGAGCGAATAAACACTTCATATAGATCCCAATCATCAGCCATGGTGTTTCCTTTCAGCTATTCTGCTCAATCATTCCGCTGCTGCAACGGTGGCAACCTGCTGCTTTTCTGCATAAGCAGAAGCGGCATCCCGCACCCAAGTACCGTCTTCAAGGGCTTTTTTGCGGGCATCAATGCGGTTAGAGGCACAAATACCGCCGCCCTTCACCACCGCCATAAATTCATCCCAGTCCAGCTCGCCAAAATCATAGTGGTCGGTTTCTGCATTTTTCACGATGACATCAGGCACCTTCACACCCAAAAATTCAGCTTGCGGAATGGTGGCATCCACAAAACGTTGCCGCAGTTCATCATTGGAAAAGCGTTTTATTTTCCATTTCATATTCTGTGAACTATGGGCAGAATTGCTATCTGGTGGCCCAAACATCATCAAAGAGGGCCAAAACCAGCGGTCAAAACTATCCTGCACCATGCGTTTTTGGGCCTCTGTACCCTTCATCATCTGCAACAGGGCTTCATACCCTTGGCGCTGATGAAAGCTTTCCTCTTTACACACTTTCACCATGGCCCGTGCGTAAGGCCCATATGAACACCGGCACAATGGAATTTGATTGGTGATTGCGGCCCCATCCACAAGCCAGCCAATGGTGCAAACGTCAGACCAGTTGGTTGTTGGATAGTTAAATATTGTTGAATATTTGGCTTCACCTGCCAGCAGTTGGCGCACCAGCTCTTCGCGCGATGTGCCCAATGTTTCCGCAGCGCTATAAAGATAAAGTCCGTGCCCTGCCTCGTCTTGCACTTTAGCAATCAAAATCATTTTGCGTTTTAATGTTGGTGCGCGGCCAACCCAGCAGCCTTCAGGCAACATACCAACAATTTCAGAATGCGCATGTTGTGACATTTGGCGAACCAATGTTTTCCTATAGCCATCGGGCATATAGTCTTTTGGTTCAATGTAGGCATCAGCATCTATCCGGGCTTGGAACTCCGCCTCAAGCGCATCAGTATCAAGGGCCGAGCGCGGCACGCCTTTACGGGCTTCTTCAGCCTTTTCCTCTGCTGTTCGTAGATCAGTGGTATACATGCGCACCTCCCATCTTTCATCAAAGCCAACTGTAATTTTGGCAATTGCCGTATCTGCATTTAATGAATAGTATAATTAACCGACCGCCCGGTCAATAAATAAATTTCAATCATTCCTCTATAACTACCTGTAGGTTCAACTGGGAGTATGCAGCCAATGTCTTCAAAAATCGTTAGGCTTCCCTAAGCGAGCTAAAATCACCCAGAGCTGAAAGGTACGCTATGCGCTAAATAGTGATTTAGATCATATCCGTCTTAGTTAGTTACATATCCGTCCACGCCCCGCTTAGTCTCTGGCCCTACCACTCCACAGTGTATCCTAGCAGGTGGTTGGGCCAGAGACTAAGCGAGGCGTGGGCGGATATGATTTCAACTAAAGGACACGGTTTAACAGTTAAGAGACACGCTCTATAACCATTGCAATGCCTTGCCCCACACCAATGCACATGGTGCATAATGCGTAGGTGCCCTGCCGGCGCTCAAGCTCCCGGGCGGCGGTATAAACAATACGCGCACCGCTCATGCCCAGTGGGTGCCCAAGCGAAATTGCGCCGCCGTTAGGGTTTACATGCTCTGCATCATCAGCAAGGCCCAAGTCCCGCGTGACCGCAAGCGCCTGCGCCGCAAAGGCCTCGTTCAATTCAATCACATCCATATCTGCCACAGAAAGTTTAAGCCGCGACAGCAGCTTTTTACTGGCAGGTGACGGGCCAAAGCCCATAATGCGCGGTGCAACACCTGCTACTGCCATACCCAATATTTTTGCTTTTGGCGTGAGGCCGTATTTCTCCACAGCCGCTTTCGACGCAACCACCACAGCACAAGCACCGTCATTAATGCCCGATGCATTCCCGGCGGTTACTGTACCCCCTTCACGGAAAGGCGTTGGCAATTTGGCCAGCTTTTCCTCAGTGGTACTTGCACGAGGATGCTCATCTTGGGCAAATATTTTGCTTTCTTTACGGCTGACACGCACTTCAATAGGTGCGATTTCATCCGTGAAGAAGCCTGCTTCTTGCGCTGCGGCTGTACGCGCCTGCGAGCGCGCGGCAAAAGCATCTTGATCTTGGCGCGAAATTCCAAAATCTTCCGCTACATTTTCTGCGGTTTCAGGCATACTTT
>JAESQS010000090.1 GCA_016765035.1 Kordiimonadaceae bacterium | reverse complement strand
CGAGAGTCTGCTGAACGTATTCTAGTCGCAAGTGAAAAAGCCAAGCAGAGTGCCTATCTGACAAATAAGGGCGAATCTGGGATGCTGGCCATCGTGCATTCTGACGATTATATCGCGGATTTTCTGCCTGATTTATTATACCAGTTTTCCCTTCGGTACCCCAATGTTTACCTCGATTTTTATCAGGGTATTACGACAGGATTTCCAGAACGGATTAACCGGGGAGAAGTGGACTGTGCCTTTAGCACGCTACCCTTGCCCGCTGCTGCGGCTGATTACGAAATACTCCCTCTGTCACCAACAGCAATAGTTGCCGTTGTTCCTGATAACCACCCTTTAAGTAAACGTAAAAAAGTGACGTTAGAAGAAACAATCAATGAATGTCTGTTTCAAATTACAGGCACAAAAACAGCCGCTTTTGGTGTCAAGCTGGAGCAACTACAGGTTAAAGCGGGTATTCAAATCAAATCTCGCTTTGCAACGGATGGCTCTCAAGTTGAAATGGAGATGGTCAGGCGGGGCTATGGCATTACCTTCACAACTGAAACCTCTGTTCCCACAGGGATGAAGGGCATAACAGTTTTGAAACTAGATGACCCTGATGCCTATCTGGAACGAGCCCTTGTTTGGCGTAAAGATAATACAAACCCGGCCTTGAAACGCTTTATTGAGGTGATGCAAGAACACCTTGAATTGCCTTCACATTAAGTCATATCCATTTAGGTAGAGCCAGATATGCCTTAGATGCTTTCACGCATTAGACACTTTCGCTCACTTCTCGCCGAGCTGCGGCATAACCACTGGCATGTCCGGATTGTGTTTATGATATAATAATAAAATCATAAACACTTATATCGGTATTAGACTATTTCAAAAACCACTTTTACTATCCCGCTAGCATTTCGCTGTTTGCAGTCGGGATGCATATCAGGGTGGGGCGATGGTTAACTCGCCAGAATAAGTCAGGAGGAAAAAAGAATGTCAAAAATGAGACTTAAAAATTCATTACTCTCAAGTGTTGCAACGGTTTTTTTCGGGGCAAATACAGTACTAGCTGGCGGGATCAGCGACGCTACGGTCGTAGATGAGAGCGTGAGTGAAATAGACGAAATTATTATTACCGGGAAGCAGCCGGAGCTATTCCGTGCGAGCGATGCTAGTAGTGCCGCGCGGTTTAATCTACCAATAGCGAAAACACCACAGTCAATTTCTGTTATGACTGAGGATTTTATGCGGGTGGCGAACATCCAAACTATTGAAGATGCCTCACGGTATGTTCCGAGCCTGACAGAGCAAGGCTTGAATGGCTATGGCGAGCCAAGGACGCGGTTTACTTTCCGCGGTCAAACGCTTGATTTGAACAACAGTTTTAAATTGAATAATTACACATTCGCTTTTCAGGGTTTGCTAGACACTGTTGGGATTGAACGTATTGAATTTGTGAGAGGCCCGGCATCCATTGGCTATGGCGTGGCATCATATGGCGGCATTGTTAATCTAGTAACCAAAAAGCCTCAGCATGAGTTTTTTGCTTCTGCGAAGCTTGGGTATGGTTCTTATGGTTCCTTCCGTATGGAGGCTGACGTTACAGGCCCCCTAACAGAAGATGGGCGGCTCAGGTTTCGGACGGGCATAGGCTACCGCCAAGGCGGCACTTTTAGAACTGGAGAACATTCCGATATTCTAACGTCTGTGTCTTCGTTTGTTTTTGACGCAACCGATGACTTTGAAATCTCTTTAACGGGGTATTTTCAAAGTGCAGGGAATATAGCTGGCGGGTCCGTGCCAGTATTTGAGGATGCTGACGGAAATATCGTTCTGCCGAAAGACGATATTCTGTCGCGCGACACGTTTCCCGGTAACGAACGCTATAGCAACTCTGATAATGAAATAAGGTCAGCAATTCTTAAGCTTCGACACCAGCTAAACGACACGACTGAATTGGTTGGGGTTTTCAGCTATACAAAGTCTAACCTTGAAGTAAGGTCGGCCTATGTGGATGCGTATTCCTATCCAGTCTCAAATGATCCGAGTTCTGCCTCCTATGGCTTAGTACCAATCTACTCACAGGATCTACGAGATAAGGACATTTATTATACGGGCGAAACGTCACTGCAAAAAACCTTTGAGGCTTTTGGGCAGGAGCATACTCTCTTTGTATTAGGCGGTTATCAGCACCGGCAAAGTACGTTTGGTTATGCTGCCGCATGTAATGGCGACATCAATATATTTGATTTCAAAGCCGATGATATCTTGCCTGTTTTTGTTACAGAGGAAAATGCAGAAAATGGTACAGGCATTTTTTGCTTCGGAAGCTCAGGACATTTTGAAGAGAAAATTCTGAACTTTGGCGGGCAGTTGCACCTTAATGTCACTGATAAATTCAGTTTGTTGATGGGCGCGCGTTATGACTCGTTAGATCGGTTTGTTATTAGAGGTGATAATGCCGCGCTAACAAAAGAAGGTATTTTTAGAGTTGGTACTGTGGAAGTTGATGCCACTGTTGGTGAAGTCACCATGCGCCTTGGTGCTGTTTATGAATTTCTGCCTTCTAAGAATGTTTATGTCACCTATGTTGATGGGTTTTCGCCAAGAAACCTACCTACTCGGGATGGGGGCGTAACCCCGAACGAGCAAGGGCAATTATTTGAAATTGGCACAAAAAATATTTTCCGCGATGGCGCACTTGGCTTAAACGCTGCGGTGTTTTTGCTGAAAATATCCAATGAGGCAGTTCTTGACCCTGCGAATGTGATTGGGGATAGATTTTATATCCCTGCAGGGGAGTCTGAACAATGGGGTTTTGAACTTGAAGCGATTGGTCAAGTCACTGACAACCTCGCAATATCGACAAATTATGCTTATCAAAAAGGGGAGATAAAGGCCAATCCGGAAATCCCTGAATTGGTTGGTTTGGAGCTGCGCGGCGGGCCAAACCATACGGCATCCTTCCTGGTAAATTATACTTTTGATCGTGAGGACGCGTTGGGCGGGCTGAATATAGGAGCATCCGTTGCCTATGCCAGTAGCCAATTGCCTGTTTCGCTTGATAGCTTTGTTAGTAATTTCACGATACCGGCATACACTATAGTCGATTTCAGTGCCTCATACCCTATCTCAGATACTTTTGAGATTGGGGCGAATATTACAAATGCCTTTGATAAAGATTATGTCCTTCCGTCGGGCAGCCCATTTGGGTTGAACTATGGAACGCCAAGGTCATTCTCAGTGTATTTGAGGTTGCTGATGTAAGGGCGAAATAGTCTTTTTTCGCTCTACACAGTATAAAATATAATGCATGTTAGGCGCGCGTGGGGATCAAAATCCTGCGCGCGCCAACACTCTTTTATAGAATTGAGATCAGCCAGCATGACACCAGAAAAAGCATCTGCCCTAATGCAGGATGCAATCAAGTTGCAGCAGCAAGGGCAGCATCAACAGGCGCTTGATATATATGAGGAAATGAGGCGGCATTATCCGAAACATCCGGATTTATTGCATAACTTGGCGCTGGCATATGCCTTTGTTGGCCAGCCGGCTGTTGCCGAACGGTTGTTCTTGCGTGTACTGGAACTGGCACCAAAATTAACTCAGGCGCGTAGCAATCTTGTCAAATTATGGACAAAGATGGACCGCCTTCAAACCTTGCGCGAAATTGCGCATGATGAATATTGGGTTTTGGCACTGGATGAGGCCTCAGGCGCGGCTCTGGGGGCCTATTTTTTTGCCCGTGAAGACTATAGTGATGCGATCCCGGCCTTGCTGAAATCTATTGATATTGCTCCTAAGCGTGCAGATTTGCAGCATATGCTGGGGCGGGCGCTTTACAGGTCAAATTATGCGGAAGATGCGGAAAGTCACTTTCGTTCTGCCCTGATGTTGGAGCCACAAGACCCGCGCATAATGATTGAGTTGGCCCAATGCCTATTTTCTATATATTTGAGATTCAAGAACAAAAAATGCTTGATTGAACGTCGGGAGCTTGTTGAAAAAGCTATATTGCTGGCACCAGATGATGTGCATATTCGACATGAACTTGGTTTGATATACGAAGAAGACGGGGACTTTGAAAAGGCCAAGGATTTTTTCCGTGAGGTGCTATCCTCGGCCCCAGATTTTTTGCCTTCGCTGACACATTTGGCGTCTGTCTCCCGCGCGGATGCACCCGAGGCACTTTTGGCTGAATTAGAAGGTGCCTTGGAAAAAGAAAGCAGTTTCTCTTATCAAGAAAGGTGCCGTGCCTATCAGGCTTTGGGGAAATGCTATGACGTAAAAAGGAATTATGACAAGGCATTTGAATGTTTTCAGTCAGGAAATGAAATCGCTGCTGAAATTTTTTCCTTTAATCAATCTGACCATGAGAATTATATCCAAAATCTCATGGACACCTATTCATCCGACGCAATTGAACAGTTTTGGCCTAAAGCCACGGCCCCTGACAAGCCGATATTCATTGTTGGTATGCCGCGTTCCGGCACGACGCTTTTGGAATATATGCTGTCGGGACACCCCGAAATAGAAGGGGCCGGTGAAGTGCCATTCTTTATTGGCCGAGAACGGTTGGGGAAATCTTTTCATACAACAGATGGCAAACCGGGTTTTGACTGGACTGAAAAGAGCCTTTCGGAGGCATCCAGCGACCTACGAAACAGGTTTGATGCTATTCTTGATGAAGTAGACGCTTCAGTCGCCCATGTGGTTGATAAGATGCCTTTCAACTTTACCCAGTTGGGGGCGATGGCTCATGTGTATCCGGGCGCAAAAATTATTCACTGCAAGCGCAATAAATTGGACGTTTGCCTTTCATGTTTTTCTGAATCCTTCAGTGACGGCCATACTTGGTCGTTACGCCTTAAGGATATTGCTTTCTATTATGCTCAATATGAAAAACTTATGGAGCATTGGAAGCAAGTGTTTGGGTGCCAGATTTATGACCTAGAATACGGCAATCTTGTTGAAAATCCAGAAGCTACATTGCAGGATATTGCCCGCTTTTTGGACATAGACTGGAGTGATGAATTATTATCTTATGCTGCTAAAAAAAGGTCTATCAGGACGCCTAGTAATTGGCAGGTGCGCCAACCTATATATAAAACTTCGCAAGAGCGCTGGCGGCATTATGAGCAGCACCTTGGCCCTCTCTTGAATGAAAGTTAACTGTTTGGACATTCTGCTGCACCTCACAATTTTTCCAGCATAAAAGCCAGCCTACCTCCGGGCCAATTTTCTCTGGTTCTTAGTTGCCATGGATGGTTTTTTATATATGTTACGTCCTATAGATAGGCATTAGATATAAATAATAGATCAGAAACCCATGGAACTTACCCAATTACGATATTTTGTTATGGTCGCGGAAGAGCTGCATTTTAGCAGAGCGGCTGAAAAACTGAATATGACACAACCACCTCTTAGCCAATCCATAAAAAAGCTGGAGGAAGAAATTGGTGCATCCCTTTTGGAACGGGGTCGTAAACGACATGTAAAGCTAACGCCTGCGGGGCAGACACTTCTGGTTTCGGCGCGTCGAATTTTGGAAGAAAGCCAACGGGCAAAACAAAGCGCATTGCTTGCGAAAAGCGGCGAATCTGGCATTTTAACAATAATGCATACGGATGATTATATATCCGGTTGGCTCCCAGATTTACTGTTAGAGTTTAACCAGTGTTATCCAAATATTTATCTAGAATTCTTTCAAGGTATTTCCACGCATGTTGCTGGGCGCATCAATAGTGGAGAATTGGACTGTCTGTTCACCACGCTTCCCTTAAATGCTGCATTACTTGGCTGTGAGATATTTGAATTGCCCCCTACACCTATCGTGGTGGTGGTCGCCGATGGTCACCCGCTGGCAAGTCGGCAGTCGATCAAGCTGGAAGAATTAGAAGGTGAACAACTGCTCCATGCTTCGGGCAGTAAAAAGACACCTTTTGCTGAGAAACTTGAGCAATTATTGGCGAAAGCGGGCATCCAAAATCGTTCGGCCTTATGTTCAAATAGTTCTCTAGTGGAGATGGAAATGGTGCAGCGTGGCGGCAGAGTCACATTTGCAACCGTTGGTTCAGTGCCTTCTTTCCTATCAGGGATAAAGCTAATTCCCATCAATCATTCGGATGCATTCCTTGATCAGGCCCTCGTATGGCGAAAGGATAACTCAAACCCCACGTTGCAGAGGTTCTTGAAGTTAACAAAAGAGGCCCTTCAGCGGAAGATGATAACCTAGTCTACTTTATGGTTTAGAGGCGTATATTCTAGTGACTAATACGCGAATAAACTCAGTGTAAGTAGGGACAAGCAGTTCCTCATGTAGCCAGCAGCCACATGAGGTTATTTTAGCTAAGGCCTATGTTTAGGGCCTTAAGGCCGGAATGATAACATCTTGCAGGAGAGTTGCTGTGGATTTATCTGTTTGGTTATGAAGATCCCAGCCATTAATTACCAAAACTAAATCATGTTCTTTTGATACGATCAGCCTTTGTCCGCCATACCCGTTTCCAGCAAAGATGCGCGCTTTACCATCTTGGTGCTGCGGTACCCACCACTGGTACCCATAGCCCATGTTTTTCTGAGACGTAGCATCGGGTGTAACAGGGTTAATGGAAGCATCTACCCATGCTTTAGATAGTACTTGTGTGCCATTCCAGTTGCCATCGCGAAGGAATAAATACCCAATACGGGCAAGGTCTTGTGGTTTTAGATAGAGCCCGCCTTCAGTGTCAGCTTCACCGTCAGGGGTGATTTTCCAGTAAAAATCATCAATGCCTATGGGGCGGAATAGCTTGTTTTTGGCCCATTCGTCAATTCGTTCGCCAGTGGCTTCCCGTAGTATTTTCCCAATTAGCACACTAACGCCATCATTGTATTTAAAGGCTGTGCCGGGGTCTTGTTGCATGGGCTGCCTGAGTATATATTGGATCCATTCATCAGTGCTTTCAAGAATGTCAGTACTGTGAGTAACCGCCCCATATCCACCAGCAGTGTTCCATTTAATGCCGCTCCGCATGGTTAGTAAATCTTCTAAGGTGATGGCAGACTTTCGGGGGTCCGACAGGTCGTGTTTATAGCTGTTAAAATAGGGCATAGCAGGCACTTGAACACTGCTAATAATACCCTTGTCAATTGCTATACCAATGGCTGCGGATGTCACGCTTTTAGTGACTGATTGCAGCGAATGCAGATCCGTGCCGTTATAATAGGGATGCCAGTTTGGATGATCGTAATTATATTGGTTTAGCGCATTAGGTTGGTCGCTTCTTTCGGGTGTATTTGAAGGAAGCATCAGGTCTGGCTTGAATGTATGGTTTGCGACCACACGTCCATTCCGTATCAACATAAAATGAGTAATAGCGCCATATTCACCCGCTTGGAGGCTTTTTGCCAGTGCAGTGATGACGCCTGCGTCAATATTTTCTGCTTCTGGTGTAGATTGTTCCCAATGCTTACCAGGCCAAACCCCGGGATCAGTGATGTTTTTGCCGTGAGCCGCTGTCAGGGCCGCAGGGATCGACAGAATGGCTGCTGTAAGAAGCGTGCGAGCTGCTATTCTTCTTATGCGCTGCTGAAGAGACTTTTGTAGATGTGTCATGATAGTAATTCCCCCTCTGATTAAAACCTAGCAGTGGCGTTTGACGACAAAAATTGCTTGTTGTGGCAGGCATACTGTCCGTCACAGTGCCATTACATAGTGTCCCATTGTAAAAAACATCCGCTTTAGTGGTCTAATATATTATTAATTTTTATTGATATCTTTTGCCTCTGGCACTGTCGCCGCACAAGTATTTTATCGAGGTTCCTTTTAAAAAGGAAAGGCAATTTTCCCATAGGCTGCCTTAGGGGGCAGTGTTTCTGACAGTGCGCTAATTCAGCATTTCAACGGCACCTTCATGGCCGATGTATATCCAAAACGTATCAAACATTATTTTTAATATATTGGACGGCACAATAGGTTTTTGTCAGTTTGAATTTGCCAGCAAGTACCCAAGTCATTTCATAGCAGCCAGTTCTGCGGTGCAGGACGCATAACGGGATATTTACGGTGTTATTCAAGGTATTAGTAGGACTGTAACCAATGACAGAAAACAAACGCCCAGACTTTATATTAATAACAGCAGGCGCCTCGGGCATTGGTTTCGCTATCGCTGAAGCTTTTCTCGCAAACGGTGATCAGGTTCATATATGTGACATCAATGAAACTGCTATCGAGCAGGCCCTTGCCAAACACCCTGAGTTACAGGCTACGGTTGCCGATGTTTGTGATCCAAAGGCCGTTGATAAGATGTTTGCGGACATTGAAGCGCGTTGGGGCGGCCTGACTGTTCTGGTAAATAATGCAGGTATTGGCGGCGAACGAGCATCTCTGGACACACTAGATGATGACGCGTGGGGCGATTGTATATCTGTAAATCTAAACGGAGCATTTTATTGCATGAAGCGCGCTGCCAAGTGGATGAAACGCGATAATCATGGCTCCATCATTAATATATCAACTGCCTCTGTGCGCACGGGCTTGCCATACCGCGCACCTTATGTTGCTTCAAAGGCGGGATTAGAAGCGCTCACCACGAATGCAGCGCGTGAATTGGGGGTCTATAATATTCGTTGTAATGCAATATTGCCCGGCTCGATCAATAATGAACGCGGGCAGGAGCTTATTCGTGTCCATGCTTCAACTTACGGTATGACATTCGCTGAAGCGCAAGCTGATACTTTGAAGTACACGTCCATGCGAACAATGATCGAGATGTCTGAAATCGGCGATATGGCTGTGTTTTTGGCAAGCGACAGAGCTAAGAATGTTTCTGGTCAAAAAATTGGCGTTTGCGGTAATGCGGAGTGGGAGGAATAATGTCACAACAAGAAAAATCGGACCAAGCTGTGCCTGAGGCGCTGTCTGAAAGAGGGCAGTTGGACCGGGTCGTATCCTTTAAAAATTATATTGCCATCGGCTTTGGCGTCATCATCGGCGTAGGCTGGGTGGTATATGCAGGCCATTGGTTGCAAGATGGCGGTGTCCTTGGTGCTGTGCTGGCTTTTTTGCTTGGTGGATTGCTTTTAATCCCCGTTGGGAAATGCTATGCGGAGTTAACATGCGCAATGCCTGTCTCTGGCGGCGAACTTGCTTTCAGTTACAAGGCTTTTGGACCTCTTGTTGCCTTCATAACATCTTGGGCACTGGCGTTATCGTATAATGCTGTCGTCCCGTTTGAAACCATTGCTGTGGGCGCAATGGTGGAATCTATTGTCCCGTCACTGGCCAGTGAGGCTCTCTATAAAATCGGTGGCTACAGTATCGGCTGGTCCAGTATCATTCCGGGTCTCCTTGCTGGTTTTTGGGTTATTTGGCTGAATTGGCGTGGCATTAAAGATATGGCGCGTTTCCAAACATTTGTAATTTATGCCCTTGTGGCTTGCACGGCAGTCTTCTCGGTCGTTGCCTTTGTGAAAGGTGATATCAGCAATCTTCAACCGCTGTTCGCTGGGGGTGGAACGGGTTGGATTGCGGCTTTCTCTGGTATGGCTTCTGTTATTGTTGTTGTGCCCTTTTTCCTATCTGGGTTTGATTGTATCCCGCAAGCGGCTGAAGAAGCTGGTGCCTCTATGGCCCCTCGGCAGTTGGGGACAGCAATCATTGCATCCATTTTCATTGGTGTGCTGTTTTATGTGCTTGTTATTTTAGCGCTTGGATACAGTGCCTCGTCTGAAGTGCTCGAAGGCATTTTGGTGAATAAAGACAAGCTGCCAATGGCAGAAGTGTTCCGTCATAGCTTTGGCTATGAATGGGCAGCAAAACTTGTATTAGTCGCCGCACTTTTGGGCTTGATATCGACACTGAACGGTATTTTCATGGCCTCAACGCGTGTTTTATTTGCTCAGGGCCGTGGGGGGTTAATTCCCCAGTGGTTCGCACAATTGCACCCCGTGCACCATACACCAACAAATGCAGTGTTATTTGTTGGTGCAGCAGCGCTTTTGGGCCCGTTTGTGGGTAAAGCGGGTTTAACTTTAATTGTGAATAGTTCCTCGCTCATTTTCTGTGTGACATTACTGATAACGGCGCTGGCAACTCTTAAATTAAGATCATCTGCACCTGATATGGCGCGGCCTTATCGCATCAACAAAAGCACAATATGGGCAGGCATTGCCAGTAGCGCGTTCCTAATCGCCTTAATGGTTGTGCCGGGTAGCCCGGGCCAGATGAGCAGTGCTGAATTTTTAACAATAGGTTTGTGGATGGCGGCGGGCCTTGTGTTTTACGCATTACGTCTTCGCAGCCAGCGCATGACAAAAGACGAACAAGTTCACATGATTTTTGGTGAATATAAATAATACGGAGTATCATCCCATGAGTAGAAAAGTTATTCTCACCTGCGCTGTAACTGGCGAAGGTAAATATAATCTGGCCCACCCTAATTTTCCTATTACACCGCAGCAAATCGCAGATGCTGCGCTAGAGGCAGAGCAAGCGGGTGCTTCTGCAGTGCATTTACATGTGCGGGACCCTGAAACAGGAGCCGGCAGCCGTGACGCAGACCTGTTTCTTGATATGGCGACCCGTGTGCGGGAAAATGGCGTTAAAGCTGTCATGAATATTACTTGTGGTGGTGGGGGCGACTTCTTCCCTGATCCTGAAGATGAAAGCCGTGGCGGGCCGGGCACAGATATGGCTTCAGCAGAAGAGCGCGTGAAGCATATTGGAATGGCTTTGCCAGAGGTTTGTTCTCTTGATGTTTGTACACAGAACCAGCAAGACGGCGGCGAAGCACTGGTGTATCTGAATACTGAATATACACTCCGTAAAATGGCTAAATATTTT